>DNPP01000273.1:1437-11014 GCA_003501365.1 Bacillota bacterium
TTTTGTGGTAATGAATAAAGGCACAATCAATAATAAGGAGTCTATTTTTATGATCAATACCTTAACTCTAAATCCTGCTATTGATCGAGTCATGTATCTTGATAAATTTGAAAAGAACGTGACCAATCGTGTGGACCATTCAACAGATGTAATTGGCGGTAAGGGTACGCATGTTTCGATTAATTTAAAACTTCTCGGCCTTAATAGCCGCGCCTTTGGTATTGGATACGGCGAATCCGGCAGCTGGATAATTAATAAACTGCAAGAATACAATTTGGATGTTGAATTTATATACCGAAAAAATGCCAACAGCCGAACTAACTATCTTTTTGTTGAACAAAATAACGATTGTACCATTGTTGCGGAAAAAGGAGTTCCTTTATCCGAGGATGACTTGGCTGAAATCGTTGCATTATTGAAAGCAAAAGCTGAACCGAAAGATTATTTTATACTTTCCGGAGATGCCTCCAATTATGCTAATCCTTTTGTTTATAACGAAATCATCGAAGAATTAAAATATAAGAACTTAAAAATTTTTCTTGATACCAGTGGGTTGACTCTTCTCAAGTGTATTGAATCTTCCCCTTTTCTCATTAAACCAAATCTCGATGAACTATCACTGCTTTGCGGAGGCAAAATTGAGGCTAATGATGATAAGGCGGTGATTTCCGGGCTAAATCTGTTGGACAAATATAAAGTGGAAATTATTGCAGTTTCGCTCGGTAAAGAAGGCTCGATCGTTAAATCGCCCCAGGGCATATACAAAGCTACCCCACCCACAGTTAATGTCTGCAATACGATTGGTTGCGGCGACAGCTTTTTAGCCGGGCTTATTTATGGCTTTAACGCAGGAAAACCTATGGAAGAAACGATCAGGATTGCCACAGCAGTCTCCGCCGCAACAGCAGAATCCTCCCTATCGGTCGGTTTTGATAAAACACGGGCTGATGAATTAATGGACAAATGTATGGTGAAGAAGATCGGATAATTAACCGGTATATGTACGCTATTCATAAAATTAGCCGCATACACCGGCAATCTATAAAAAGGAGCAATAAAAATGAGTAACTTATCGTACATGGAAACGCGCCAAGAAATGGTTAAGGTGGCCAAAATGATGTGGGACCGCCGGCTAACAAATGCTGCAGGAGGTAACTTTGCAGTTAAAGTAGATTCTGATCGGATGTTAATTACGCCTTCTCTGATGTCGGACCGCAAGCACTGCGAACTTACTGTAGAGGATATGCTGTTAGTCGATTTTGATTTAAACATAATAGAAGGTGCGGGCAAGCTTTCACGTGAAAGCCTTATGCATAAACTGGTACTCAAAAACTTCGATAATATCGGATGTACGATTCATGCCCATCCAATGTACTGCATGGTATATGTTGTCCAGAGTAAACCTATTCCCAATGTTTCTGAAGCGACAATGGGCAGAGGTGCAGTGGGGTGCATTCCCTATACCAAGGCATATTCTCCTGAATTGTCCGAAAATGTATACAAATATTTTGAAGAACATCGTGCCATTGCGGAGAAGAAACCGATTGGATGTATATTACCCTTGCATGGGGTGGTTGTTTCCGGCACCGATATTTTTTCAGCCTTCAGTATGCTTGAACGTATTGAATGCGATGCTATATGCGGCATCTTTAAAAATAATATTTAGCATTTAAACAAACAGCTGATTGAATAATTGATTATTCATAATAATTTTAATATATCTGATTATGATGATGAGTTTTGATGATTCAACAAATTGACATTTAAAACGCTGACAAAATATTATTAATTATGGTAATATGAGATTAAAAAATATTCACTTGCATTCGGAGAACTTTTCAGGAGTGCTAAATCTATGTTGCAGGATTATAGTGTCCAAAATACAATCCTGATCATACAACGCAACTTCTAAATGGCGAATTCGTGAATCGATCATAAGAGAATCTCATCAAAGGACTGATAGCATGTTTGGGTTGGAAAGAAAAGCGGAAATTATTAATATTCTTGAGCGAATGGGGAAAATTGATGTTAACTCCTTATCCAAGAGATTTGGAGCATGCAAGGAAACGATTCGGCGTGATTTACGCGAATTGGAAAAAGAAGGCATTCTTAAGCGCACCCATGGTGGCGCAGTCTTCAATGTCTCTACACCCAAAACTCAGTTGGAATTGCCGGTAACGGTCAGAGAAATTCAACGTTACGAAGAGAAACTGATTATTTGTAAAAGAGCCGCTTCCATGATCGCTGATGGGGATGCTATTTTTGTTGATAACAGTTCCACGACAATTTATCTTCTCCGTTATATACCGAAGGACATTCATGTCTGCATTATCACTAATTCCCTGAAGCTTCTTTTAGAAGCAGTCCAGGTTCAAAACCCAAATTTACAGTTCATTTGCCTTGGAGGAATTTTCAAGCTAAGCAATATGTCCTTTTCAGGAACTATTCCCCAGAAGATTGCCAAGGATTACTATCCGAGTAAATCTTTTTTATCCTGCGCCAGCATTAATGAACAGCAGATGCTCACGGACTCCAGCGCCGCTGAAGTGGATACAAAACGGTTGATGATTGAACGTTCTCAGAATGTGATCATTCTTGCGGATTATACCAAATTTACCACCCTGGGCCAGATTTTTTTAGCCGATTTTTCAGCTATCGACTTTATCATTACTGATAACAAAACCGATGTATCCTCTTTGGACTATCTAAAGAAATACAAAACGGAACTGCTTGTGAGCGAATGAAAGGAAAAGCGTCATGAATTGTATAGCGTTTGATCTCGGCGGAAGCGGCGGTAAGCTTTTTCTTTGTCATTTTGACGGAGAACATCTCTCCCTTAAGGACGTGCATCGCTTCGATAATAATCCCCTTTCGCTAAACAATGGTCTATATTGGAATATTTTAAACATATACAGTCACTTAAACACCGGTGTGAAAAAAGCGATGCAACTCGCAGATCAGCCAATCGTTTCGCTTGGTCTGGACAGTTTTTCTAATGATTTCGCCTTCATTGATCAATCCGGGGAGTTGCTTACCCAACTACGTTGTTATAGAGATCAACGGACCGAAAAACATAAGGCCGCAATTTATGCCAAAATGTCCCCCGAAAGACTTTACTCGCTTTCGGGGAATCAAATCGCTCTCTTTAACACATTGATGCAACTTGCCGCCATGCAGGAGTCGGGCCAAGGCTATATTTTGAAAAACGCCCATAAGATGCTTTTTGCTCCCGATTTGCTCATCAATTTTTTAACCGGAGAAACAGCAAGTGAATATACCATCGCTTCAGTCAGTCAGATGTTTGATTTCAGCAAGAACACCTGGAATGATGAGATAATAAGGGCATATGACATTCCACCTAATATATTCTGTGATATTGTGACGCCCGGTACGATTATTGGAAAAACCAAGAATTCCTACAATAAGGAACTTGATATTACCGGTTTTAACGTCGTATCGGTATGTGAACATGATACGGCATCGGCTTTTCTCTCTTCCATGTCAAAAGGGGATCACATCATTATTAGCAGCGGAACATGGTCGTTAGTGGGAACCGAAGTTAACGCTCCTATTATTAACCCGATGAGTTATCGCTACAATATTGCAAATGAAGGCGGTTTTAGGGGTAGGCATCGTCTATTGCGTAACGTGATGGGGCTTTGGATCATCCAAGAGCTCCGGAATTACTACAACAGTCACGGTCAACAATATAGTTTCGCCGATATGGAGGAAGCTGCTACTCAAGCAAAACCTTTTGCCCATCGGATCGACCCGGATGATCTCATTTTCTTTTCACCTGAGGATATGCCGTTAAAAATCAGTCAAAAGTGTATGGAGTTCGATGGAAAATCTCCCCAAAACATGGGTGAAACCGTACGTTGTGCAGTAGAAAGTCTTGCCTTTAAATATCGTTGGTCGATTGAAAAAATTGAACAACTTATCGGGAAATCCTTGCCCATTATTAATATCATTGGTGGGGGTTCTAAAGACAGACTTCTTTGCCAGTTCACAGCGAATGCATGCAATAAATCAGTTTTAGCAGGCCTTTCTGATGCCACTGCTCTCGGAAATATACTGGTCCAACTCCTGGCGAACCGACAGATTTCCTCCCTTGAGCAGGGTCAAGATCTCATCAGACAGTCTTTTCCCATCGCGGAATATCTGCCTTGCGAGACCCCGGTTTGGGAAGAAAAATATCAAGAATTTAAAGCAACGTTTCATTTGGATTAGCTGCATAATTAATTTTGAGCAGCTCACTATCACCATTTTCTCTAAAAGCCGGTTCGAACGGCTTTTTCTTTTATTTGTTATTTATCTGCATTAAAATAGAAAGAATGTGATAAAATGATTGGCGATTTGCATTGTCATAGCAAATGTTCGGATGGGAGTTTAGGTATTGATGATATCATATTTTATGCTAAACAAATCGGACTGGACTATATTGCGATAACGGATCATGATACCTTGGCCGGAGTCGAACCCGCCTGTGTACTGGGAAAAAGGCTTGCGATTGAGATCATTCCCGGTGTTGAGATTTCAACCAGCGACTATCGACGTAATCGTCCAGTGCATATACTCTGCTACTTTCCAAAAGATAAAGGCGCACTCCAAATTTTTTTAAATCAAACACTACGTTCCAGGACTGCAACCAAGTTACAAATGATTGAAAAGCTCATGACGCTCTACCCCGTATCATTGGAACATATTCAGCGTTATAGTAACCAGAGCCAGTCAATCCATAAGTGTCATATCATTCAAGCCCTTGCCGATTTAGGTTATACGAATGTGGTAGTCGGTCCTCTGATGAATCAACTGATTTCCAGTAAAGGCAGTTGTTATATACCCAATTCCTATCCCGACGTATATGAGGCAATCAGTATCATCAAACAGGTGGGCGGTATTGCAGTAATGGCCCATCCCGGCCAATTCGATTCCTTGGAACTTTTGGAGGAGCTTGCTGCCAAAAAAATGTTACAAGGTGTAGAATATAACCACCCAAGGAACGATGAAGAAACCCGGGGGAAAATTCAATGCATCGCATTGAAATACAATTTGATCACAACAGGCGGCAGTGATTTTCATGGTCAGTATGCGGATAAACCGAATCCTTTGGGCTCTTTTACCTGCTCAGACGATTCCATTACTAAATTAATTCGACTCAAAATAACACATTCCCGTGTCTCGGCCAGCCAATGAATGGCATGATAACTTCCCTTTCTACGCTGAGAGTTTTCATCATAAGAGTGGGTGTTGTTTTCAATTCTTGCTGCAACTGCCGTTCCTCTGCCAACTCAGCGACCAGCAAATAAAATAACATTATGGTAGCTGTAAAAGATTTGGTAGGGGCCTCGTATAGGTTGACAACCGAAAGCGCAGCCAGTGAAACCGGCAAACCGGTTTTAGTCTCGAATAAATATTTACCCAAAATTGCAGCATTGTCGGAACTGCCTCTGGCAACTATCATCACCTGATCGATTCGGCCACTCTCAATCAGAGGCCTTAATTGGTTGCAGATTAGCCCCAAATTCCTTTGGTTTTTACTCATCGTATCTTCCAAAACGATGGGTTGTTGTTTAATCTCCGTTAACATCAAATCAGAATTTTAGACTATCGCCAAAAGAACCACTCTCCTCACGCCCAATGGGAATCTAAATATTCTTTTAAATACTTCTCGATTTCGCCAACGGTCCGAAACTCCATGACATCCTTTGCAATTTGTTGCGCTGCCAGCCATGGTGTTTTACGGACTAACATCTTAATCTCCGGTAATACTGCCGGACTGACTGACAATTGATCGATGCCCATGCCCAAAAGCAGCAACGCGCCGGAGGGTTGACTTGCCATTTCACCACATACCGAGACCGTTTTGCCATACTGATGTGCTTTTTGAATGACCTGAACAATTAATTGCAATACTGCCGGATGATTCATTTGATATAAATGGGCCAATTTAGGATTTAAGCGATCAACGGCCAAGGTATACTGAACCAAATCATTGGTCCCGATACTAAAGAAGTCGACCTCCGCCGCTAAGTTCCCGGCTAAAATCGCAGCGGCCGGTATCTCCACCATAATTCCCACCGGTATATTGGGATCAAAATCAATTCCGTCAGCAGTGAGCTCCCGAGTTACTTGCTGTATTATCGTTTTAGCCTGCCGGATTTCTTCCAGGGAAGTCACCATCGGGAACATTATTTTAATTGGGCCACAAGCACTGGCCCGTATGATAGCCCGGAGTTGTATCCGAAATAATTCCGGTTGCTGCAAACATATCCGTAAGGCGCGATACCCCAGAAACGGATTTTCTTCATCAGGGATGCCCAAATAATCTGCTCGCTTATCGCCGCCAACATCCATAGTCCGCAATACCACCGGCTTACCAGCCAATCCAGTAACAACCGTTTGATAGGCTCCAAACTGCTCGGCTTCGGTTGGAGCCGCCGAACGGCCAAGATAAAGAAACTCCGTGCGAAACAAGCCAATTCCATCGGCACCGGCAGCTAACACTTCATTAACCTCAGAGGGATGGGCCAAATTAGCATTAAGAATCAAGCGGTGCCCATCTGGTGTTACAGCAGGCTGATCGACTTCTGCCTGGAATTGCTGCTGGCGAAGCCTAAAATGTTCCTTCAATTGTGAGGCCTTAGCCCATTCAGTTGTAGTGGATTTGATCCGGACCTCTCCTGTGGTTCCGTTAATGATTAAGGGCTCACCATTGGCAATAGTGCAAGTAGTCAAATCTACACAACCTACCACAGCGGGAATTCCCATCGCCCTAGCCATAATAGAAGCATGGGACGTAGATGCGCCCTTGCGGGCAACCAACCCTTTTATATTTTGGCGATCGAATGCCGCAATCTCCGACGGCATAAACTCATCGGCTAAAAGAATCGTTTCCGGCGGCAGAGTTTTTAGATTAAGCGGCTTTTTCCCCTGCAAATTTGCAATGACTCTACTGCCGATATCCTCAATGTCCGCCGCCCGTGCTTGAAAATAGGGATCCGGCATATTCGTAAAGAGTTGACGGTATTGCTCGATAACCATCCGCACGGCTTTCGTTGCACCCATGCCATTTTGACTGATTTGTTCTTGGATAGCCGCCAAAAATTCCGGATCTTCCAGCATGCTGATATGAGCTTGAAAAACCTCAATTTCCACCAAGGATGCCGAAGTAGCGTCGATGAATAGGGTTTTAATTTGTTGGCGCGAGGATTCCAACGCCTGCTGTAATCGGGCAATTTCCGTTGTTGGATTGAACGAGCTAACCCCGGTTTCATCTGGTTCTTCTGTCTCACGGTTCAACCAAAGTGCATAGCCCAGCCCGATTCCATTAGCTCCGCTAATACCGAACATCTTATCACCCCTACTCTTGATTAGCCGATTGTTCAAAAAATTTAACCAATTCCATCATAACATCCGTCTCGTTTTCACCAGTTACCTGTAATATAACTGTATCGCCGGACATGATGCCTAAGCTCAATATCGCCAACAGGCTCTTGGCGTTGGCTTTTTTGTCACCTTTCAATAGATAAATCTGCTCAGAATATTGTTTAGCCAAATTAACCAAGGATGTGGCAGGACGGGCATGAAGTCCGATTTTATTTTGAAATACAAACTGTTTTTCCATTTTGATAACCATTCCCTTCATTGTACTTCAAGCAAAAAGGCTGAGAGAGATAGCCTACCCTCAAATGCAAGCAATTTTACGGAACATCGGCCAAAAACTGGTTCCGTATTCCGGTGGAGCGACTCCGAAGATCTCCGCTACAGTGGCTCCAATATCCGATAATGTCGAACGTTCACCAAGGCTCACCGCGGGAAGATTTTTGCCGTATACGAATAAAACTGCCTTTTCGCGGGTGTGATGCGCATGTCCGATCATGGGATCATTGCCATGGTCACCGGTGACAAAGAGCACGTCCCGGGGTCCCATGGTTTGAAAGACAGACGCTAAATAGCGATCGACAATTTTTAATTTATCGGCATACCGGCGCACATCCTCGGAATGACCTGCCAAATCAGTTTCCTGAACATTGGCCATGATCAATCCATCATCCGGTGTAGCCATGGCCTTTAATAATTTTTGAAGCACCGCTTCGGTATCGATCTCCGGTTGATACACCGCGCCATTACAATCAATAATATCGGCAGCCTTTCCAATCAACGTAACTGAATATCCGACTTTTTTCAAAATTGAGGTGACTTGAGTCTCCGGAGTGATTCCGTATCCCAAATGGCGCACCATATACCCTTTTTGATATACACCGGATTTCGGACAATTGATGCCCACGATATCCGGAGCAATAATCTCTGCTGCATCAAGGATTCCTTGGATGCTAATTCTCTCTCCACCCAGCACGATTACTCGGCCGACCTGGACATGGTTACGGACAATCGCTCCAATCTCCAGCTCTTTCTCAAAAGAGATATTGTCCAAAGGCGCAGTCACGTTATAATTTAATTTAACATCCGCTTCGATATTATCAGCCACGGTCACCAAACCATCCACTAATAAAAAAGGATGAAGCGGATCGGGAATCGTCACGATATGCCCGGCTTTGAGCAATTCCGTCCTCACGATATCGATATATTCCTTGAAGGGTTTTGCTATTGCCGGTCTGGGTTTTGAGCCGATAATCTCTTGATGCCCTTGATAGGTATCGGCCCCCATATGGGCTAAATTGGATGAACCGTAACTGCCGATAAGCCGTACCGGTTTGCGCAAATTGTTACTGGATACGATATAACCGGCTCCCAGCGACTCTAAATTGGGAAAATTTATGTCGGTCGCAAATTCAGTTACATGCTTTAAGGTATTTGCCCCGTGATCCTGTTTGCGAACCATTCCTACATCGGCCATTTCCCCAGCACCCAGACTGTCAATCACCAAAATAATTATTTTCATTAGGATTCACTCTTTTTTATTGCTTCATTATACATACAGATTGCCATGTGCATCATAAATTCCGGTGATTCGGGGATGATTGGCTGCGATACCTTCCACCAGAACCACTTTGGCCCTGGTGACAAAGATTTGGGTCCGGAACGAAAAAATCACGGTATCTCCGATATGAACCGGTTGCTCATCTGTAATCAAAGTACCGTAATAATCAATGACCTCCGGAGGTAGGGGTTGGCAGACTAATTTATGATTTAAAATCCGGTCAGGATCTGTTGCAACCAGCGCCTTTTGAATATTGGAACGGGAATAAAAACCACCGCCGAAACAAAAGGCTTTCCCAGCTCCCACATGAGAGACTTCTGAAACATATACCAACGCCGGTATCTCCGGTTGAATGGAATGGGCATGAAGCGGAGTGGTCCCTAAAAGGGCATGTCCGGGTTCGCCATGAGTTATTCCGGATTGGGCCAGTAACGGTATGGTTGCGCACGATGTGCCACTGGGGCCGTTCACCTGGGTTATTTCTATTCCAAGCCCGGTTAAGATTTGTTTTGCCGCCGCCAAAGTCTGCATATTCGAAGTAGGCTTAAATTCTCCACTCGCTCCATCCAATAACAGACAAGGAAATGAAGTTATCCCGACAATGTGAATGGTGGAAAACTTCATGATCTCCTG
>DNPP01000332.1:0-4181 GCA_003501365.1 Bacillota bacterium
GCTTCAGCCAGAGCTTCCGAGCAATCACGACTACATTCCATGGTCTGTGGAACCGTTCGCTGGGGGTGTCCATATATCACTACTTTTCTAAAAAGACCGGTTAAGGCATCCGCAACAACAATCTGTCTGGCATCGCCGCCAACTACTGTCACCTGATAATCAAAAACAGGCTCCACCGTGGCTCCTCCTTTTTCCAACTACACAAGCTAATTCAGTATATTCCTAGCCGGATCAGGAGGTGAGATTTTGTTAGTGGATGACGACTGATTTTTGGATTTTAGAGTAAGAATTCAGGAGTCAGAAGAAAATATCAAAGACTAAAAGCAAAGTGAGAATCTTTTGGTTCCTGACTCCCGGCTCCTATATTCGATTGATCCTACTGCTTTAAAAAAGGTAATGCTCTAACCCATATGTAAATCCCGGTCGCTGGGAAACCGTTTTAACCGCCAAAACTACACCGGGCATAAAGGATTCACGGCTCATCGAATCATGGCGGATAGTCAGAGTTTGCCCTTGACCGCCAAAGATTACTTCTTGATGAGCAATCAAGCCCGGCAAACGGATACTGTGAAGATGAATCCCACCCATCTCTCCGCCGCGCACTCCCTTAATCTTTTCTTCACCAATGGCTGCAGGCGATGATTGTTCACGTCCGGCCAAGATCATTTCCGCAGTTTTGATCGAAGTCCCCGAAGGTGCGTCTAGTTTTTGGTCGTGATGTAATTCGATAATTTCAACTTGGGGAAAATATTTCGCTGCGGTAGCCGCAAATCTCATCATCAATAAGGCGCCTACCGCAAAATTCGGGGCTACTAGCGCATTAACTTGATATTTGGTACAAAGCCCATTGATCTCAGTTAGATTGTCCGGGGTAAGTCCGGTAGTTCCCACCACTACATTGGTACCGGATGTGAGCGCCACGCGAATATTGGGCATGGCTGTCGCCGGAGTCGTAAAATCCACCATAACTTGGGGTTTACAAGATTTTAATCCTGCAGCCAGGTCTTCCTGAAGAAAAATATTCACCGGTTCTAAGCCGACCAAGTTCCCAATATCTTTGCCAATATTCATTTTATCAACCGCGCCGACCAGCTGAAGCTCTTCATCATTAAGGATTGTTTTACTGACCTCCCGCCCCATCCGTCCGGAAGCGCCCGATACCAACACGCGAATCTTACTCAACATACACCTCTCCTTATACCAATCAATCTCTATTCAAGTGCCGATATTTCCCGCCACTGCAAACCGGTTACCCATATAAAAAAAAGTTGGCCATTACCAACTCGAATTCCTGATAGAATTCACTCGTCGGCAAGATAGCTCTTCATAAGAAACAACTCTCTTAGAGGAACAAAGTTCCTAAAAGAAACGCAGGTTCTTAATGACAGTACCGGGATTGTTGATCAACGGTACCAGCCGAAAATGTGGCCCGGCATGTTTTAACCTGAATCCGGCAAGTAACTTCATTAATTCATATCAATACGCACTTGCCGGATCGAGGTTTAACATACCAACGCATTACATGTTACCATGTAATGCGAATTTTCGACTTCGGCGAAACATCCTTTAACTCCACTTCTCCGGTCCGGCCAACCTCCATGGAGCTACTCTTCGGTTTCGCGCCTCTACTATACCAAAAAAGATATAAAAAAATAGAAGCTGTTACACTTCTATTTAATATTTACTATAAAACCGCTAAACTGTCAAGCCTATTTTTGGTACTTCTGGTTGAACTTATTTAACAAATTAACATGGTTAGTTCGCCGACCAAAGCCTATGACTCATTAGTACCGCTAATAATGACCAACTCATCACTAATTTTACGAATATCACCCCAGGGAATCGTTCTTAGTTCAATATCCCTGCCGTTCCAACCCCGTTGGGTCAAGATCAAAGCCTCTACCAGCCCCGTAGTGGTGTTTACCAAAAGTTCACTTTTTTGAATAACTCCCAAGCGGTCTCCGGTATTTACATCAATAACCTCTTTACCTTCCAACTCACTTGCACGCATAGCTCCCTCCGGCGTTTTTCTGTTTTAAGATATGCTGGTGTTTGCCGATTTAGAGCAAAATAAAAAACCCAATGGAAATTTGCCAAGGGTATCTTTAAACATCCATATCCTAGTGTTTTTCCAGTTCTGCGATTTTTTCACCGCATCGGCTGCAAAATACGGCCCCTACCGAAAGTTCCGCCATACAAAACGTACAAAAGGATTTCCCCAATGCCACCTCCGCCCGCAGATGAAGTTGCGCTAAATTAACTTCCCTTTCCTGAATCTGACTGCCAAGCAAGGTGATCATCTCACATTTAGTACGGATTTTCTCTTCATTAAAACCATTTTGCATATACATCTGGTATACGTTTTCACCCAATATAAGAAAAGCTCTTTCCTGTTCTTCTCGTAAAGTGCCAAGTTGATTCTTGATTTTGGCAACTTCCATTATCTCTTTTGATTTGACAGATACGACGGTAACCCCTTTATCAATCCCCTGTTTCACTTTTCCTAAAAAATCAGCCATTGTTGCCCCCAAATTTTTATGGTTTTGTGGTTGTTATTGGTTATGGTATTGTTATTATTTACTCATTTGACAAGGGTATTCACAAACCGCCGATGGTAAAAAAGTTTTGCTGATAATTTCCGCCAATAGTCAATTTTCTATCTTCTAGCCAAACGAAGATATATTATAATATAATTAACGAAACGAAACCGCCAATAATTTAAATTTTTCAACAGTTTTTCAACAGTTCTTGTTTACTCGGTAACCTCTGTGTTCTCTATGGTAATAACCAATCCGCTTGAACTGGAGTTGCTGCCGATTTAAATCCCGAACCAAAAACGTATCCTTCCCTTTCTTCAGGAACCGTCGTAATTTACGGCGCATAGATTATAGCTACTAGGATTTTAGCTTATTTGGCGAAAGGGATGAATGATATATGTATTCTAATGCGTATGCATATCCGGTCCCGCTCTCGGAACGGACCATCATCAATCCGCGTATCCGGATGAAATTTCCGGCGGTCCAGGGATTTAGAAACCCGGAACTTCAACAAAAGATTAATGAAAAAATACAGGATACTGTCTATAAAACAATCTGGAGCCAAGGATTCGAAAAAGATCCCGATCTAATGATAGAAGGAAACACCCAAATCGCCCTAAACCGGTCGGGTGTTTTAAGTGTGGTCTTACAAATGCATTTTGGAAATAGCCCGCAAACGGTGGGATTCCTAAAAATTAAGGCGCTGACCTTTAACCTGAAAAACGGTTATATATATAAATTTGAAGATTTATTTAAAACGGATGAGGATTACCTCACCCGGATCAACAAAATAATCAAACGGCAAATTGTAGAACGGGATATCCCTTTGCAAAAAAAGTTCAAAACCGTTGAGCGAGACCAAAAGTTTTATTTAACCGCCGATTCTTTGGTGATCTATTTCTCACATAATGAGTATACTCCCGGCAACTTTGGAATTCTAGAATTTGTCATTCCTTATCAAGAACTCAAGGATATAGCCTATGAAAAAGGACCGTTGGTTAAGATGGAACCTCAAAAAATGGCCGTCGGCGAAACCGATAACGGCAAGACTATCCATTTAATGCCGGATCAGACACTGGAGTTATCCCTTCCAACCAACCCCAGCACCGGCTATACCTGGCAATATGTCCAAAAGCCAAACCCGGACATACTCAAAGAAGCACGTCACTTTTTGGTGGCACAGGGCAAAAATCCCGGTTCACCTTCGGTCGAATACTGGATTTATCATCCGGTCGGTATCGGCGCTACCCCTATTGTTTTACAATATAGCCGTTCTTGGTCAAAAGAGCCCCCAGTCAACACATTTCAGGTAAATATCACGATTTCCTAAAAGGATTAAAGCAATCCGATTATAGTATAAATCTTGCGTATAAATCGCATTGAAAACAATATACCGATCTTCAGCCATCCCATTTTGGTCTAAAGTAGTTACGCCCGCGTATAACAACGCGGGTTGTTTTATCAGTACTTAAATTAATCGAGAAATTGAAATATCCGGCAGGAATTGATTTACTCCAAGGCGAATTAACAAATTTGTAATAATTGTAATGGAAAAAGGAGAAGCCATTTGATACCACGGCCTTATAAATGTCTAATCTTGCTTGTTTTATTTATATTTGCGGCCTATTCTCAGATTTGCGCCGC
>DNPP01000332.1:4451-9395 GCA_003501365.1 Bacillota bacterium
TACTGCAAATCGGCTCTAAAGGCGAGCGGGTCCGGGAAGTTCAAAACTATTTATATCAGTTAAAATACTTAAGAACCCCTCCCTCCGGCTATTATGGATCTTCCACCGCCGAGGCGGTTCAATCTTTTCAACTGGAAAACCATTTAAATGCCGATGGCAAAGTAAACCAAGATACTCAGGAAATATTAGAGGCCGAATTCAAAGACCGGAACCAGGCCATTGAATATACCGTTGAAACTGGCGAGAATTTATCCGAAATTGCTATAAAATTCGATTCATCCATTGCTGAAATTATGGTCAAAAATGACCTGCATGATGATCAAATCAACCAAGGGCAAACCCTTTGGATACCAACCGGAAGATACCGTCAAATTACTTCCCGTGGCGGTAGCCGGGGTATTCAAGAAGTTCCATGGTCGGTTATGAATAAACTATGGAATGTTGGAGAAGTCGTTAAAGTTATTGATGTGGATACCGGAAAATCTTTTCAAACCAAACGTTATGGCGGGGTTTATCACGCGGACGCCGAACCGTTGACCAAGCAAGATACTGAAACCATGAAAGATATCTTTGGCGGTCACTGGAGTTGGAACCGACGGGCCGTTATTATTCAGTGCCATCATCTATTCATATCCGGATCAATGAATGGAATGCCCCACGGCGGAAAAACCATTCGCGGTAATGACTTCCGGGGCCAATTTTGCATTCATTTCCTGGGCAGCCGGGTTCATAGCAGCGGTAAAGTGGATTCCGCCCATCAATCTATGGTGCAAGAAGCTTACAATGCTAATTTATCAAACGATGCGACGAGTGACTCCAATTCCGATACGCCGATATCGGAAAAATAAACTAAATATAAGAAAATCAAAAAGCAGGCGGATTCATGAACGATCCATCTGCTTTTTAATTTGTCTCAACTACCTTTGAGGGGAGTCTATTTAAATTGCATCTTATATAGCTGCGCATAGAGTCCATCCTTATCCAGCAGGCTTTGGTGGTCCCCCTCCTCCGCAATGCCTTGGGCAGTTAAAACCAGGATCCGGCGGGCCTTACGAATGGTTGAAAGCCGGTGGGCAATCACAAAAGTAGTCCTACCCCAGGCCAATGCCTCCAATGAATCCTGTACCACCTTTTCGCTTTCATTATCCAAGGCCGAAGTGGCTTCATCAAAAATCAGTACCGGTGGATTCTTTAAAAATACCCGGGCGATACTGAGCCGTTGCTTTTGGCCTCCGGATAGCTTGACTCCCCGCTGGCCGATATCGGTTTCGTAGCCTTCCGGTAAACTCATGATAAAATCATGCGCATTAGCATTTTTAGCTGCAGTAATCACTTCTTCCACCGAAGCTTCCGGCTTGCCGTAGCGAATGTTTTCCAGAACCGACCCGGCAAACAAATAGACATCTTGTTGGACAATGCCGATATTCCGCCGCAAAGATTGCAGTTTGAGTTCCCGGATGTCCCGCCCGTCCAAGCGGATAGCTCCGGTTGAAACCTCATAAAACCTGGGAATCAGACTACACAGGGTGGTCTTGCCTACCCCGGAAGGACCGACTAACGCGATATATTCACCGGCCTTCACCTTGAGATTAATTTCCGATAGAACTTCAGTGGAATTTTCACGATACCGAAAAGAAACATTTTGAAACTCAATATCGCCTTTCACCTGAGTCAAAGTGACCGCCTTCTTGGTATCGGCAATATCGGGGACGATGGATAAAATCTCATAAAAACGGTCGAACCCGGAAATCCCGTTTTGAAACTGTTCGCCGAAATTAATCAACTTTTTAATCGGCTCCAAAAATACATTGATGTATAACAAAAAAGTCAGCAGGTCTACCGGATTAATCCGGCCATGACTGATGAATAATGCGGCGGCCACCACCAACATCACATAAATCATAGAACTAAAGGCATTAATGCCGCTGTTATACCTTCCCATATAACGGTAACTGTTCTTTTTGGTCTCTACAAACCGTTGGTTGTTTTCCCGAAATTTCTCCAACTCCAAATCTTCATTGGCAAAAGATTTGACCACTCGGACCCCGGAAATGCTTTCTTCTGTACCGGCGTTGATCTCGGCGATCTTCTCCCGGTTTTTCCGAAAAGCCTTCCGCATCTGGCGGTTGTAGTAGTAGGCAAACAAGCCCATGGGAGGAATGAAGGCAAATACCACCAACGTCAGCCAAAGATTAAGCTGATATAAAATGCAGAACGAACCAATGAGTTTGGTCAAAGAGATCAAGAGATCTTCCGGTCCGTGGTGGTATAATTCGGTGATATCAAATAAATCGTTGGTAATCCGGGACATGATCTGGCCGGTCTTTTGATTGTCGTAATAATTAAAGGACAATTTCTGTAGATGATTGAAAATCTCGTTGCGGAGGTCGTATTCCATCCGGGCCCCCATCACATGCCCGCAGGTGGTGATATAGTAATTACATAAATACTCAACAATCACCATACCGATCATCACCAAAGCCAATTGCCAGATACTTCCCGCAGCTGAGGCCGCTCCGGTTCCCAACACATCCTTGGTTATATAGCGGATGATTAGCGGAAAGGCCAGACTAATCCCAGCTGCTGTAAAGGCACAAACCAGATCGGCCAGAAACGTTCCCCTATATGGCCGATAATAGGATATAAATTTTTTGAATTTGGACTCCATCCTAAAGTTCTCCCGTGTAGTTTCGTTTGCGAATATGACTAGTAAAACGTTCGCTAAATAACTATCTATCGTTGTGGAACGTTTTTCCCAAGTATAGCGTTTTTTCGTTTATGATTTATTTAGAAAACGCTATACTAGATTACCACGGAAGTAACTTTGAGGCAAGGGAAGGAGCCATGGAATATTCAAGTTGTATTTTTTCTATTTGCATTTATTCGGGAATTTATTGAAATGCTTTACTTCGCATCATATTACGCTTTACCAGAAAAACAGTCAGCGGTAACAAGATTATTACCATCAATAATAGTATCGCCAGTTGCGGCCAGACAACATCAAACCCTGCTCCCATCAGGGCAATGGCCTTTTCCGCTCTTAGGAAATAAGTAAGCGGTAACACATTCGAAAACCCTTTTAGAACCAACGGCAAATTTTGATACGGCCAAGTATAACCCGAAACCAACAATGAAGGCATCGTAACCAGCATCATACTTTGAATGGCTTGGGCGGTATTTTTGGAAAGCACCGACATTAACATGGAAAAAGTCAAAATCACTATCGTAAATAAGGCGGAGGTTAATAGAAATAACCCCACACTACCTCGCAGCGGAATTTTAAAATAAAAACAATTTATCGCGCAAATTATTAAAGCGTTTATAAAGTAAAGCAGAAAATAAGTTAATGATTTACCCCAGATCAACTGCCCGGGCGTTAGGTCGGAAAAGATTAATTGCCGCCAGGTTTCTTGCTCCTTCTCTTTGACAAAGGATATCGCTACTCCAAGCATGATAATTTGCTGGAAAATGGTGCCGGTCAAACCGAGTAACATAAAGACCACATAACTATTGGTCGGGTTATACCAAAGCCGGGAACGGAAACTTAAGGCGGTGACCGCCCGGTAAGCCTTGGTATGGTTTATCCCATAACCTTCCATCACTTTCATGGTTATTCCCGCACAGAGCGTTCCGATCACCGCATTGGCGTTATTGGCCATATTGCTGGATACCAGGAGGTTGGAGTTATTGACGATACATGCGACCTCTGCCCCTTTATCATTCTTAATATTCTCTTCCAAATGAGGCGGAATTACGATACCCATATACGCCTGCTCTTTTTCAATTACCTGATTCATCTCTTGGTAAGTAGAAACGAAACGAACAAGGGTAAACCTTTCTGAATCCTCAAATCCCCTCACAATCATCCGACTGAGATCCGTTTGATCCTGATCGAAAATCACAACCGGCATGTGAGTCACTTTTCCTTGGATATATATTCCGCCTAATAAAAATGTCATGACCAACGCAGCAAAAATAGTAATCGAAAAGAGAATCCGATCTCTGAAGATATGGAGCAACTCCTTCTTCATAATCACCCAAACTTTCCGGCAATAGTTCATAACCACGCCTCCTTCTTATCCTCAGATTCTTCGGCTTTGGTATCATTCAGCAAGCATTGTTGGTTTAAATAAAATACTTGCTGGCAGTCGGCAATCATCCGTTGGTCGCTGGTAAAAATTAAAATGGCCGTCCCGGCCGCGTTGACTTGCTCCAGAAGGATATTTAACTTTTTTTGCAAAACTTGATCCAAGCCAGCCGTGGGATCATCCAATACCAATAAATCCGGTTCTCGAACTAAAGCGCAAACAACTTGCAGCATCCGGCGAAACCCGGCCGGTAATTGCTGGGCTCTCGTGTTTTCCCAATTTTTAAGGGTAGTAAGGCTCAGTAACTGTTCAACCTGTCTTGGATTGCCGTCATTAATAACCCGGCAAAATTCGATATTTTCAGCGACGGTCAAATCTTGATACCAGGAAAAGTTCTGGGTTACCAAACCGATCTTCCCATGCCGTTTGACCTCGCCTTGACTGGCTTTACGAAGCCCGATAACTAATTCAAACAGTGCTGTGGTTCCGGCTCCGCTGGTTCCTAAGATTGCAGTCCTGGTTCCCGGCGCAACGCATAGATTGATATCTTTAAACAACCATTCTCCACGCTTCGCAAAGCGATAATAAACATGTTTGAGTTCCAGTAAAATATTCACTCAAATTCCCTCTTTCTTTCACTAACCTAAAATGGTACCGGTTATAGGCAAACGCCCGAAATATAATGTTATAAGGAAACGATTGCCGTCATGCCCGGATAAAGCTTGCCGTCGGAATTGTCGAGTTTAATTTTGACTAAAAACGAAACCACATCTTTTTCGCCTTTTTCTTGGTAAGCACGCTCTGTGGCGTAGCTTGGTTTGGGACTGATATAATATACCTTGCCTTGATAGACCCG
>DNPP01000194.1:0-7293 GCA_003501365.1 Bacillota bacterium
TGTTGTTACCAAGATTATTGAATAATTGATCACTAAGGTATTAAGAGGAGTCGGGAGCCGGATTTCAGTAACACATCGCGAAGCGATTGCAGAGTTATCAAGATTTGATCCTCAACTGAACTCTGACTTCTGGATTCTGTTTCTACCAAGAGGAGGGAAAGCAAATGGCCACTCAAAAAATCAGGATTCGCCTCAAGGCATTCGATCATAAATTGCTGGACCAATCGGCGGAGAAGATTGTAGAGACGGCGAAAAGGACTGGCGCCTATGTTTCAGGGCCTATTCCACTTCCAACCGAAAAAAATATTTATACTGTCTTACGATCAGTCCATATTGACAAGGATTCGCGCGAACAATTTGAAATGCGGACTCATAAGCGATTAATCGATATCCTTGATCCTAGTTCCAAAACGGTGGATGCTTTAATGAGACTTGATCTGCCTGCCGGTGTAGATATTGAAATTAAGTTATAATAATTTGTTTTGGATTCGGATTTCAGATTTCGGATTTAAACCCGAATTATAAATTAATTCTATTTGCAATCCGCAATCTAAAATCCACAATTGTTAGAAGGAGGTGCAAGAAATGGCCAAAGGCATTTTAGGAAAAAAAGTAGGGATGACACAGGTTTTCGTAGCAGACGGTAAAGCCGTACCGGTTACAGTTTTGGAAGCCGGTCCATGTGTGGTTATTCAAAAGAAAACCGTGGCAACTGATGGATATGATGCAATTCAACTGGGATTTGGCGAACAAAAAGAACGTTTGAGCAATAAACCAATGAAAGGTCATTTCAGTAAAGCCGGAGTAAAACCGTTTAAATTCCTAAAAGAATTAAAAATGGATTCCGGTGAAAATTTTGAACTTGGGCAAGTGCTCAAAGCCGATGTATTTAGCGAAGGTGAATTTGTTGATGTCACCGGGACTTCTAAAGGTAAAGGGTTTGCCGGTGTAATCAAACGTTGGAATTTCAACCGTGCTTCAATGACTCATGGTTCCATGTACCATCGTAGAACCGGTTCATTGGGCGCCACCGATGCGGCTCGTGTTTTTAAGGGCCGTAAATTACCGGGACGTTTAGGCGGAGTTCAAAATACGACTCAAGGCTTAAAAGTGGTCCGAGTTGATTCGGAACGTAATTTATTATTGATTAAGGGTGCTATCCCTGGCCCGAACGGTTCATTTGTTGTTGTGAAAAAAACCGTTAAACGCGCCAAACAATAAGGGATGGACTTTCAAAAGAGGAGGGAATCCGATGCCGACCGTACCTGTTTATAATACGAAAGGCTCACAGGTAGGCGAAATCGCCCTAAAGGATAATATTTTTGCTGTTAAAGTAAATAAGGCGTTATTGCATGAAGCTGTTGTAATGCAACTTGCTTCCAGGCGTCAAGGTACTGCTTCAGTAAAAAACCGTTCAGCAGTAAGAGGCGGCGGGCGTAAACCATGGAAACAAAAAGGAACTGGTCAAGCCCGTGCAGGTAGCAGACGTTCACCGTTATGGACTGGTGGTGGTATCATTTTTGGACCGACACCAAGGGATTATGATTACAATCTTCCTAAAAAAGCCAGACGGCAAGCACTTAAATCTGCTTTGTCCTCCAAAGTTGAAGCAGGCGAGATCATTGTAGTCGATGCTTTTAATTTTAGCGAACCTAAAACCAAAGCAATGGCTGGGATATTGAGTGATTTGAAAGTTAATAAGGCTTTAATTGTTACTGCGGATGTAGATAATAACCTTTTTAAATCGGCTCAAAATATTTCCGGTGTGGTAGCAATGGTTACAGAGGGTTTGAATGTTTATGATATTTTAGCCTATGATCATCTGGTTATTACCAAAGATGCTGTGGGCAAGGTGGAGGAGGCGTTGGCGTAATGGATGCTAGACAATTAATCAAACGTCCGGTAATTACCGAGAAAACCACCAAAATGATGGAAGCAAATAAATATTGTTTTGTTGTGGATCAACAGGCCAATAAAACTCAGATTAAACAAGCCGTTGAAGAAGTTTTCAATGTCAAAGTACAATCTGTGAATACCACCAACGTTTTAGGTAAAATCAAAAGAATGGGTCGTCATGAAGGACGTCGGCCCAGCTGGAAAAGGGCTACTGTTACTTTGAAAAAAGGTAGCCGGATTGAGTTCTTTGAAGGCGTATAAACGCAATTATAATTAAACTAAGTAGGGAGGTCAGGAAGATGCCGGTAAAAAAATACCAGCCAACCTCACCTGGCAGAAGGTTTATGTCAGTTTCTGACTTTGCAGAGGTTACCAAAGATCAACCGGAAAAGTCATTACTTCAACCGTTAACTAAAAGCGGAGGACGTAATTCATATGGTCGGTTGACTGTTCGCCATCGTGGCGGTGGGCATAAAAGGATGTATCGAATTATCGATTTTAAACGGGATAAATTTGATATTCCGGCTAAAGTTGCTGCCATTGAATATGATCCAAATCGTTCAGCCCGGATTGCATTGTTGTTTTATGCTGATGGGGAAAAACGTTATATTTTGGCGCCGATTGGTCTAAATGTCGGAGACACTGTTGTCTCCGGTCCAAATTCCGATATTAAACCGGGTAATTCTTTACCAATTAGCCATATTCCGGTTGGTACCATTATTCATAATTTGGAACTCAAACGGAATGATGGTGGACGATTAGTCCGTACTGCCGGAGCTGGAGCGCAATTAATGGCTAAAGAGGGCGCATTCGCCAATGTTCGTTTGCCTTCCGGTGAAATGCGTTTAGTCCAAGTGGAATGCATGGCTACTATTGGTCAAATTGGCAATGTTGAGCATGAAAATGTAGCTATTGGAAAAGCCGGCCGTTCTCGTTGGCTTGGCAAACGACCAGCCAATCGTGGTGTAGTTATGAACCCTATCGATCATCCTCATGGTGGTGGAGAAGGCCGTTCACCGATTGGAAGAGCACCAGTTACTCCTTGGGGTAAACCTGCTCTTGGCCATAGGACCCGTAAACATAAGGCTTCCGACCGCTTAATTGTTAAACGGCGGGCTTAAAGAGGCTTAAAGAGCGCGCACTTGCGCGACGCGCATGCGTGAGAGTTAAGGAGGGAATTGCAGTGTCTCGTTCATTAAAAAAAGGACCATTTGTCCAGCTTAGCCTGTTGAAAAAGATCCAAGAGATGAACTCCAAAGGTGACAAAAAGGTTATCAAAACCTGGGCCAGAAGTTCTACAATATATCCGGAAATGGTCGGTCATACTTTAGCGATTCATGACGGCCGTAAACATGTTCCGATTTATATTACTGAGGATATGGTCGGTCATAAATTAGGTGAGTTTGCTCCTACCCGCTCTTTTCGCGGACATGGGTCGCACACGGAAAAAACCACTGCTGTTAAATAACCAATATTAGAAACCTTGTATTTTAAGGAATTTATTAAAGAAGTATTATTTTAAATTGATCTTAGTTTTTAGCTTGCAAGAATAAATGGTTTTAGAAATTGGTAAGGATAAGGTTCAAGTAATCCGGCTGTTAAAGAGTACTTGTACCTAAGTTCCGTACCAGGGGAGGAATTAGTTTGGAAAGTAAAGCTATCGCTCGCTTTGTTCGCATAGCTCCCCGAAAAGCTCGTCAGGTCATTGACTTGATTCGTGGTAAAGGGGTAGCCGATGCGCAAACTATTTTAAAGTTTACGCCAAGATTTTCGGCTGAGATCATCGGTAAGGTGTTGAATTCAGCCATTGCTAATGCTGAGAATAATCATAAATTACAACGAGATCGACTGATTGTTAGCGGAGCATATGTTGATCAAGGCCCGACCATGAAACGGCAAATGCCTCGTGCTCAAGGCCGTGCATCATTAATTCATAAACGAACCAGTCACATTACTATTGTGGTTGCGGAGAAGGAGGGCTAATCATGGGCCAGAAAATCCATCCGATAGGATTTAGAATCGGTGTTATCAAGGATTGGGAAGGGCGCTGGTTTGCTCAAAAGAAAGAGTATGCCGGTCTAATTCTTGAGGATCTTAAAATTCGTAAGTTTGTTAAGAAACGCCTATATGCTTCCGGAATAGCGAAAATTGAAATTGAACGTGCGGCTAATCGTGTGAAAGTAACTATTCACACTGCTAGGCCCGGCATGGTTATCGGACGGCAAGGTACCGAAGTGGAAGTTATTCGAAAAGAAATTGAAAATTTCTCCGGTAAACAAGTTCAATTAAATATCGCTGAAGTTAAATCTCCGGAACTTAATGCACAATTGGTGGCGGAAAATATTGCTTTCCAATTGGAACGCCGGACTTCATTCCGTCGGGCTATGAAACAATCAATTGGGCGGACAATGAAATTTGGTGCTCAAGGCGTTAAAGTTAGATGCAGCGGCCGTTTAATGGGAGCAGAAATTGCCCGCACTGAAGGCTATAGTGAAGGAAAAGTTCCTCTTCATACCCTGCGTGCGGATATTGATTATGGTTTTGCCGAAGCCAATACCACCTATGGAAAAATTGGCGTGAAGGTATGGATTTACAAAGGTGAGATCCTCCCACCGGCTAAGCGACGAAATAACGTTAAAGTTGCTGAAGGAGGCGTTTGAGATGTTAGTACCAAAAAGGGTTAAACATCGCAAAGTTTCACGCGGCCGGATGTCGGGAAAAGCCATTAAAGGTTCCCAGTTAATCTTGGGAGATTTCGGTTTACAAGCTACCGAACCTGGCTGGATAACCAATGTCCAAATTGAAGCCGCCCGTATTGCTCTTACCCGGTATATTAAGCGGGGAGGAAAAGTATGGATTAAAATTTTCCCGGATAAACCGGTAACCGCTAAACCAGCCGAAACTCGTATGGGTAGTGGTAAAGGATCACCTGAACATTGGGTGGCGGTTGTAAAACCGGGGAGAATTCTTTTTGAAATTACCGGTGTAGAAGAAGAAATGGCACGTGAAGCTATTCGTTTGGCTGCTCATAAACTTCCTATTAAATGTAAGTTTATAAAACGGGAGGAAGCGGGTGGTGAAGTAAATGAAAGCTAAAGAGATTAGAGATATGACAAGCGATGAATTAAAAAATAATTTAAGTAGCTTGAAAGAAGAATTATTTAATCTTCGTTTTCAACTTGCCACCGGACAATTAGACAATTCAATGAAAGTAAAAGATGTTCGTAAAAGCATTGCGAAAGTTATGACAGTGATGCGCGAACGAGAGTTAGGAATTAATAAAGCCTAATTGGAAAAGTGGTAAAGGAGGAATTATTATGGCTGAACGTCTGCTTCGGAAGACAAGAGTGGGTCAAGTAGTGAGTGATAAAATGGATAAAACTGTTGTAGTAGCAGTTGAGCGTTTGGTGAAACATCCGTTATACGGACGGATTATCAAACAAACCAGCAAGCTCAAGGCCCATGATGAACAAAACGAATGCCGGACGGGGGACAAGGTAAAGGTTATGGAGTCCCGTCCTTTGAGTAAAGATAAAAGATGGCGCGTTGTTACTATTATTGAAAAAGCAAAATGATGAGCGGAACTATTTTCCGATTGGAAGGAGGAACCAACCGTGATTCAACCACAGACCTTCTTAACCGTGGCCGATAATTCAGGGGCCAAACAATTGATGTGTATTCGAGTTTTGGGTGGCTCTCGCAAGAGATATGCCAGGGTTGGAGATATTATTGTTGCAAGTGTTAAAGATGCGCTTCCACCTTCAGCTGCTAGAAAGAGTGCCGGAGGCGGTACTAGTGTGAAGAAGGGTGACGTAGTTAAGGCGGTAATCGTCCGGACTACAAAGGAAACTAGACGACCGGATGGATCGTATATTCGTTTTGATGATAATGCTGCGGTCATCCTAAGTGATCAAATGAATCCAAAAGGAACTCGTATCTTTGGGCCGGTTGCACGTGAGCTTCGTGATAAGAACTTTATGAAGATCGTTTCCTTGGCTCCGGAAGTATTGTAATTGATGTAAATCAAGCGCTCAAAGCCTACGAGAGGAGGATTTAAGATGGCCGGGAATATTAAGTTAAAAAAAGGCGATGAAATTGAAGTTTTATCTGGAAAAGATCAAGGTCGCCGTGGTAAAGTGCAAAAAGTAATGCCACAAAAGAACGCGGTAGTCGTTGAGGGCTTAAATCTTGCTAAAAAGCATGCCAAACCTACCAAAACTAACCCTCAGGGCGGCGTGATTGATAAAACGTTACCGTTACAGATCTCTAAAGTAATGGTTGTCTGTTCCGGTTGCAACCAACCCACTCGGTTCCGTAAAGAACGAGCAGTTGATGGAAACTCGGTGCGGATTTGTCGTAATTGTGGAAAGACTTTGGACTGATAGTGGAGGGAGGTGCGACCATTGTCGCGGTTTAAGGAAAAATACCAACGGGAAGCCGTTCCCAGTTTAAAAAAGAAGTTCGGTTATAAAAATGTGATGCAGATTCCTCAGATTAAAAAGGTCGTAATCAATATGGGTGTTGGAGATGCGACAACAGATGCAAAAGCTATTGATGCAGCTGTAGGCGATATGACGGCTATTTCCGGACAAAAGCCGGTAGTAACCAAAGCCAAGAAGTCAATCGCTGCTTTTAAAGTTAGAGCAGGCGCTCCCATTGGATGTATGGTTACATTACGGGGTCAGAGAATGCATGATTTTCTTGATAAATTGTTCAATATCTCTTTACCAAGAATCCGCGATTTCAAGGGAGTTTCTCCTAAAGCATTCGATGGCCGTGGTAATTATACCTTGGGAATTCATGATCAGTTAATTTTCCCTGAAATCAATTATGATAAAGTGGAAAAAGTTCGGGGAATGGATATTGTCATTGTGACTTCAGCAGTAAATGACGAAGAAGCTTTTGAATTGTTGAAGGTAATGGGTATGCCTTTTAGAGCATAACCAAAAGGAGGATAAACATGGCCAAGACGTCGATGGTTATCAAGGCAAATCGTGCCCCCAAATTTTCAGTACGGCAACACAATCGTTGTAAGATTTGTGGCCGACCTCATGGTTATATGCGTAAATTTGGAATGTGCCGTATTTGTTTCCGGAAGTTAGCCCATACTGGTGAGCTCCCGGGTATCACCAAAGCCAGCTGGTAAACCTTGGTGTAAAAGCTTATATAAGGTATGAAGTTGTTTCCCGCTAAACGGAAGGAGGTTGATTTTAAAATGGTTATGACGGATCCAATTGCAGATATGCTTACACGCATTAGAAATGCTACAATTGCGCGAGATAAGGTGGTTGAAATTCCATCTTCGAAAATAAAAATTGAATTGGCCAAAATCCTCAAAGAAGAGGGTTATGTACAAGATTGTGAATTTGTAGATAATGGTGTTCAAGGTGTTGTGCG
>DNPP01000194.1:7624-18534 GCA_003501365.1 Bacillota bacterium
TTGCGAGTTTATGCTCACAAAGAAGAAATCCCCAAAGTATTAGGTGGTTTAGGGATTGCCGTATTGTCTACTTCAAAAGGAATTATGACGGATCGTAAGGCTCGTACGGAAGGCATTGGCGGCGAAGTTATGTGTTATATTTGGTAAGTTTAAAGGATCGGGGGTGTAAATTTTGTCTAGAATTGGACGTAAACCTATTGTAATACCCCAGGGAGTACAAATTGAAATTAATGGAAATACTGTAAAGGTTAACGGACCGAAAGGTAAGTTGGCTCAAACTGTACATCCTGATATGAAATTAAGCATGGATGGTGATTTAATAAAGGTTGATCGCCCTTCCGATGATAAACAGCATCGTTCATTACATGGTTTAACCAGGACGTTAATTTCAAATATGGTTCAAGGAGTAACCACCGGTTTCTCCAAATCCTTGGATATCAACGGTGTTGGTTATAGAGCAGCTAAACAAGGCAAGAATCTTTTACTAACCATCGGTTATTCTCATCCGGTTGAGTTAGTACCACTTGATGGAATTGAATTCGAAGTACCCGCTCCAACTAAAATAGTTGTTAAGGGTATCGACAAACAATTGGTTGGTCAGGTGGCGGCAGAAGTTCGAGCAGTTCGTGAGCCTGAGCCTTATAAAGGGAAGGGCATTAAATACGATAATGAAGTTGTTCGTCGTAAAGCCGGTAAAGCTGGGAAGGCTGGGAAAAAGTAATAGTAAGTTGCTTTCAATTTAGATAATAATTTAGGCAGCAACTTAGTATTAAATCCCTTTGAAAGGAGTGACCGATACTATGTTTAGTCGGCCAAAACGTCGTGAAGCACGTCTGCGTAGGCATATTCGTTTACGTAAAAAAATATCGGGAACTGCGGAGCGTCCGCGTTTAAGCGTTTTTCGCAGCTTGCATCATATTTATGCGCAAGTAATTGATGATACTAAAGGTAATACTCTATTAATGGTTTCTACTGTTGATCCCGAATTACGTAAGACTTTGGATGGTAAAAGCGGTAATATTACGGCAGCCAAATTAGTGGGAACTATGATTGCTCAAAAGGCTATCGAAAAAGGAATTAAGCAGGTAGTTTTCGATCGGGGCGGTCAAATTTATCATGGTCGAGTTGCGGCTTTGGCAACTGCCGCCAGAGAGGCCGGCCTGGAGTTTTAGGCTGAGAGGAGGATTGGAATGAAACATATCATAGAGGCTGGTAATCTTGAGCTGACCGAGAAAGTGGTCCGGATCAACCGTGTTGCAAAAGTAGTTAAAGGTGGACGTCGGTTTAGCTTTAGTGCATTGGTTGTTGTCGGTGATGGCCAGGGCCATGTAGGTATGGGTCTTGGTAAGGCCGCTGAAGTCCCTGAAGCAATTCGCAAAGGGGTAGAAGACGCCAAGAAAAACCTGATTGAAGTTCCTCTGAATGGGACCACAATTCCTCATCAAATCGAGGGGATTTTTGGGGCTGGGAAAGTGCTCTTAAAACCTGCAGCACCTGGTACCGGTGTTATTGCCGGCGGTCCGGTTCGTGCGGTTTTAGAAAGCGCCGGCATTCGAGATATATTAACCAAATCTTTGGGATCATCCAATGCCTTAAATATGGTGAATGCTACCATGACTGGATTAAAAGAGCTGAAAAGGCCGCAGATCGTGGCTGAACGGCGTGGCAAAAGCTTGGATGAGATCCTCGGTTAGGAGGGAAAGATATGCCAAGAAAAAAAGCAGAATCCAAACTAAAAATGATCACTGTTATTTGGAAGCATAGTGCTATTGGTAGGCCAAAAGTACAGAAAGATACAATAGGCGCCATTGGTTTTAAATGGCTTAACCAAAGTTTGGTGAAAGCGGATACTCCTGCATTACGCGGGATGATCAAAAAAGTAGAGCACTTAGTTGAAGTAAAAGAAGAAGCCTAGGGGGTGTCCTCTGATGAAGTTATATGAACTCGGGCCTGCTCCTGGAGCAAAAAAGACTCCAAAGCGCATTGGCCGGGGAATAGGTTCTGGATTAGGTAAGACCTCTGCGAAAGGGCACAAAGGGCAGAAAGCTCGCTCTGGTGGAGTAAAGGGACCGTCATTTGAAGGTGGTCAAACACCATTACAGCGCAGACTTCCAAAACGCGGATTTAATAATAATTTCCGTCATGAGTGGATTGAAGTTGCGTTAGAGAAGTTAAATCTATTTGATAATGGTACTGAAGTTACTCCGGAACTTTTGGTGGAGAAGGGTATCATCAAAAAAATAGGTGATGGTATTAAGGTTTTAGGAAATGGCGAACTAAAAAAGAAGTTAACTATTAAAAGTAATAGGTTCAGTAAATCGGCGATTGAGAAGATAGAAAAAGTCGGTGGCAAAGCAGAGGTGATTTAATTGCTGGAAGCTATAAAAACTGCCTTTAAACTTCCGGATTTACGAAAAAAACTTATTTGGACTATGGTTTTGTTGGGTGTATTCCGCTTGGGAGCTCATATACCTGCACCGGGACCATGGGATGCCAAAGCTTTGGCAAGCCTTTTCGGAGGTGGCGGCGATTTATTCGGTTTATTAGATATGCTCGCGGGTGGCGCACTCCGAAGAATGTCTGTTTTTGCGATGAGTGTTAATCCTTATATCACCTCATCAATTATTATTCAACTTTTGACGATGGTTATTCCTCAGTTGGAACAATTGGCGAAAGAAGGTAATGAAGGCCGGAAACTTATCAATCAATACGTCCGGTATGGTACCGTTATTTTGGCAATTATCCAAGGCGCGGCAATGGCTTTTGGTTTTAGAACCGCTATGGTTAATCCGACTGCTTGGGATTTTATCATGATTATCGTCAGCTTGACTGCCGGATCAGTATTCCTGATGTGGCTAGGTGAAGTGATTTCGGAACGTGGAATCGGTAATGGAATTTCCATGCTAATTTTTGCAGGTATCGTGGCCCGGATTATTCCTGGAACAGCAACAATGCTCACTACGGTTAGCAGCAAAGGCATTGGGACTTCCTTTTTCACTATTATTGCTTTTGCAATTTTGGCCGTTTTTATTGTGGCCGCTGTTGTTTATGTTACTCAGGGTGAACGTAAGATTCCGGTACAGTATGCCAAGCGAATGGTCGGTCGTAAAATGTATGGCGGTGGTTCAACCTATCTACCTATGAAGGTAAACCAATCCGGAGTTATTCCGATTATTTTCGCTTCTTCAATCTTAGCGTTTCCACCGACTTTAGGTCAATTTATTACGGATAAGAGCAATTGGTTTTATCGGATGTTACTGGCTTTTTATCCCGGCCGAACTCTTTATCTGGTTCTTTATGCCTTATTTATCTTTATATTCACTTATTTCTATACCGCGGTTACTTTTAATCCGCTGGATGTGTCCAATAATATGAAGAAGTATGGTGGATTTATTCCGGGGATTAGGCCGGGTAAACCAACTGCTGAATATTTGGATCGCGTATTAACTCGGATTACTTTGGCTGGAGCCTTATTTTTAACAATTATTGCTTTATTACCATACCTAATTAATTTTCTCCCCGGATTCCGCGGATTGCAGTTATATTTCGGGGGAACGGCTTTATTAATCGCGGTTGGAGTGGCGATTGACACCATGAAACAAATTGAAGCCCAACTCTTAATGAGGCAATATGAAGGATTTTTAAAGTAGGATCGATTCCGGTTCGCCGGAGTGAAGTTTTAAGTGTTACGTGTGAATGTCCTATGTCCTACTCAAATTTACGGTCAAAAGCATTTTCCATAATAGTCATCCACCCCGGCTTTGCCTGAGCGATGAGGTATAATAATTTTGCCGGGTTGGCTGTTCAATCTAGAATATTGTGGTTAAAGGTATTTTCTAGATAGGAGGGAAAGACCCCATGAATTTAATCTTATTAGGACCTCCTGGTGCCGGCAAAGGCACACAGGCCGAATTATTGGTCGAAAGATTTAAAACTCCTCATATTTCAACCGGAGATATTTTTCGGGCGGCAATTAAAGAGGGTACTCCTCTTGGGACCGAAGCCAAACGTTATATGGATAGTGGCCAGTTGGTTCCGGATGAAGTAGTAATTGGGATCGTTAATGAAAGACTGCTTAAAAGCGATTGTAAAAATGGATTTCTGTTAGACGGGTTTCCAAGAACTGTTCCCCAAGCCGATGCTCTCGATAGATTTTTACAAAGCAATGGCCGAAAAATTGATGCGGTTATTAATATTGAAGTTGAGTCGGCTGTGTTATTAAAACGTCTGACCGGTCGGCGTGTATGCCGCAACTGTGCCGCAGTTTACCATATTGAATCTAAACCGGCGAAAAATACCGGCATCTGTGATCATTGCGGCGGCGAAGTTTATCAAAGAGATGACGATGCTCCAGCTACAGTCAGCAAAAGGCTTGAGGTTTATGCGGCTCAAACTGAGCCACTGATCAGCTATTATCGCCAAAAAGGGATTTTGCACAGTTTCGACGGCATTAAGCCGATCAAGGAAGTCTTTGAAAAAGTATGTCAAGCATTGGGGGCTATACCTCAATGATTATTCTCAAATCTCCTTCAGAGATTGCCGCGATGAGAGTCGCAGGAAGTATCTTAGCGGCAATTCTTGAGGAATTGAGAGCAATGATTCGGCCTGGCGTCAGTTTGTTTGAAATTGATAAACGAGCCGAACAAAAAACCCAATATTATAAGGCAATACCTGCTTTTAAGGGATATAACGGTTTTCCGGCTTCGATCTGCGCTTCGGTCAACGAAGAAGTTGTTCACGGTATTCCGGGGAATCGAGTTTTAAAAAGCGGCGATATAATCGGATTGGACTTTGGAGTGGTGTTTAATAATTTTTATGCCGATTCAGCGATTACTGTACCGGTAGGCCAAGTTTCACCGGAAGTCGACCGCTTAATCCAAGTCACAGAAAAAGCCTTATATCTTGGAATTCATCAAGCTAAACCTGGTAACAGGTTATATGATATCTCGGGAGCTATTCAACAGTATGTTGAGAGTAACGGGTTCTCGGTAGTAAGGGATTTTGTAGGGCATGGTATCGGTCGTAAAATGCATGAATCACCGCAAATACCCAATTTTGTCGGTAACGATTATAATCCGGTCTTAAAGACGGGAATGGCTCTTGCCATTGAACCTATGGTTAACATAGGGACTTATGAAGTTGATGTCGACACAGTGGATAATTGGACGGTTAGAACGGCTGATCAAAAATATTCAGCTCATTTTGAGCATACAGTAGCTGTTACCGAAACCGAACCTGAGATCTTAACCCTTTTAAGACCGGAACTTTTACCGGAGGTTTAGATAGTCGATGATCACTACTGTGGATGGTTTGCGTTTTGGACAGCTGGTTTTATCTATTGTCGGTCGGGATCAACACTCTTATTTCTTGATAGTAGGTTTCATGAGTGATCATTTTATCGAAGTTGCCGATGGAAGCAAACATCGGATTGCTAAGCCTAAAAAGAAAAATCTTAAGCATGTAAAAGTAAAAATGTTGGTGGCTAGAGAGATCGAAGAAAAGATTTTAAATGGTGGATCTGTCGTTGATTCCCAAGTTAATGCGGCAGTTAATCGATTGAAAAACGAACTTGAGGAAGGGGATCGGTTCGATGGGTAAACAAGACGTCATAGAAGTCGAGGGGACCGTAGTTGAACCATTACCGAACGCGATGTTTCGTGTCGAGTTGGAGAATGGGCACAAAGTCCTGGCTCATATCTCAGGAAAAATGCGCATGAATTTTATCAAAATTTTACCTGGTGATAAAGTAACTGTAGAGCTTTCGGCTTATGATTTGACCAGAGGCCGGATAATTTATCGTTTTAAATAATTTATTTCCCGACCTTAATAGTTTTTAAATAAATCTAAAAAATCTTTGCCCGAGAAGGAGGATTTTACATGAAGATCAGACCTTCTGTAAAGCCAATATGTGAACATTGTAAAATTATTAAACGCAAGGGTCGCGTAATGGTAATCTGTGAGAATCCCAAACATAAGCAAAAACAAGGGTAAAAATCGTTATAGTTAAGAGCTATAGTTATCGATCTTAGCTGGATGAACGGATTTTTCCGTTAATGGATGTTACCATCGGCTGCTGGCGGCTGAAATTAATAACTATTGATTAATACTTAACGACTAATGATCGTATTTAAATAGGAGGTAATAAAATGGCTCGTATTTCAGGTGTAGATTTGCCGCGTGATAAACGGGTGGAGGTTGCCCTCACATATCTCTACGGTTTAGGGCTCACTACTTCTAAAGAAGTATTAACCAAAGCCGGTGTTAATCCTGATACTCGCGTCCGGGATCTGACCGAAGAAGAAGTAACCAGACTTCGTGAAGTGATTGATCGCGATTATAAAGTTGAAGGTGATCTTCGACGGGAAGAATCACTGAATATCAAGCGTTTAATGGAGATTGGAAGCTACCGCGGTCTTCGACATCGTCGTGGTTTACCGGTGAGGGGACAACGAACCAAGACCAATGCCCGTACTAGAAAAGGTCCCAAAAAGACCGTTGGAGCCAAAAGAAAGAGTTAAGAATAGGAGGTAATCTAAATGCCAAAACCTGCTGCTACTGCTAAAAAAGGAGTCAGGTCTCGTAAAAAGGAACGTAAACACGTTGATACAGGGGTGGCTCATATTCATTCCACCTTTAATAATACCATCGTTACTATTTCTGATCCAACCGGAAATGTTTTATCCTGGGCAAGTGCCGGACATATGGGCTTTAAGGGCTCTCGTAAGAGCACTCCTTTTGCAGCCGGTATGGCTGCTGAAGAGGCAGCGAAGATCGCAATGGATCATGGAATGAAGAGTGTTGAAGTTTTCGTAAAAGGCCCAGGGGCTGGTCGGGAGGCAGCAATTCGTTCTTTGCAAGCTGCCGGTTTATTTGTGAATTTAATCAAGGATGTAACTCCGATTCCCCATAATGGTTGTCGTCCGCCTAAACGTCGTCGAGTATAATGGAGGTGTGTAAAGTTCAATGGCAAGATATACAGAAGCTGTTTGCAGATTATGTCGCCGTGAAGGCGAAAAGCTTTATTTAAAAGGTGACCGCTGTTACACTAATAAATGCAGTGTAGGTAAACGGGCATTTGCTCCCGGTCAGCATGGTCAAGATAGAAAAAAAGTTTCCGAATATGGTATTCAACTTCGGGAAAAACAAAAATTGCGTCGTATTTACGGGATATTGGAACGCCAATTTTCCGGCTATTTTTCGACAGCAGAACGGAAGAAAGGCATTACCGGTCAGAATTTATTACAGATTTTAGAGTCCAGATTGGATAATGTGGTATACCGTTTAGGTTTAGGGTCTTCCCGGAAAGAAGCCCGTCAATTGGTAAGACATGGTCATTTCTTGGTTAATGAAAAAAAGGTAAATATTCCTTCTTTTTTATTAAAACCGGGTGACGTGATTACGATTAAAGAGGGTAGCTTAAGTTCTCCAAAGATTAAGGAGAATATTGAGGATGCTGCCGGGCGGGCAATACCGGAGTGGTTGGAGAGCAATCCTACTGCTCATAGCGGCAAGGTTAAAAATTTACCGACTAGGGAGCAAATAGACATCCCAGTCCAAGAGCATTTAATTGTTGAGTTATATTCAAGGTAATTAATTAGTATTAAAGTGATATTCGCTTATTGCGAGAAGGAGGGTTAATTATTGATCGAGATCGAAAAGCCCAAAATTACCATAGAAGAAACTAATGACAGAGAACGGTATGGTGTTTTCGTCATTGAACCTTTAGAAAGAGGCTATGGAACAACACTGGGTAACTCGCTCCGTCGGATCCTCCTCTCATCCCTGCCGGGTTATGCAGTAACATCCATAAAAATAGATGGAGTACTTCATGAATTTTCAACAATTCCGGGGGTTGTTGAGGATACTACTGATATTGTTTTAAATCTAAAACAATTATTAGTTAAGATCCATGGTGATTGTCCCAAAAAAGTACGGTTACAAATTAAAAATGAAAAAAGAGTCACGGCATCCGATATCCAAGTGCCGAGTGATGTAGAGCTTCTTAACCCCGATTTATATATTGCAACGGTTTCCAGCGGCGGTTCTTTAAATATGGAACTTACGCTTGATAGAGGAAGAGGATACAGTCCGGGTGAACGGAATAAAGGTCCGGAAAATATTATTGGGGTTATCGGGGTTGATGCCAGATTTTCTCCAGTCCTAAAGGTTAATTATACGATTGAACATACCCGTGTAGGACAGATCACCGATTATGATAAATTGGTATTGGAAGTTTGGACCGATGGCAGCATTAGTCCGATTGAGGCAGTTTCCCTCTCAGCCAAAATTATGACCGAACATCTGATGCTTTTTGTTAATTTGAGTCAAACTGTAGGTAAGACCGAGATTATGGTTGAGAAAGAAGAGGAATCCAAGAACAAGATTCTTGAGATGACTATTGAAGAACTTGACCTTTCGGTACGTTCTTATAACTGTTTGAAACGCGCCGGTATCAATACGGTCGAAGAATTGACCCGCAAGACCGAAGAGGATATGATGAAAGTCAGGAACTTAGGTCGAAAATCTTTGGAAGAAGTTCAACAGAAGATGGAAAGTTTAGGGCTGATGTTAAGAAAGTCCGAAGATTGAATTAAAGCTTTTAAGGAGGTGTTTGTTGATGCTGGAACGTAAATTAGGACGTGAGTCTGCACATAGGAAAGCACTTTTTCGGGCTTTGGTAACTGCCCTTTTTATGCATGAGAGAATTGAGACTACCGAAATTAAGGCAAAAGAAGCCAGATCAGTAGCTGAAAAAATGATTACTTTAGCCAAAAAAGGGGATTTGAATTCCAGGCGCATCGCTGCCGGAATGATTACCGAACCGGAAGTTTTACAAAAACTTTTTGCCGATATTGCCGGGCGTTATAAAGAACGTAATGGCGGGTATACTCGAATTCTGAAAACAGGTCCCCGTCGTGGTGATGCAGCCCCAATGGTTATTTTAGAATTAGTTTAACTAAGTAGACTTTAACGAAGTTTAAAGGGTCGGCCTTGATTATCCAGGGCAGGCCTTAATTTTTTATAATAAAGAGAAAGCCGGTTTTTATTTGGAACGGTCGCTGAAAAATATAAAAATGGTGGTTGCCTATGAAGGTACCGCATATGCAGGTTTTCAACTGCAAATAAATGGTCCGACAATCCAAGGGGAGATTGAGAAGGCAATTCTGAAGATTACGGGTGAGCCTATCCATATATTGGGTGCAGGTCGTACCGATGCCGGTGTACATGCATGGGGGCAAGTAGTTAATTTTAAAAGCGCTACCACAATTCCGCTTTCAAAATTTAAAAAAGCGCTCAATTCCGTATTGCCAAGGGATATTGTTATACGTATAGTTACTGAAGTTGCTCCGGACTTTCATGCCCAACATTCCGCTATAAGTAAAACCTATATTTATCGGCTTTATCATTCCAATGAGCGACCGCTCTTTGAGCGTAACCTTGTCTATTATTACCCCTATCCACTTCAAGTTAATAAGATGAACGAGGTCCTTCCTTATATCGTGGGCGAACATGATTTTAAATCATTTCAAGCTAGTGGTTCATTGATTCAAACCACTATTCGGAAGGTGAACCATTGCAGACTAGACGTTACCGGAATGGAGATAAGAATAATCATCAACGCCAACGGCTTCCTTTATCACATGGTTAGAAATATAGCGGGCACCTTAATTCAAATCGGTGGCGGCCAAATTAATGGCGCGGATTTTCAGAAGATCATGGAAGCTAAAGATCGAAAACGGGCCGGACCAACTGCTCCGGCCCAAGGACTTTGCTTACAGGAAGTGATTTATTCAACGTAATAATCCCGGCCCTATGTGTGTCAAATAAGCTTACGCCAAAACTGCTTCTCTAACTGGCTGGTGGGCCTCTGAAAGATAGATTCGATAATCCAATTCTGGGAAGATATTGTCCCACGCTTCCAGCCGTTCTAAATAGCTTACATCAATCCGATTGTATTTAATCTGGTCATATAAGCTATTAAATCGGTTAATATGGTTTTTGGTCCGTTTGATTGCGTAGTCAACCATGGTTCCAGTCTTCATAATAAACGCCCAATCGCTGCTTTGTAAGAGCAATAATTCCCGTGCCGCTTGATTAAGAGCACGTTGTAGAATATCTTCTGCTTGGGGATAAGTATTGGCCAGTTCAACCATGCGGTCCGCTATCTGATGTAAATGACGGTAAATCCAATCATTGTTTCCTTCCAGCCAGACTTCATTATATCCTTTATAACCCCAGCTCGACATCGATGGAACCGAGACTTGATTTTTAGGATATATTTCCAAATAGTCACTCGGAGTGACCATTTTAATTGTTTTTTGGTCAAAGGCGAGCTTTCGAATCAGGAAATCAAGCCATTGAGGTCCTTCAAACCACCAATGCCCAAAAAGTTCAGCATCATAAGGGGAAATAACAATGGGACGGCGGTCAATAATCGGAGCTAAATACTCGATTTGTTTTTCCCGGTTAAACATGAAGTTCCCGGCATGCATCGCAGCTTTCTCCCGGCCTGCCCAAATATTATAGGGCTGTTTATCAAGAGTACGTCCGCTGATTCGGTGGTATTTAATTCCTAAAGGAACACGGATGCCGCTGCTGGGTAAATAAGGCCGAATATATTCATATTCAAGGTCAAAACCTATATCCCGATAAAATTCACGATATTCATAGTCACCGGGGTACCCCTCATCGGCGCTCCAAACCTGTTTAGAAGATTCCAAGTCTCTGCCGAAAGCGGCCACACCTGTCGGACAATAAATTGGGGCAAAGACCCCGTATTTGGGACGCGGGGATGCATGCAAAATTCCATGGGCATCGGTAAAGAAGAAACGGATCCCTTCTTGATGTATAAATTGATCGACCTGAGGTTGATAGCCGCATTCCGGTAACCAGATACCGCGCGGTCTACG
>DNPP01000090.1:0-4587 GCA_003501365.1 Bacillota bacterium
TCATTCATATCGCCGCCCATTTTTTTATAATCCGGCAGGAAATATTGGCCGACGCAGGTCATAGCAGCTTTTTTGGCGGCCATCAGTTGTTCTTGCTCCGGCCAGCTGGTACCTAACGAGTCCCCGAAAACTCCCGCTTTATATAAAGTGTCAATCATGCTGTACGATTTGTAAAAACCGCCATCCGGCCCAAAAGGATTCTCTTGCTTAGCAATATCAGCCAGAATATTAGGATCTCCGGAAATCAAATGCGGCATAAATTCATTGAAGGGATAGGTTGGCCAGGTATCTTTGGCGCCCAAGGCTATCGGGATATATTTCCCATTTGCTTTAATCTTTTTAGCCACGGCGATAAATTGGTCCCATGTTGTCGGAACCGTCAAATTCAATTCTTTAAAAACAGACTTCCGATAGTAAACCCACTCATAAAAGGTCTTCATTGGCAAGCCGTAATATTTCCCGCCGTTACTGTTGACCGCAAATGTATTGACGAACTTGTTCTCCTTGACTAACTTTTCTGTAGGAGCCCATAAAGCCATCGAATCTTTGAGAGGCAAAATATCGTACGGTTTAACATAGAACACATCTGGTATTTCATTGGCAGCCATCCGCACTCTTTCAATTCTGGACATTTCTTCGGTATCTTTGGACTGCTGAAAATCAATGGTTACATTGGGCAACATTTTTTTGAAGGACGCATCATTAATATGCCCCTGAAAAAAGTCCAAATCTTCGGCTAAAAGGCCCACGCTTAACGTGACTTTGTCGGCGGCAAATGCAACGCTCATGCAATACACAGCCAGTGTGACAACCAAAAAAACTCGGAACATTTTTAAAAACTTTTGACCTTTCATTACAATCCTCCCTTAAATTATAATTTTTTCTATAGTCACGAGGCTTCCGCCTCGCAATCAAATCATAAATCACAGGTAAATAAAAAAACATGATTTAGTTTTCACTTTTTTGATATTTCTTGACTCGATGAAGAAATCTTAGGCCAATGACTCAAAAATTGCAACGCCTTTTGGTTCCAGTATTATGCTGTTGCAGACTCGTTGGCCGCTCAAAAGTTCTAAGTATTCCTTCCCGTCTAAACCCATATTTACAGAATAATCATTATGATTTAGAACAAAAGTGAATATCTTGCTATCCTTGACTCTTTGGGTTACCTCCACACCCTCGATAGGTTCAAGGGACCCTTTGATTCCTTGGGAGTCGCAAAGGTATTTTATCAAGCCGTTTAAAAATCGTTGCTCCGGGTCGGAGGCTACATAATAAGCCTTGCCTTTCCCAAAATTATTTTCAGTCAATACCGGCATACCGGCATAGAAATCTTTACCGTAAACCGCCAAGGCTTTGGCTTCTTCAAGATGCAACAAATCGCAAAGCATTCCGCATTCGTACTCTCCGTCCATATTGCCGATAGGTTTGTCAACGATAATCGAATTTTTCATTTCAGGAGGAAGAGCATCGATTTCTTCGACCCAGATTCCCAGGAGCTTTCGAAGTTTGCCGGGATACCCGCCCAGTGTCACCAGGTCATTTTCATTGACTATCCCACTGAAGAAGGTTGTTAAAAAGGTTCCCCCGTTTTGTACATATTGTTCGATATTGTTTGCCACACCCGGTTTTATCATATAAAGAACCGGTGCAATGACCAGGCTATATTTTGAAATATCCCAGTCGGGACTGATGATATCCAGCGAAACATTCAATAGTGATAGCGCCTTATAGTATTTTTCTACCTGTGGCAAATATTTTAGGGCAATACTGGGTCCGCTTGACAATTCTACGGCATTCCAATTGTCAAAATCAATCATGATCGCGACCTTGGAATCGCATTTGGAGTCAAGAATCCAATCCCCCAGTTTATTGAGCTCTTTCCCCAACTCCGCGCATTCCCGGAATACCCGGGTGTTTTCATGCCCGGCGTGAGCAATCAAGGCGCCGTGATATTTCTCGCAAGCGCCGAACGAACGCCTTAATTGAAAGAACATTACGCTATCCGCGCCATGAGCTATCGCCTGATAACTCCATAATCTCATGACTCCCGGCCTTTTAAGGCTATTGTAATCCTGCCAATTTTGCTGGCTGGGCGTCTGCTCCATCAGCATAAAAGGCACTCCTTTTTTAAGGCCGCGGATAACATCATGCCGTAATGAAATATTATAAAACGGCTCTCCCATTTGCGGATAATTGTCCCATGCCGCTACATCCATAGACTCGGCCCAGTTAAAAAGATTCAGCCGTTTGCAGACTGTCCATATGTTTGTAGTAATTGTGATGTTGGGAGTATGGGCCTTTATTGCCTTATACTCATTTCTGTAGCACTCCAGCAGAGAGTCCGACATAAACCGGTAATAGTCCAGGCTCATTCCCTGAAAACATTTATTATCCCCATTTAAATTGGAAGGTACAACAACTTCATCCCAGCTGTAAACCGTATGTCCCCAAAAGTTCAGGTTCCATACCCGGTTCAGTTCTTCCAAAGTGCCATACTTTTTCTCAAGCCATTTCCGGAATTCTTGGGCGCAGTTGTCGCAATAACAATATCCCCCCTCAACATACTCATTCGAAATATGCCAAACGGCCAGTGCAGGATGGTCTTTATACCTTTCAGCCATTTTACCTGCTATTCCGGCTGAAAATTTACGGTAAGCACTGCTGTTGGGACAATAATTTAATCTTTTGCCGTGAGTTCGCTTTCTGCCATCTTCATCCGTCCGAAGTACCTCGGGAAATTTCAGCGACATCCAAGCCGGTTGCGCTGCAGTCGGAGTAGCAAGACATACGTAAATCCCATTCTTTGAAGCAAGATCCATTACCTTATCCAGCCATTCAAAGTTATAGGTGTCTTCGGAAGGCTGGAGTTTGGCCCAACTAAACACCGGAAGGGTTATCATATTGACTCCGGCCTTTTGGAAAAGCCGCATGTCCTCATCCCATATTTCCTCCGGCCATTGATCCGGGTTATAATCTCCTCCATAAAATATCTTGGCTAATTTCTTACTAATCATAGCAAATCCTCCCCGAATGAACTGTCGATAAAATAATATGACGAATCTTTCCGCTCATTGAATAAATTCATGGTATCATGAGAATGAAACCGTTTTAATGATATTTTTTGCATTTAATTGATATTTCTTTACTATCCATTTAAAATCAATGGAGATATCCGTCATGGAGGTCGTTCATGTTTGGGTTTCAGCGCAGTATTATTTGGAAATTAGTTGGAATCATTATTCTCTTTATCCCCATTCCGGTCATTGTTGCCGGTATTACCCTTTCAAAGACTTTTTCCAATATGCTCATTGAAAATGACCAAAAAAAGAACCTGCAGCTTACCGAGCAGATCGCCAAAAAAATCAATGAGGATACCATACGGTTTGTCCTTTCTGTCTCGAAAGTCATGAATGATGATGATATTATTCCCTCTTTAAATCAATGGGAATTGGCGCAAGGCAGGTTATCCAAGTTTAACCTCACCGGGCAAATCGATAAAAAACTCAGTTACTATTTCAATTACACCACCGATTTAACCGGCATTTACTTTATTTTTAAAAACAACCATTATTATTGTTATAAAAGTCCGTTGCCCAATGAAGTCGCCGAATTAAAGCAAATGCCTTGGTACAAAGAAATGACCACCCATAAGGAACCCATCAAGATTCTAGGCCGAATCAAAAATTCCCGGTTTACCCAAAATCAATTCAACGGCCGGTATTCCATAGCGATCGCCGCGTTGACCAATAATTCGGCCTTTCTTTTCCCAAGCGAGGTTGAAATGGTTTATTTCGTTTTTAAAGAAGATACTTATGACAACATCTATTCGCGTTTGGGATTGACCAACGTAGGGTCATTGGACTTGGTGGCCCCGGATGGAAACTTAATTACTTCAAATAACAGTGCCCTCGGCAAAATTTTCAAGCAACCATCGCTCTTCCGGAATGATTACGGCTGGCTCCGTTACCGCAAAAACAAATCCGATATCTTAATTACCTATTATACGGTACCGATAACCAAGTGGAAAGTCGTTAATTCCATCCCCTACCGCCAATTGACCGATAAACTGCATTGGGTCATAGTTGTGATTGTTATTGTTTTTATGGCGGTTACGATTCTTTTCTTGATTATCTTTTTTACATCCGTTATGGGTACAGTGATTCTTCCGATCATCAACTTGGTGAAACAGATGAAAAAAGTGGAGTCGGGCAATTTTCAGACCAACGTTGTAATTCGCGGGCAGGATGAAGTTGCGCTGCTCAACCAATCCTTTGATAATATGGTTAAAGAGATTCAAAACCTGATTCATAAGATTGATGCCGAGAAAAACGAAAAATTGCAGTTGGAAATCAAGTCGCTCCAATATCAGATCAATCCCCATTTTCTTTTTAATACCTTAAATACGATAACCATGATGGCAGAAATGCACGGCGTTAACAACATTAAAAAGATGACCGATGCCTTAACGAAATTGTTACTTAATACGCTTGATAAGGGAGGAATGTTTACAACATTAGAGAAAGAATTTGATACACTTGAGGGTTACTCCTATATCATGAAATTACGGTACGGTGATCGATTTGA
>DNPP01000090.1:4959-6512 GCA_003501365.1 Bacillota bacterium
ATAAACTGCTGATTCATATTGAAGCCAAACAAGTAGATCGTAGTCTGATCATTACAATCGCCGACAACGGTGTCGGGATGACGCCTGAACAAATCGCCTCTGTACTTCAGGAAAAGGAACCCGAAGGAGACACTTATAATCGGATTGGCCTCTATAACGTTCACCAAAGAATCCGGCTCAATCACGGCGATAATTACGGATTAACCATTACCAGCATTGTGGGGCAAGGTACGAGCATAGTTCTCGAACTACCGATTATTTCAGCGAATAAGGAATAAGAGGTTTTTGAAGCGGCATAGTTTTTTATAGTTTATTCAATGTATCAGTAAAAATCAAATTCTAAACATATTGGTGGATTGTTTCAGCTTATCTGCCAAATCAGCCAAATTTCCGGCCAACGAAGCGACCTCTTCGGTACTAGCCATTCCTTCTTCGCTAATTGCCGACAGTTGGGTTACAGCTCCGATCATCGCATCATTTCGCTCTGTCATTTGTTGGGCGGATTCTGCCACTTCATTAATTCTGTTTAGGCCCTCACCCAGTTCTTTAAAAATAGACTGGAAAGTATCTGTGGCTTGTGTTGTAAGCATGTTTCTCTCACGCGCCTGTTCAAGCCCTTGTTTGATAACCTCGGCAGCATTTCCACTGCGTCTGATCATCTGCTTAATCAAATTGCTGATCTTTTAAGAAGCCTGTTTTGATTGGTCCGCCAGTTTTCCGGTTTCAACCGCAACGAAGCTAAATCCTTTACCGTGCTCTCCTGCACAGGCTGCTTCAATTGCCGCATTCAAAGCCGGTAATGATGTTGCTCGGAAACACTTCCAAATTAAAGAGGCAACCTCGTTGATTTCGAATGAAGTCTGATTCATTTCACCGATAACAGAATTGATCTTTTGAGTTGTTTCATAAAGATTACTCATTTCCGATGCCACATCACCGGTTACTTTCTGGCCAACATTAGCCGAAGCGGCGATTTTTTGCGACATGGAAGCCTTATTCGTTGTATTGCCGATACGGTTCTGACTAATTCCCCGAGTTCGTTAATGGTGTTTGCAGTTTGCTCCACTTGTGTAGCTTGCTCGGATGAAGCCTTGGTTAGCTCCTCAACGACAGTAGCCACTTCTCCCACCGCCCGACCTGAATTAACCGATGCCTCCCGTAACTCGTTACTGGCCAGTGCCAGCATTTGGGCATGTTCATTGATGCCGCTTACCAGTTGACGCAAACTCGCCACTGCATTATTAAAATCCAATACCACCTGATTCATTTCTTAGCAACCCTTGGAGTTCATCATCTGCATTAAATCTCCCGTGGCTGGCGCATTAACTTTGGCCTTCATCTCCTTCAAAGGTCCGGAAATCATAGTAGCAACGATAAGTCCAATGACAATGGAAATTAACAAACTGACAATTAAAATAACGATACTTATTATTTGCGAATCCGCAAAGAAGTTATTACAATTGTTCATGATCTGGAGTGCGTTTTCTTGCATTTTATGTTAAAGGGAATCCAAATCTAAGGAAACCGGGTATAACGCGCTGTTAAATTCATTA
>DNPP01000090.1:6790-12061 GCA_003501365.1 Bacillota bacterium
CTGTCTTGCCTGAAAAAGCTTTGATCTTTTCATACACGCTTTTTAAATCCGGATCCTCCTTGGAATAATTGGTTGCCAACGTGTCAATCGTGGTGGAATTGATGAGCAGTGTCCAATTATAAAACAAACTATCGGAATATTGTTTACGGATTTTATCTAAATCTTCATTGGCGGTAGAAATATCCTGAAAGCCTGAACAACTGGCTTGGAATATTTGGTACATTACATCCCCCATTTGGAAGTTAATCCTTAATCCAAGATACCCTTCTAGTATCAAAAAAAAGACCATAACGCTAATAATGAGTGAAATTTGATGAAAAACTTTTAATTTGGATAAAAACTTTTCGAGCGGTGTTAAAATTGACTTGAAGAAATTCAACGGGGGCTGCATGGTTGATTTGGGTTTCATGAAGAAGATTCGTCTTTTCAAGAGTTAACCGGATAAATAATATGATTTTCCCGGCTAGCCGGGGGCGACTGCCTAAAAAATACAATTAGTGCCAATCATCTACAAACAGTCGCTTTATAAGGCGCGACCTCGAAAAAAGACTGTCAACCACGAAAAACACGAAAAAGGGATGCCGCTTCTGAATGAAAGATTCATTAAATTTCGTGTATTTCGCGCTTTTCGTGGTTAGTCTTTATTCCCCATATTTTCATTCTTTAATATGCCCCGGTGGGCCGGAGTGGATGACTACTGGAACAATTTCAAAATTTCAAATTTAAAACTGAATAACCCCTTTTACTGAATTCTGCTTATCCTTGATTGAATTTTCCATAGCCATCGGTATTTCCTCAAAACGGTATGTATTGGTGACGATCTCTTTCAAAGGCACTATCCCGCTCGCTACTGCCGAGATAGCCGATGGATAGAGATTCCGGTACCGGAAAACTGTGTTAATCGAAGCCTCTTTGGAAATCAGCTTGCCAAAGTCATAAGGAATCGTTGCCTCGGGAGCCATTCCCACCAAGACCACCCGACCTCCCCGCTTCACCAGTTCCACAGTTTGCTCGGTGGTTACTTTATTGCCGGCTGTTTCAATTACGATATCAACCCCTTGTCCTTGTGTTAGATCCTTAATGGCAGCAACGGCGTCCACCTGATCAGCTTTAAAAATCCTTGAAGCGCCCATTTTTTCGCTCATGGCTAGGCGGGAAGCAATAACATCAACTTGATAAACGGTCCCCACTCCCATAGCTTTTAGGGCCATTAATGTTACTAAACCGATACAACCGGATCCCAAAACGGCGGCTGTATCACCCACTCTGGCCCGGGCTTGGCCGGCTGCATGAAAACCTACCGCCAGCGGTTCAATCAAGGCTCCTTCCAAAGTGCTCATACCGGAAGGAAGTTTAAAGGCCATATCGGATGGAAATGCCACATATTCTGTAAAGGCCCCGTCATAAGGCGGTGTGGCCATGAATACCACATCCGGGCAAAGATTATATAACCCTTGTTTGCAATAATCACATTTACCACATGTATAGCCGGGTTCTAAAGCAACCAGATCACCAACCTTGACGTTGGTTACCTTTTTCCCAATGGTCACGACTTCGCCGCTGCTTTCATGACCAAGAACGATGGGCTTTTCCACTACAAAATCGCCTATACGGCCATATTCGTAATAATGTAAATCGGAACCGCAAATCCCCACATGCTTGATTTTAACCAAGACTTCATGTTCCTGGGGAACCGGAACCGGCCGTTCCTCAAATACAATCTTGCCGGGTTCCCTTAATACTGCTGCCTTCATCATTTTTTGCATTGAATCGTCATCCTTTTCTGACGTAATTAAGAGTTTCTCTCCTCATATGTAAAGAAATCAAAGTCTGCATATCGGCGCCGGCCCGATAAATCCTGACAGCAAAGGCCAACGAACGCGCCGGTAAATGCCCAACCGAATAAAGAATTTTCATCCGATAAAGTGCTGGCATCCAAAACCGGGCCGATTGGTTGCCAACTTGTTTCATCCTTGGCAAAATAAAATTGCAACCGATCATAATCTACCTTTGCCCGTAAGTAACACCTCTGCCATTCCTTTATTGCATAATCCCGGGTTAGCGGCTCGCTAAATTTGTTACAGTCATTGGCGATGATTCCCAAGCATTTGCCCTGTTCTTCATTATGGGTAACCCGCAAATAATAAAAGTTATCCGTATTATAAAAACATATTAAACCCGCCATTTGTTGATGGTTTTGGGGGTCAAATTCCAGGCAGGTCGTGGCAGTATAGCAAAAGGCTTGCTGACGTCTGGCAACTAAGGTTTGATGATGTTTGGAACTCAAAGACTCACTGCCCCGTAATCGTAAAAAACCCGGCCTTTCTTTCAGCGTCATAAATTCCTCATTTAAAGGGATACGCAAGGTCTGGAGATGGATATTCAAATCCGGACTTTCAAAATCATCTCGGTCTGGTTGAGGTTGAAACCGGTATTCTGGCAGATCTGGGGCTACCGTTTCCAGTGTAGGATGATTTCCACCTGTCGCCAAAGTCAACCAACCGTCTTCCGTCCACACGACTTTTTGAATGCCGGTTTCCCGTCCGAGGTTAAAGCGGCCCCGAGCTGGCAAGGGCCTGCCGCAAAGGTGAACCATATACCATTCGCCAGTTTGAGTTTCTACAAGACTGGCATGACCGGCCTTTTGCAAAGGCAAAATAGAATCATCTTTGGATGTCAAAATCGGATTGCCGGGCGCCAAATCATAAGGACCGGTAAGAGATTTGGAACGGGCCAAAGTCACCGCATGACCCAATCCCGTCCCGCCTTCCGCAGTAATTAAATAATAATAGCCGTTCTTTTTATATAAATGCGGAGCTTCAACATAATCCAATTCGGTACCTGAAAAAATCTTATATACCGGGCCGACTAAGCTTTTCTCGGCAGGCGAATATTCTTGAAGTAAAATCCCGGCATGCACTTTTTTCCCCTGACGATGATCGGTCACCATATTTAGCAACCACTTGCGTCCATCATTGTCATGAAACAAAGAAGGGTCGAAGCCACTGCTATTCAAATAAACCGGATCCGACCAGTCTCCCCGGATATCTGTAGTGGTTAATAGATAATTATGGGTATCGCGAAAAATCCCCGAAAAGGATTTCACATCGGTATAAATTAAATAATAGATGCCATTGGCATATGATAAACAAGGTGCCCATATTCCTCCGGAGTTTGGGTTGCCCGTCATGTTCAGTTGTGAAAGACGATTGAGGGGACGGACAATTAGTTGCCAATGGATCAAATCTCTGGAATGATGAATTTGAACTCCAGGAAACCATTCAAAAGTCGAAGTAGCAATATAATAGTCATCACCCACTCTTAAAACTGATGGATCGGGATTAAATCCCCGTAATATCGGATTATGGATCATCTTCATGTTTTCAAATCCTCCTTGATAAAAACAACTAAACCAATTTTAGCTTTTCACGCCAGATAGGACTGTACCTTGAATCAGGTATTTCTGTCCAAAACAGTATGCGATTGCAGGCAAGATAAGCGAAAGAATTACACCGGCAAAGATGACTGATAAACTGCCGACTGACTGGTGACCGGATAGAAGCTTCATACCCAGTGGTAATGTATATTTGTCTTGGGAATTTAAATAAATTAACGGTGCAAAGAAATTATTCCATTGAGCGATAAAGGTCATAAAACCACAAACCATTATTGGAGGGACGGACATGGGAAGTATGACCTTCCAAAAAATCTGAAAACGGTTTGCCCCGTCGATTAACGCAGCTTCATCATAACTTCGCGGAATGGTTTGCATAAATTGACGAATCAAGAAAATAGAAAACGAACTTGCAAAGTAAGGGATAGTTATGGCGGTTAATGTATTAACGAGTCCCATTTTACTGATTAAAAAAAACTGGGCAACGCAAATGGATTGGAACGGAATCATAAGTCCGGTCAGTATATAGATAAACAGGAAATTTTTCCCTTTGAAATTAAATCTGGAAAAAGCATAGGCCGCCATGGCAGCGAAAATTAGTTGTACAATAGTGATTGTAACCGTAACGAACAGACTGTTAAAAATAAAGCGCCCAAATGGTACAGCAGTAAATACATAAAGATAATTGGTCCAGTTCCATTTAGTTGGGAAAAAAGACGGCGGCATCTTAAAGGAGTCCGCGGGTAACCGTAAGGACGTTGCAAAAACCCAAAAAAAAGGCAATAACATAAACGCCGCAATAAACAATAAAACGATGATTAAAATGAACTGTGAAATTCGATTGAACTTTATTTCATTTGCTGCTTTCATATTTCCTAATCACCTCGGTTATCAGATTACTCATAGTCATACGAAACCCATTTGTTCTGGAATGAAAATTGGACAAAAGTAACAATTAAAACGGCGACAAACAAGATGACGCCAAGGGTTGATGCATAACCGAAATGATATTCACCGAATCCCCGGCGGTATATATGCATCGCCATTGTAGTAGATGAAACGCCAGGACCCCCTTTAGTTAAAAAGAATGGCTCATCAAACATCTGAAAACAATTGATCAGCGTGATTGTTATCACAAAAAACAAAGTTGGCGTTAATAAAGGCAATTTGACCAGAAAAAATTTCTGGAATGCATTGGCTCCATCAATAGAAGCCGCTTCCATATATGAATCAGGAATATTCTGTAAGCCGATTAGATAATACAAAAAGGCATTCCCAATAAATTTCCAGGCGCTAAAAATTGCAACAGCCAAAAGGGACCATTTTGTACTAATAAGCCATTGGATAGCAGGCAGGTGAAGAATTTTCAAAAAATAATTGATCACCCCGAAATTGTAATCATACATAAAGCCCCACGCTATTGCCACGGAAACAGTCGTAACGGTAAGCGGAAAATAGAAAGCGGTCCGGAAAAAGCCCTTCATGAATTTGTTTTTAACAGACGTGACGGCAACTGCGAGTAGCAGGCCCAGAATAATATGCATAGGTGCTATAAACGAGATAAATTTAAGGGTGTTAATCACAACAGTTTTAAAATCAGGATCACTGAAGAGTGTTTTATAATTATCTAAACCTACAAAGCTTATAGGAGTCAGAAAATCACAGTTTGAAAAGCTAAAAATAAAAATAGTCGTTACGATGGGTATGGCGGTGAAAACAGTAAAAAATAACAACGATGGAGCAAGAAAGAGATAACTCGTGATATTTTCTTGGACTTGCCATTTTCGAAAAAGAGTCCGTTGAGAGCGATTATTCATATCTCACAAATCCTTTCATAGGTATAAATGCCTGGGGCTGTTGCAAAAGAAAACTTATTG
>DNPP01000090.1:12357-22095 GCA_003501365.1 Bacillota bacterium
TATTGTATATCTCATTCATTTAAAGTATTTTTTCAACAGCCTCGGCACAAGAACCTATTAATCCTGTTAATTTTTATACAGATTTTTAATATTATTGATATCCGCCTTATTCTTTCGGAACTGGCTATTTTGAATGCACTGATTAATTTCATCATTCGCCTTATCCAGGGCTTCCTTAGCGGACATCTGGCCGGAATAGATGATGTTCATGTATTTGTTATAGATGAATCCTAAATCGGCATATTCTGGAGGATCTTGACTCCTGCGCCAAGTATTTTTCTGATAGGGTTCATAATAAGCCTGCCAGTTCTTTGGCACACCCAAGTCAGCGACAATCTTGGCGCCGACTACAAAATCAGCAGGCAAAGAACCTTGTTTCATAAAGGTCTCCAGGAACTTGGATTTTCCAGTCCAGCATGCTACGGCTTTGGCTTCTGCCGGATGCTTGGTGGATCTTAAAACGACAAACGAGTCAGCACCCGCGCAGGTTGTTTGCGTTTTCCATTTCGGCATGCCGGTTACCCAAATATCTTTCATGTTATTGGCCACATAGTCATTGGTAATCCATCGGCCCCACCAACCCATTGCAATACGTCCCTGCGTCATCAACTGTTGATCGTTGATGGTCGGCGAAGGCTGCGGAGCCCATCCTTTTTTAATAGCATCTTGCAAAAATTGAAATACCTCAACAGATTGGGGAGAATTGATGGCACTGGCTGACCAGTTCGAATTCAGCGGTGATGCGACGTTTGAATACAACATAGCTTGCAGACAGAAGAAATTAGTTGGAACCCCAAATGCATATTTTCCATTCACAGCAAGTTTGGGAGCCATTGCCTTTAAATCATCAATTGTCCAGTTTGCGTTGGGAATGGCTACGCCAGCCTGTTTAAACAAATCCATATTAATATTGGTGACGACGGAGTTTGCTCCGTTCGGAATGCCGTAACGTTTACCATTAACGATAAATATTTTCTGTAAATTCGTTGGAATATCTTTTAAAACCGGATCATATTCGGACTTATGTGCAGTTATGTAATCGTCAATCGGCAATGCCAGATTTCTCATCGTAAGAAGGGCGACCCCTTCCAAGCCAATATTAATAACATCCGGCGCTTGACCGCTGGCAATCATGGTTTGGATTTTCATCAAATAACCATTCCAATTGTTGGTGTCGCTAGTGATATACATGAATTCAGGTATGATATCGGGATGTTCCTTGGTAAACGCGGTAAAAACTGCTTTTTGAGTTTCAGCCATGTTTTGACCATCACTAAACAAGGCTACTTTGATTCTTACTTTTTCCTGACTTTTTGCTGTTACTAGACTACTTGCCATGACTGCGATCAAAGCAAATGTCAATAACAAAAGAACGACCGACTTTCTCTTTTTCATTACATTACCCTCTTTTCTTTTTTTATTCTAATACGGATTTACCGCATTAAAACCAAAATTAATTTCTTACAGCGCACCATCTGTGGTTGATTCGAATCCATCGTTTGAATCAGAATTTTATGTATTTTTCATAGTCTTTAAAAATAAGATAAGTAGGTTCTACATCTTCCACCAGTGATGGAAATCTGCCGGACACGGAATGAAAGCGGTTATCAACCGTGTCGTCATTGGTAGATGAAACCTCAAAAAGCATGACCTTACCGGTACCCGCTTCACCAATTAAACGATGATATTGGCCCGGTTTAAGTGTAATGCTCTCTCCCGGTTTCAATTTTATAATTTCACCAGACTTCACAGTGACTCTGGTTCCATCGATAGTTACTGTTACCGGTTCGTCAATAAATTCGCCGTTTGCATCCGATGCATGGAGTTCAACTAACAGATTGCCGCCGCCGCGGTTAATAATATCCTCCATTTTTTTCCAATGAAAATGGTACGGCAGTTCTTGTCCATCATCAACCAGCAATAATTTCTCCGCATATGGCTTTGGATATTTTTCCTTGTCATAAAAATTACCGTTTCGAAAAGCAAAAATTAAAAGACCTATTTTCTTAAAATCGCCGCTCCCAAAATCGGTGATGTCCCATCCCAGCATGTTGTCGACAATTTCTTGATGTTCGTTCCCGATTTTTTTCCAGTCATCCTTTTTCCAATAGGCAAAGGGAGGCAACGGCAATTTTCTGCTATCCATAAAATCGATGGCGCTTTGAATAATTTCATTCAACTCAGATCTTTTCATTGGTTTGATTCCTTTCACGCACAATTTTATTAATACTATTTTCTAAAACTCAACAACAGTGTAGATACCGGCATTCTTAAGCTCTAAGTGATTCGTGCTAAGAGAATACGATATCAATTGGTTCTCCGGGAAAGAATGAATCTTAACTTGTTTACATTGAAATCCAAGATCAAAAGTGATATTGACAGGATCGATTCGGTGTGTTCCTTCGTTATAGTTATAATTGATAACATGCAACACATAGCCGTTTTTGTTTTGATGAACCGCAACGCCTACTTTATCGCATTCGTGAGTGCTGATAATTCCTTTTTTATCGGAAAGGCTTTCTACAAGCTGATTCATCTCGTTACTGGGAACATTTTTATAGCCGGCAAGCTTTTTTACGGTCCGTGCCAATGTGATCACTTCATTATCATTTTTACCATGATTTAAAAGGGCAGCTGCAGCATCATCACTCAGCATGAATGCCTCCGGAACGATTATCTTCTTATACTGGCTCAGACGCTCTGCAGTCAATGGTTCATCGGGGCTTACATAGATTACATTATATAAAACATTCTTTTCACTTAGCTTTTGCACTAAATTAAAAAAGTTCCCGAAATCACCGGATGTGCCAAAAGCTCCTTGCTTTCCCAATTCTTCACCGGGGGCAAATTCAACTTTCACGACGGTATGATCCGTCGGCTCCATCAAAAAATTTTCATTAGCCGAGAGTGCATCATAGATGACTGCTATATCCGCAACGGGATTCTTCGGAAACAAATTTTCATGAGAATCAAGCCAGTTCCCAAGTTGCTTAAGTATCCTTAAATCAGGCCAAAAAGCATCTTTTTCCTGATTTTGCAGCCATGAACCATAAGGAAAAGCTATATGGAATCCGTGGGCCATGGGTTCAAGTGCAAATAAGATGAACCGATCATGAATATTGTTCTTGATATCGCGAAGCATATCCCGGACATACTGGTTTGGATCTTCGACAAAACAGGATTCCTTACCATTAAGCCACCCAAATGCAAATTTGTACCAGCCGTCTTGTCTAAGCTGAATTTGGGTTTTTTCGCCAGCCAGAATATCCAGGTGCTTTTTGCAATTCCACGAAAAAGGATAGCACTGAAAAAGGTTTGCCGTGACCTTCATGGCTTGTCCCCTGGTTCGTAGCGAATATTCCTTGATATGAGCAGAAAGCTCTCTGACAACCATTTCAATACTCGCCATTTGCATATCGGTGAAGGCGCGGAATAAGGGAATCTTCCATCGTTCATTCCCGTTACAACCGACAAGATCCTTATCCTTATATCCTTTTCCGAGTAAATATTGCCGGTAATTAAAGTTTGCAATATCCCCGGCGTCAGCAGGCAAAGGGATATGATGTTCGGCAATATAAAGTCTGAAATTGTCCACACATTCATTACAGAAACATCCTGCATTCTGAAGCACGTGTTTTTGGGTGTCATATTCATCGATATGCAAGCCGCCGGCACCAGCATCCGACATCATCTCAGTATCCCGTTTCATGTATGATAAATAAGATTTTTTGGCGGAACAAGGAGAATAACATTTATGGTCATGCTCAGGCGCCATTAACCAAGCGGAAAGAATATTTCTTCCTTCCAACGATACTGCCCTAAATTCGTCAAGGAAATCAGTTACTTTGTTACCTTTATAATCCAAGAGTCCATCGGGAAAATATTTATCCATCGGATTAAAAAGTTTCGGATATTTATTGGTGGAAAGTTCACTCATACCAACATATTTTTTATTTTTAGAAGCGCCTCGTAGGATATTGAGGGCTAAAAGTTCCGACTCATCTTCATTCAATTCGGCACCGAACTCCCACAACTGCGCCTTCCACAAAACCGAAAATACAGTAATCCCTCTTTTGGCACACTCATGGCAGAATTCTTTATCATTCATGAAACCGTAAAGCCTTAATCGGGGAGGCGTCGGATCATTGGCCTCACGGTCAAGATACGGCAAACCAATCGCGCCGCTGCCAAGGCAAGACCATATCAAGGTATTAGCATTTATATCCACAATATCTTCTATCATATGCATGTTTTTTATAGGAAGGCTTGGATGATAATTCCACATGTCTCTGTACCAACCCATAAAATATAAACCTCTCAACAAAAGCATCACCTTCCTTAAACTTAAATTAGTTTTGTTTTTAGCTCGGTATAGTCCAATTCAAAACAGCCATTCGATTTCTTAATTTTAATCTACCCCCCCTTTTGTAAGTTGTTATTTTCAAAATCCATGCACAAGCAATTATCTATTCAGGTTTCCCTCCCGAATCAAATGAATTTAAGGATTCACGAATAATTAAACGAGGTTCATAGAGATAATTCTCTTTCCGGGTAGTTTTATCAAATGACAACAAAATTTCCACGCCCTTATAAATAGCCTCTTCAATTGGTTGATAAACAGTCGACAAAGGGGGACGCATGAACTGTGCCGTATCGATGTCATCGTAACCGATAATTGAAATATCTTTAGGAATAGTTAAGCCCATTTTGTAAATTATTGCATATACAGCTATTGCTTTAAGATCATTCGACGTAAAAATAGCAGTCGGCCGATTATTCGATTTTAGCGCTGCCGTCAAAGAAAGCATCTTTCCTTCCTTCCATTCTTCCTCTGTATAAACAAATGTTAATCTTGGGTCAAGCGGACAACCTGCTTTTGCCAATGCAAACTCAAACCCTTGACGCCTTTCTACTTCGGCCGGAGTAAAATCAGAGGTCGCAAAGGCTATTCTTGTATGGCCCGCTTTTAGAAGATGTTCCGCAATCATAACACCTCCGGCAAAATTGTTAAAAGTAAGTGAAGGGATATTATATCCAACAATCTTCCGATCAACAGATACAACCGGAATTGTTCCGGAAACGGCGAAATTCACGATATTGGTCAAATCATTTGAACCGCCAATACTAAGTAAATAATCAACTCTGCGTTCTTGGAAAAAATCAAAAAGAAATTGTTCTATTTTAGGATCATTATCACTATTACAAATTAAAACCGCATATTGTTGTGAACGGGCAAATTTTTCTGCTGCCCAGCAAGCATTGGCGTAAAAAGGATTACGAATATCAGGGACTAAAACGCCAATCGTATGTGTTTCCTGCTTCGCCAAATTTACGGCTAAAGCATCCGGCTTATATTTGAGAAGATCAATTGTGTCCAAAACTCTTTTTTTCGTAATTTCTGAAACGGGTCCACTGTCATTTATTACTCTCGAAACTGTACTCTTTGCCACGCCAGCAAGACGGGCCACGTCGTCAATGGTAATTCGCAAAAGGCCACCCTCTCCTAATCAATTTTAAATTTTTATAAATCAAGTCGGTATTACTCCTATTAAAAAACCGGTTCCTCATCCATTTCTGCTGAAATTATGGCTCTTTTATAGTTGCAATATCATTGAAAAATTGATGGCCTATCTGATTAACGCCAGCTCACCATAACATTTTAACGCTCTATTGACAAAGAATTATGAATTCAATTATCTTGATTCAATAGAACCGGTTCCACATATATTATAATTCATTACAACGGATTAAAATCCTCCTGTTCCATAAAATTTTTATTGATATGCACTATTTTAGGTTGATATTCTATTTGATACTTGACATAATGATTCATTTTTGTTTCACTTCATTTGAAATAATTTAAAGCTACCAAAATGAAGGTCGTCAAAACTTAAAACAACTATCATAAATTCTAGTAATAACTATTTCAGCACTAATAATCCAAGAGTCCCAAGCCGTATCGAACTTTTTCGTATTTCCTCAGTCTTTCATTTTTCTATACAATAAAGGGTATTATTTTTTCTATACTCAGTTTGTCTATCCGTTTAAGAACCGGTTCTTCCCAAACATTTCTCTTTTTATTATAACAAATATCATAAAATGTCGATTATCCTTTAGAATTCAATAGTTTATAGTTGATTCATAATTTTTATTATTAGTCAGTTAAAACCAAATATTCTACATTATGAAACCGGTTCCATCAAAACAAAAAGTTTAATGCTTGAACAATAAAAATTGCTGACTTAACAAAACTGTTATTAAATGTCTAGATAAAGAAGGAATGTTTACAACATTAGAGAAAGAATTTGATACGTTTGAGGGTTAGGCCTTCACCATTCCCAGTACTTTGGGGCAAGGGACGAGCATAGTTCTCGAATTACCGATTATTTGAGCAAATAAAGAATAAGAGGTTTCTCATGTTGAAAATCATTTTGGTTGACGATGAACCCATTGTCCGTTTAACCATTCAGACGTTGGGGGTTTGGCAAAATTATGGCTTTCAGTTTGCCTTTGAGGCGGCCAATGGTCAGGAAGCGTTGGAACAGCTGAAATCCGACGACAGTATTGATATTGTTCTAACCGATATCAGTATGCCGAAAATGAACGGCCTTGAATTAATCCGGCAGGTTAAAACCATCAATCCGAATATCCCCATTATTGTGCTGAGCGCTTATAATGATTACCCCTATGTCAGAGAAGCCTTTAAGCTCGGAATTCAGGATTATATTTTAAAATCCGATTTATCCTTGGAATCCCTACTAAAATTGTTTGAAAAAGTCAAAGAAAATATTGATACAACGAACCGTCATTTAAAAGAAATCAATGATAACACCATCTTACTAAAACAAAAAATGATCGAGGATTTATTGACCGGTGTCCGGATAAACGCCATCCGGGAAAAATTGGAATCATTGCAGATTAAAATCAAAAACGCCAATAATGTCGTTTGTCTTTTCGATGTGGATGATTATAAGTTACTGGAGGAAAAATATGATAATGAAATCCTGGCCAAGATCAACAATTCGATCATAAATATTTTTTCGCAAAAAATCACTGAATACAATATTGGAGAGACGCTTTGCCTTTCCAAAGGACGCTATGTTCTAATCGCCAGCTTTGAAGGTGAACACAGTTCCGCGGTAATGTTTCAAAAGCTGAATCAATTCATCAATGATATCAAATATTCCTTATCGGAACTACTGAATATTTCGGTAACGGTAGGGGTCAGCGCTTTTGCCGACGGGCTTGAAACCATTCCTTCCCTTTATCGGCAAGCAGTTCAAACGATTCAATTTCGCCTCATTTGGGGGAAAGGCAAAACCATCAATCAACAAGATATTTTAAATATAACAAATACTGCTCAAATAAATATTTCCTCGTTTAAGAAAGAGCTCACTGCAGCGATCGAAGGTTTGGACACCTCCCAGGCTCAATCAATTTTAAATAATTTCAAACAATACATCATCGGGCTAAATACAGCCAAGATCAATGTGGTTTATAGTTTATATATTGAAATCATTTATCACGTTCTCAATTATTTAATTGGAAAAGACCTCCATCCGGATGATGTTTTGAACCAAGAATTGGACTTTTATCATCAAATTAATGAATATGAAACAATTGATGAGATAAATCAATTTCTTGAAAGCATTCTCCTAAAAATCATTGAGGAATTAAAACAAAAGAAAGAGAATATTCCTTTAAAATTAAAAAAAGCCCGGGAATATATCCGGGCGCATTATCATGAAAATATCAGTTTAAAATCGGTAGCGGAATATCTCAATGTGAGCGAAGCTTATATAAGCCGCATGTTCACCAAAGAGATGGGGGAAAGTTTTATTAATTATGTGACCAATTTGCGAATCGAGAAAGCGAAAGACCTACTTAAGAACTCCAATTTATCCATTAACGAGATTAGTGAATTGGTCGGCTATTATAACCAGGAACACTTCAGCCGGGTTTTTAAAAAACATGAAGGTTGTAGCCCTAATAAATATAGGTAAAATCCAAGTTGTTATTTAAACCCCTGCTTCATATACCCCATTAATGAACTCGGAGGCGCACATGAATATCGATTTATCGGGCAAGATAGCAATCATAACGGGAGCGACAGGTCAATTAGGAAGAGTAATGGCTCATACTTTAGCTGAGTGCGGTTCCGATATTGCAGTTCACTATTTACACAATGAAGAAAATGCTCTGAAACTATTGGAAGAAATTAATGTCCTAGGAAGAAAGGCTGTAGCCGTTCAAGCCGATGTTACCAATTTTGATTCCGTGCTAAAAATGCGGGATCAGGTTATCGAAACACTTGGCGCGCCGGACATCGTTGTCAACAGCGCGGTGATCCAATATCAGTGGAAAAACATCTTGGATCAAGATCTTGAAGATTACGAAAGCCAGTTCCGTTCCTGCGTCATGCAGAACGTCCACATGGCCAAAGCATTTATCCCACCAATGATTTCTAAGAAACGAGGCAGGTTTATCGGAATTAACACCGAATGCGCCATCCAGACACTCCCAACCCAGTCGGCTTATGCAGCCGGTAAAAAGGGAATGGACGCCATTTTCCGAGTTCTGACCAAAGAGATTGGTGAACATCAAATTACCGTCAATCAAGTAGCACCGGGTTGGACCATCAGTGAAAAGGACCGCCGGGATGGAGTCCGGCCTGAAAATTCTTATGAGTCAAAAGTTCCCTTGAAAAGGAGAGGTACGGATCAAGAAATTGCCAATGTAGTGGCTTTTTTAGCGTCGGATCTCGCCAGTTTCATTACCGGAGCTTATATCCCAGTATGCGGCGGAAATGTAATACCGGGAATATAACAACAAATGACTCCATAACCTAACGCATAAAAAGAATTGGCGAAGTGACTGGTGGTACCTCTTCTGCTTTCCAATACAACAATTGACCATAAAGAACATGAAGCTCATGAGAGCATGAAGTTATTTCTGTCAAAGTTTTGGATTTCTTCATGTCCTTCATGACCTTCATGGTAAAAACAAATTATTTCAACATAAATTCATTTATTTCCGCTTGATGGCCACACCCTCTGCCGTAATGTTTACCGGTTTCCCGTAAACATTCAAAAGAACCGCATCGCCCTCCAGAACTTTAAAAACGGCTTCCTCCTTGGTGACCGTCACTTCTAACAATGAGCCGGCATAGGTAATTTTAAACTGGAAAGACTGCCATTGTTTCGGCAATGTTGGATTGAAAATTAACGTCTCGCTATCGGTACGAAGTCCCCCAAAGCCGGATATCATACTAGCCCAGACCCCGGCCGCCGACGACGAATGGATTCCCTGCTCCGTGTTACGGTTGTAATTATCCAAATCCAACCGGGCGGCATACGCTAAGAAGTTATACGCTTCATCCGATTTACCTAATTCAGCCGCTAAGATCGCATGTAATGAAGGAGATAAAGACGATTCATGGGAAGTCCTGGCTTCATAAAATTCATAATTGGCTTTTTTCTCCTCCATGGTAAAGTCCTGGCTAAAGAAGTATGGCAAGTTAAGAAAGTCCGGCTGTTTGATCATATTGAAACGGAAAATCTTGATATAGGCCCAATGCTTATAGATTGGAACCTGGGACATAGGAATACTTTTAACATCAACATGGGGTAAATCAAAGTACCCGTCATGTTGTTCATAGATACCGGTTTCCTCATCCTTTAAAATGCGCATTTTATCGGCCATCCGCTTCCACTCCGCGGTTTCTTCCGAAGACAGTTG
>DNPP01000090.1:22417-22698 GCA_003501365.1 Bacillota bacterium
TCCAGTACTTCCAGCGTATAGTTGAACATCTTCTTCCCCAGATAATTGGTGTAACAGTTATGATTGACCATCATATGGAACTCATCCGGACCCATGACCCCGTAAAAACCGAAGTCGCCTTTTTTCGGGCTCCATCCGCCCCAACTGGCCATGCAGCGGCACATTTGCAACAGCATCTCTATTCCCTCATTGTAAAGGAAGTGTTTATCTTTGCAGACTTTGTCGTAATGCCAGATCCCATAAAATATGGCTTCATTCTGATGGATTTCCAGTTCAACATG
>DNPP01000090.1:22992-23694 GCA_003501365.1 Bacillota bacterium
GGTAGCGAAAGGATAGCGAGCGCCTTCCAGATCAACCCGTTTGGCGTTTTCTAAAGCCTTGGGAAGATAATGATAGCGATACATCAACAGTTTCCGGGCGATCTCCGGATTGAGGAACATATACATCCGGAGACAATAAATCTCAGTATCCCAGAAGTTGACTCCGTTATATACCTCGCCGCCGAGCTTACAAAGAACATTGCGCCGGTCGCTCTCCCCGTGATAGTTGATAAACATCGCATACAAGGAATATCTTACTCCCTGTTGCAGCTCGGGATCGCCCCCGATTTCAATATCCATCCGCCGCCAAAAATCAGCCCAACAATTGTTATGTTCCTCAAGTTCCTGTTCATAAGTTGCCCGGCTGTATTTGCGGGCCATGTTGAGACCGTCCGCCCAGGCTTGCTCTTGCTCCGTGTCACCCGTCTGTTCCCAATAATTTACCGCAATCTTATCAAAGGAAGTGGCTTGGTTTTGGGTGAGTTTCAAGCTAAATTCGGCCCCGATAAATTTCTCCCGTTCCACAGTTTCCGGTTGGATGGCCTGGCTGGAATCCAACCGGAAGCTGGAAAACAGTTTGATGCCGCTGCGCCGGGTGCGCGCCTGAATCGCAAATGCCTCTCCGATCTTCGCTTTCCTTTCACAGGTCCAGAAATTCAAATCGGCGTTCTTTTCGATGCTGGAACCGGTCCCTTGGGTTTG
>DNPP01000372.1:0-3321 GCA_003501365.1 Bacillota bacterium
GTACTCCGGAATCATATTGACTAACCTTACTCCGGTTTATTTCCGCAATTCGTTTCGGCAAATTAGGATGACTGGAAACCATTTCGGCGAACCATTTCCAAAATCCGCTTTCCCGATCAGCACTCTTCATATATTCTTCAATATTGACCTTGTTATGAAGATATTTTCCCGCAGCCAAAACTAATAATCCGTTGACCGCTCCCTCGGGGCTTAGGGCATTTCCGATCCGGTCACAGGTATATTCACATGCTCGTGAATATGCCGCTCCTAAAAACGGAATGAAAACTCCCGGAAATAGGAGTAAGTTTTTCGTCATATGTTTTCGTTTGATATGCCCCAGCTCATGACCCAGTATAAAATGTACCGTCTGATTTCCTTTCTCAAACGCCAATTCCAATACATCCGAATAGATAACCACGAAGTCTCTGCCATAGAAACGGGTTGCAAAAGCATTTAGCAGACCGCCGGCTTGTACGACATAGATCGCCGGAATTTTGGCCAATTTCAGTTTTTCCGCTTCCTCTTTGGCAATAGCAAATAATTCCGGGAACTGATTTTCATTGATCCTGATTGCATTTCCTTTCAAATAACCAATAAGTATTCCATGACTAAAAACAAGGTATAGAACGAAAATAAGACCGTAAACAATGAAAATGCCGAAAGCTGCCGCCTGGATCCTCGATAAAGAAGGTATTGCAGAAATGATAGTGCCATAAACAACTAGACTAACCATTAGTTTGAACATAAAATACAGGTTTTCCTTAGGATGGACTTTGTACTCCATAAATTCACCCCTTTTATTTATAGGATTACTTCCCCATCCAAAAATTCTATATTTTTCTAATAATTCCTGCCATTTCAACACAACCGGTTACGTAGCCACAAATCTCCGGTTCGAAAATATGGGTTTCAGTCCATTTCGATGACTTCTGCGACTTCAAAAGTCAGTCGCCATCGATTATGCCTTTATCATATTCATTATGCCTTTTAGGCCAATTTTCAACCTCGCTCATACTATATTCTAAAATCATATTCGCAAACGAAAAAACCGCAATTTTACAATGAATGAGGTGGAACTAATGTACTCTCAATGTTCGTTTTGCCCCTGGGCTCAAAACCATACTACCATAGCCGCTCCGGTTGACCAGGTCTATCCGCTCCAGCAACAAGGTCCGCCCCCCGGGCCGCCGCCTAATTTTATCCCCGCAGAAGGGCCAACTCCGTTCGCGGTCGATCCGGGCGCCATTTCCTTTTGCGTTTTTAATTTTACCTATCTCTGGCTAATCAATGGCGAACAATTTTGGTCTTTTCTGGTCTTTGTCGGCAGAAATTCCGTTGCGGGGTGGCGTTTCCATAACCGATTCAGACGCTGGAGCTATTTCGGAGTGGATTTACGAGAGATTCGGAGTTTTCAGTGTTTTTAGAGCGATGGTGACAAAAGATCCCGGAGGGAATGACAATGCCCGTTTTTAAATCTTTTAGCGGTATGATTACCGCGATTGACAACTTTTTTACCGGAACAGCAAGCGACACCGGATGCTATCAATTGATGTCCGTGCAAAACAGGGCTAACAGGGATGAAGGAGTCGTCAATTTCGTAGTGTCTCCGACCACCTATTTTGTAGACCATGTGATGCTGCAGCCGGGAGATGGGGTAACCGGTTTTTACGACGCCAACGCGCCCGTGCCCTTTATCTACCCGCCTCAATATCGGGCCGTCGTCATGGTGCCGGCAATGCACTATCTGAATGTGAAGGTCGACTATTTTGATGAAAATTTACTGAGCAACGACGGCCTGCTAAAATTAAACCTCTCCCCAAGGACTCACGTTGTGCTGGAAAACGGGCAGGCCTTTAGAGGGAACCCCGCGGGCCGTTATCTGATTGTTGTCTATGGCCCGACCACCCGGAGCATACCTCCCCAAACCAGTCCCGAGCAGATTGTGGTGATGTGTTAGGGTGCTTTCCCTGTAATTAAAATCTTTTACGTTTCTTTATATATTTTTTAAGATTGCTTGCAAATGATTTTAAAGATTTATTTTATAATGGCCTCATTAAACAAAGGAGGCCTTTATCATGAATAAGATTCAATTAATGTTGGACGTAGTTAAGACCATGAAAGCAAAAGAAAGTCTTCAGGGAACTTTCAATGCGGAAGCAAAAAAGGATCAAGTTAAAATCTTTAGTGTTGATAATCAATTTGCCAGAAATACGGTTACCGGAGCGACAAAAGTAAAGATCAATACCGATTATGACTATGATGGCAACCAAGTAAAACATGAAAGCAATACCGAGTTTAACCTGAAAGATTTCCAGCCTGGTATGCACGCCGGTTTTCACGAGCATATGCGGATGCATAGACAAATGCATTGCCAACCCGGCGAGTCGGGCGCATTTTCCTTCCCTGGGCACTCCGGCATTCACAGCTGCGGTTTTAAAGGAGGTTTAAGCCGGATCTCCCTTTTACTCCATGTTTTAAATAATATTGCCCTTGAAGAGAAACCGGACCAGTCTTTCGTACTTTCACTCAACCGGACAGATTTGCCGGAAGAATTCAAACAGCTGATGCAGGAAAGGATGAATCAACCGGAAGTTCGGCAAGCTTTCGAGCATGAAGCGCATGGTTTTCTCAAAGAACTGCATATGGTAGAAAGTCCCGCTTTGACCGTAAATATGATCATTACAAAAAAGTACGAAGTCGAAAAGATCAAGCTGGAATTTAGCGGCAACCAGAAAGATGAAAATAACGCGGACCATTTATTAACTATGGAGACGGAATTGAATTTTATCTGGTAACCGCAACAGTTTCCGGATCTGCCGATTTAGCTAAATACTCGCCGGAAACGGCGAGTATTTGATTGTGTATATCCCCCGCAATAAAAATCCGGAGGAATTGGTTTTTTGGAAAATAAGCGTAGGAAAATTTCAATTAAATATCCCGCTCATCCAAGACCCGCTTGGACTTCTTCTCACTGCGCGGCAGAGCCCCGATTGGAACAACTTCCACTTCAATCATAATACCGATCCGGCGTTTAAAATTCAGCCCGATCAATTCCTTCAATTGTTCGGGGTTCACACCGCTCTCGGCCTCAACTTTTAGCAACATTTGATCCCTAGCGCTAGTCCGGGTTAACTTGATTTGATACTCACTGCTGGCGCCCTTGGTATCTTTTAGCAAATCCTCGATCTGGCCCGGGTAAATGTTCACCCCTTTAATCTTGATCATATCATCACTGCGGCCCAAGATACGGTCAATTCTCGGGTAGGGGCTGCCACACTCGCAGACTCCCGGAATGATCCGGGTTAGATCGCGGGTGCGGTA
>DNPP01000372.1:3646-5787 GCA_003501365.1 Bacillota bacterium
AATACTTTTTCGGTAATCGGATCAATAATCTCAAAATATAAATAATCCGACCAGTAGTGGATCCCTTGGTGAAATTGACAATCAATCCCGATACCCGGTCCATATATTTCAGTCAAACCATAAATATCGTATGGTTCAACCCCAATTTCCTCGGCAATTCGGGACCGCATCTTGTCGCCCCAGCGTTCGGAGCCGATGATCCCGATCTTTAAATGGATTTGCTTCCGTAGATTGCGCTTTTGCACCTCTTCCGCCAGTAACAAGGCATACGACGAGGTACTGCAGAGTACGGTTGACTTCAGATCGACCATCATCTGCAATTGTTTCTCGGTATTACCCGGACCCATCGGGATCGCCATCGCTCCCAGACGTTCCACTCCGGCCTGAAAACCGATACCGGCCGTCCATAAGCCATATCCCGGGGTAATCTGTACCCGGTCTTCCCGTTTGACACCGGCGTAGGCAAAGCAGCGGGCGAACATTTCGGCCCAATCATGAACATCGCGCCGGGTATAGGGGATAATGATCGGACGCCCGGTGGTCCCGGAAGAAGAATGAATCCTCACAACATCCCGGTCGGGAACCGCTTGCAATCCTAAAGGGTAGATCTCCCGCAACTCTTCTTTGGTGGTAAAAGGCAACTCAGCAAATTGTTCCCTGCCTTTAAAGGAGGGTAAGTCAAACCCGGCCGCCTTCAACTTTTTTTGATAGAAAGGACCCTGATGCAAGACCCGATGCAACAAACGCTTTAAGGATTCATCAAGAAAGGAATCTCGCTCCGCTCCAACTAATCTCAAATACTCCGGATTGTGTAATTCCTGTTGCTCCACAGGAATCGATTTATTCATCATCTCAGCTAACCTCCTCTTAAACTACCTGTAAATTGTCTAGGAATATTCGTTTTTTAACCAATAATCCCTTTCAAATTAAGAAACAATCCCGTAGCCAGTATAAAGGTCAAAGCGATATTCACCATTATATCAATTGGCCGGAAATCATTACGGTAAAGGTAGGTGCGAGCCCCAATCCCAAAACCGCGGGTTTCCATCGAGATCGCCAACCGTTCCGCCTTTTTGACGGAAGTGACTATCAGCGGGATAGCCAATGGACATAATGAAAGAAACTTTTTGAAAAAATTTTGTTCATCCAGGCGATGCCCCCTTGAGCACTGAGCCTGCATAATCTGGTCCATTTCCTGCATCAGGGTGGGAATAAACCGTAAAGAAGTTACAAACATAAATGCATACGTATAGGGTATTTTCAATTTCTCTACCAAAACCACAACCAAGTCTTTAATCTTGGTAGTGCCCATTAAAACCGGAAAGCTGGCGGCAATTACCATCATCCTGGCTCCCATCGCCAAACAACCCCATAAGCCCTGATCGGTTATCCTGCCGATCCCCTTCACATGCCCTATCTGTATTCCGGGTATGAGCACCAAGATGGTTTTACCGTCGGCAATAAAGAAAATCTGAAATAATATAAACAATCCGGCCACAATCAATAACCCTTTAAAAGCCGGCCACATCTCTTTCAGGATTCCCGCCATATAAGCGACTGCGACGATCGAAAAAAACAATCCCGCCAGCATGCGCGGATCCCTAAAAAAGAAACTTAGGGTCATCAAGGTCACCGACCAAAATAATTTGGTTAATGGATTTAAGCGGTGCACAAAGCTGCCTTTGGCGATATACTCAACTACAACAGACATCGGGTTCACTCTCCGTATACTTTAAAAACTCTTGGTAGGCCTCATCCACCGATAACGGTTTCCCGAATTCAAACGGTTGTTTGGCAAACTTCTGAATTAATTTAGCGATTTGGGGCGGAAAAAGATTGGTTTCCCGCAGGATTGCCGGTTGATAAAAAACATTGTGGCAGCTGTCATCCAATAAAATCCGGCCCTGGCTAAGGACAATCACCCGTTTGGCATAACGGGCCACCAATTCCATATCATGAGTGACAAATACAATGGTATGACCTTGTTCGTTCAACTCTTTAACCATTTCCATGATTTCCAGACCTTCTTGATAATCCTGTCCGGTGGTTGGTTCATCCAGGACCAGTATTTCCGGCTTCATAGCCAGCACTGACGCAAAAGCCACCCGTTGGCGCTGCCCTTTACTCAAAAACAACGGATT
>DNPP01000372.1:6115-6494 GCA_003501365.1 Bacillota bacterium
CTTGGATAACCCCAGATTCTTCGGCCCAAAACCAATTTCCCGTTCCACATTCGCCATAAAGATCTGATGATCGGGATTTTGAAAAAGAAAGCCGACCTTCTGGGCAAGTTTTCCGGTAGTGGCTGAGCTGGTATCGATTCCGGCGATCAAGACCCGTCCGGTAGTGGGTCTGAGTAAAGAATTGAATTGTTTTAAGAGGGTAGTCTTGCCCGCGCCGTTCTGGCCGATCAGCGCTACAAAAGCTCCTTTGGGAATGGTAAAACTGATATCGTTTAAGACTTCAACTCCACTGGGATATTTAAATGAAAGATTATTTACGCTAATCATCGGATTATACTCTCTCAATCTTGGCAAAGGCAAAGCTCTTCGTCAAACCATC
>DNPP01000372.1:6771-7048 GCA_003501365.1 Bacillota bacterium
TAGGCTTCGTCCACCGTCAGCGGAAGCTCCTGCGTATACAAACCGGCTGTCTTCAAGCGGTCCGCCAATTGACTAACGGGAGGCGCCGATAACCCGATGCTCTCTAACAGATTCGGCTGATTAACGATCTCCCGGGGGGATTTATCGGCAACCAAAGCCCCGTTTTTTAAAATCAATAACCGCCCGACGTATTCCATCAAAATATTGACCTTCTGTTCCACCACCACAATGGTTAAATGTTGTTCTTGATTCAATTTTTTTAGCACCTCAAAAACTT
>DNPP01000255.1:0-3656 GCA_003501365.1 Bacillota bacterium
ATGGGATCGGTTCACGATCCGATTTATCAGGGCGCGGGACCACTCGGTATCGCTGGAATTCCTCAGCCCAAACCGGGAGCTGTTACGAAAGCGCATGGAGGGATCCTCTTTATTGATGAGATCGGAGAACTACACCCGATTCAGATGAATAAGTTATTGAAAGTTTTGGAAGACCGTCGGGTTTTCCTGGAGAGTGCTTATTATAGCTCGGAAGATACTAATATCCCCAGCCATATCCATGATATTTTTCAAAACGGATTACCGGCTGATTTTCGGTTGGTAGGAGCCACGACCCGGATGCCGCAGGATATACCGCCGGCCATTCGTTCCCGTTGTGTAGAAATTTTCTTTCAAACCTTGGCTCCGGACGATGTTAGACGAATTGCCGAAAATGCGGCCCAGAAAATCAATTTTGATTTGGAACCCGGCGTTATGGAAATTATTACGAAATATGCCACCAACGGACGAGATGCGGTAAACTTAATCCAAATTACTGCCGGTCTGGCTATCACTGAAGGACGCAAAAAAATTACGGTGAAAGATTTGGAGTGGGTAATTCATAGTAGTCAGTATACACCGCGTCCCAATATTAAGATTCCACCCAAGCCGCAAGTTGGATATGTGAATGGTTTAGCGGTTTACGGGCCTAACATGGGGGCCGTAATCCAAGTGGAAGTTTCTGCAATGGCAGCCACTGAACCGGGAAATGGCAAGATTACGACTACCGGAGTGGTTGACGAGGAGGAAATGGGTCAACCGGGCCACACCATCCGTCGTAAAAGCATGGCGCTGGGATCGGTAGAGAATGTTTTGACCGTTTTGCGTAAGTTTTTAAATGTTAACCCCGCCAACTTTGATCTACATATTAATTTTCCCGGCGGCACCCCGATTGACGGACCGTCAGCCGGAATCACTTTGGCTACGGCCATTTATTCGGCAATTACCGGTCAAGTAGTGGACAATGAGATTGCTATGACCGGCGAAATTTCCATTCGGGGCGGTATAATGGCTATTGGCGGAGTTGTGGCTAAAATTTCCGCCGCCAAAGAAGCCGGGGTAAAACGGGTGTTAATTCCCAAAGAAAACTGGCAAGAAATGTTTAACGATGAAACCGGTATTTTAATCATTCCGGTGGAACGGATAGAAGAAGTGATCAAATTGGCAATAGTGAAACCTCCAGTACTCGAAGTGGTGCCACTGGTCATGAATAGCGAACCGGTAATATCAGCGTAAACCTATAGGGTGTTAAAAAGGGTCTGTTGCAAAATGAACCTAAAAGTTCTAGCAATGGCCCTTTTTTACGTTGGATATTGGCCAGGCTTTTGTGGCGAAACTCACCCTACCTTTCTTCCCCGCTCTTTCTTGAAATAGAGGGGAAGAAAGGTATCCTTACAGATGTTTTCATAGTAGCAAAAGCATTGGGTTACCCTCTCTTGCAGGCAAGAGAGGGCGAGGGGTGAGTTGCGTGAAATTACCGCTGATTTTCATCTTATGGTATTTGCAACAGCCTCTTTGCATATAATTACAATTTTTTAACTGTTGATAGAACATATTTACCTTTGCCGGTAAAATAAGGTATGATATAAGAAATGAAGAATAGATAGGTTTGGGAATCGGGGTATTAATTATGACAATGAATAGTTATCCGAAAATTGTGTTGGCTTTGGGTGGAGGAGGCGCTCGCGGTTTTGCTCACATCGGGGTGCTGCAGGTTATTAAAGAGGCGGGAATTCATATATCCGGAGTTGTAGGTACCAGTATGGGCGCTTTAATTGGAGCAACTTATTGCGCTGGCACCGATCTCTACTATTTGGGACAACTCGTTGAATATTTTCATTGGGAGGATTTAATTGATCTTAAAATCCCCAATCTGGGTTTGATAGATGGCGCTAAGGTGAAAACGGTGATTGATTTATTAACCAAAAAAAAGAATTTTGAAGAGTTATCCATTGGTTTCTGGGCTGTAGCCACTGATTTGTTTACCGGGGAGGAAGTTGTATTTAAGAATGGACCCATGGCGGCGGCAGTGAGAGCCAGTATATCCATTCCGGGAGTGTTCAATCCGGTGGAATTAAATGGCCGTACTTTAGTTGACGGTGCAGTGGTAGCCGGGGTACCGGTTATTGTCGCCAAGCAATTAAAAGGGGATATTACCGTAGCGGTAAATGTAGGATTTGATCATACCCAGCATCACGTAAATAATATTTTCGATGTGATGTCAAAGGTCATGGATATTATGGGAAACAAGCTCGATGCCGAACAGGTTCGGCATGCCGATGTAACCATTACACCGCAGCTTGGAAATATCGGTACCATGCATTTTCAAAAAGGCAAGGAATGCATGACCATTGGGCGTCAAGCTGCCGAAAAAATCTTGCCGGAATTGGAAAAACGGATCGCCAATTTTATCGAGCAGGAGGATCAAGTAAGTTGAATGATGAAACGGATTTCATTGTGGTCGGAGCTGGCGCTGCTGGTATTATGGCGGCTTGTACCGGAGCCCGCCAAGGCTTGAATGTTGTTTTAATTGAAAAAAATAAAACTATCGGGCGTAAACTGGCCATCACCGGCGCCGGACGTTGTAATCTAACTAACCTTAGCGATGTAAACCAATTGGTTATTAATACCCCGGGAAACGGTCGTTTTTTGTATAGCGCGTTTCAACGTTTAAATTCCGAGGCCTTGATGGATCTTTTTCAACGGGATTTGAAATTGCCATTGAAGGTTGAAAGAGGAAATCGGGTCTTTCCGGAGTCCGACAGGGCCCAGGATGTGGTGGGAGCTTTAGCGAAAGAACTTAAAGATGCTGGAGTTCAAATCTTAACTGAGACCAAAGTCACCGGTTTAATGATCGATTCACCCGAGGACGCTGACGCTGGTAAGCGGCGGGTCAGCGGAGTTAAGTTACACACCGGTCAGGAATTGAAAAGCCCAATGGTATTAATCGCTACCGGAGGCCTTTCGTATCCGGGAACCGGCAGTACCGGTGATGGTTATATGTTTGCCCGTTCCGCAGGACATCAGGTTACGGAGTTGACTCCTTCGCTGATTCCTCTTGAAACCAGGGAGAAATGGGTTAAACAATTGGAAGGTCTCTCTTTGGTCAATGTTGAAGTGAGAACGATCTATGAGGGAAAACAACTGCAATCCGAATTTGGTGAAATGCTATTCACCGGCTTTGGAGTTTCGGGGCCGATTATTCTCAGTTTAAGCCGGACAATTTCCCCTTTGGTTTTACATAAACCCGGCTCGGTTTTGATTGAAATTGATTTAAAACCAGCCCTCTCCAAGGAGGAATTAGATTTACGGGTCCAAAGGGATTTTGCTAAAATGGTGCGCAAGATTTATAAAAATGCTTTGGATGATCTATTGCCGCAAAAAATTATCCCAGTGATCATTGAATTATCGAAGATCGATCCTCTGAAACCCGTTCACCAGATCACCAAGGAAGAACGATTACGTTTGGTCTGTTTGCTAAAATCCTTGCAGTTAACCATTCACAACCCAAGACCCATCGCCGAAGCAATTGTAACAGCCGGAGGCGTTCATACCAAAGAACTTAATCCGAAGACCATGGAGTCTAAACTGGTATCCGGCTTGTACTTTGCCGGCGAGGTAGTAGATGTTGACGCTTATACCGGTGGCTTTAACCTGCA
>DNPP01000255.1:3954-7935 GCA_003501365.1 Bacillota bacterium
CGGGTTATGTAGCTGGGCAGGAAGCAGCCAAAAAATTGGTTGTTTCAAGAGCATAGAGTATAATTATGAATTTTTAAAATAATTTTGGAAATGCTATTTATTACCTAACTTGCGCTCCAATGTCATAAGGCTACGCTGGAATAAAAAGGGAAGTAAAAGTTTATCAAATAAAATTTAGGCCAAAGAGCGACCTAACTCTTGCTTTTCCCCAAAGATGTTATTTATGGTAGTTGTTTCAGTGGAAGAGTAACCCCTAACCTTTGATCTCTAAAAGCTTTTGGGCCGCGAAGACAGCACGCACTTGCGCATGGGGTTACTCTCCCATTGAATCCGCTTCTTTGAAAGGTTAATTGAATTTTTAAAAGTACTACGCAAAGACCAAGGTTACCCTTCCACTTGAACCAGCCGTGACCAAGTCAACAATGTCGAATTTTTTGAGGAACGATATGAAGGCCACGAAATACCATTGGTATGAAAGACTATTTTTTAATCTGCAAATCCGGGAAAGAAAATGGTGGCGATTATTGCTTGCATTAGGGCTATTGCTTATTCTCAGCCAAGTTTTATTAAGCTATCCAATTGTCCGCAAATATTTTGTCTTAATCGAACGTTATGAAGGCCAACCGGCCACGTTTTATAAAAGTTTTAACCGCGGCGACTTGTAATAACGTAAAATATATGCTAAATTCTTAGGTAGACTATTTATTAGTTATGCAAAAATTGTAGTGGCTGTTGCAAAAATACTTTAAGATCAATAAGAAATGCAATATAATACCGGAAATTTTACAAAAGGTTATATATTGTATTCTTTATCGATAACTTCATTTTTGCGACAGCCCGTTTTATTCCGTATGAACTATCGACTTTTTCCTCGAAAGGGGGAGCAAAAAATGGAGACCGGTAGCAAGGAAGTTGCCAAAGCGGCGTTATCGTTAGCAATGACTGCTTCACGTGAAGATGAAAAATCACTCAAGGAAGAGCTCCGTAACCGGGAAATCCGCTCTGCAGCCATCGACTATGGCGGCGAAGCCATTCCGGCTATGAAAATAATTGTTGAGCGGGCCATCGTTGCTGCCAAACGAGAACTGGTCATCAAAGAATGTCATCTGGAAGAAGGAGCAATTGCCGGAGCCGCCCGTGACGCAATGTCCCAGATTCTTCAGAAAGCAATCGGGTTGAACATCGGAGGTAAAGTGGGTATTGCCCGTAAAGGAGATCATGTAAGCGTGGCTGTTTTTTTTAGCATCGGCTTAATCCATCTGGATGAGGTGGCTGTCGGTTTAAGCCATCGGGCTATTGGTTGACATGGTTAAACTGTGGGCAGTAAGAGGAGCAACGACAGTCTTAAAAGATGATCCGGCAGCTGTAGTCGGCGCAACCGAAGAATTATTGCTAAAATTGCTGCAAATTAATGGAATTAACGCCACGGATATTGTTAGCATAATATTTACGGTAACCCATGATATCCAAAGTGAGTTTCCGGCAGTAGCAGCCCGTAAGATCGGCCTGGTGGATACTCCGCTGATTTGTACCCAAGAAATCCCGAAACCCGGGTCTTTGCCTTTATGTATCAGGATTTTAATGCACTTTTATACCGAATTGGCTAAAGAGGAGGTAAAATCGGTCTACTTACATGATGCAATCAACTTAAGACCTGATTTAACATCATCAGTTTGAGGAGGATAAGATTATGAATATTAATGCTATTGTTCGTAACTGTGTTGATAAAATTCCGCCCTATATCCCCGGCAAGCCCATTGAAGAAGTTGAAAGGGAGCTTGGTATCAATGGAGTTATTAAAATGGCTTCCAATGAAAACCCTTTGGGACCCTCAAATGAAGTTCGTCAGGTCATCACCCAGATGATCGATAAGATCCAATTTTATCCCGATGCCAATCATTACTATTTGAAAGAGGCATTATCCCAGGATTTGGGGCTTAAGCCGGAGCAACTTTTGGTTGGTAATGGCTTGGATGATGTTAACCGGATCGTAGCCGAGACTTTTCTCACGCCTGATGATGAAGTGATTATCCCTCAGCCGACTTTCAGCATGTACAAGTCAGTGACGCTTTTAATGAACGCTAAACCTATTTTGGTTAAAGGGTTAGAGGGAATCGGCAATGATCTGGAGGCCATGAGAAAGGCTGTAACTGATCATACTAAGTTAATATTCATTTGTAATCCGAATAATCCCACCGGTACGATAGTAAAGCAAGCTACGTTGGTAGAATTTTTACAAAGCCTGCCCTCAAACATCATCGTGGTATTAGATGAAGCGTATGCTGATTTTGCCAATGACCCGGAGTTCCCGAATGGTTTGGAATTACTTAAGAAATTTAATAACCTGATGGTTTTCCATACTTTTTCCAAGATTCACGCGTTGGCTGGTCTGCGACTGGGATATGCGGCTGCGAACCCGGCCTTAATCGGACAAATGCAGAAAGTTAGAGACCCTTTTAATGTTAACATTTTGGCATTGGCAGCCGGTATAGCCGCTCTTAACAGTAAAAAGCATATCATGCTCAGTAAGGAACTGGTTCAGATGGGTCGGCGTTCTTTTTATGAAGAACTGGATGAATTGAATATTGAATATCTACCTACTCAAGCGAATTTTATCCTGATTGATTGTAAACAGGATAGTCAGGACATCTACCAATATCTGCTTCGAAATGGAATTATTGTCCGGCCGACCCATTCTTTCGGCTTACCCAATCATATTCGGGTAACCTTTGGCTCAGCCGAGCAAAACAACAGGTTTTTCAAAGTTTTGCGGGCGGCTTGGAAAAGATAAAGGCGCAAAGAAGTTTTGCTTTTTAATTCAACTTTTACCACTCCTAACGGGGTGGTTTTATTTTTTGGGGTACAATATAAAAAAAGTTGACTCTATAAAATTATTATTATCCGAAAGCAAAGGGATTGTTTGATTGAAGAAGAATATTATGGAACTTAAAAGGAGATGTAGAGGAGATTGATTACAATGATTGATTCCAAACATGTACCCACCCGGGCGGAAATTCCCCCGGAATTTAAATGGCATCTGAATGATATTTATCCTTCTCAGAACGAGTGGGAAGCTGATTTTCAGAAGTTACAAAAAGATCTGACATCCATTAAAGATCTTCAACCGGGATTTTTAAATTCGGCAGCCAACCTGTTACAGGTTTTACAGGGTAAAGACCAAATGGGCAGGTTACTGGATAAATTGTTCGTGTATTCCCGGATGCATAAAGATGAAAATAACGCCGATCCGGTTTATCAGGCATTGACCAACCGCATCCAAAGTTTGGCTACTGAAGTAGGGAGTACGCTATCATTTATCGTACCGGCCTTGGTAGGGCTTGCTCCGGATAAATTGAAGCGCTTTATGAATGAGTCAAAGGAACTAAAGGTTTATCAACGATTCTTTTCCGAAATTGAACGCCAAAAACTTCATATTTTATCGGCAGCGGAAGAAAAAATCCTGGCGCAGAGCGCCGAAGTAGCCGATGCCGCCGGAACCATTTTTGGGATGATGGATAATGCCGACTTTAAATTTCCAACCATTCGTGATGAAAATGGTGAAACTGTGGAGATTACTAAGGGACGCTACTCTATGTTTATTGAGAGTAAAGACCGCAGAGTCCGCGAAGATGCCTTTAAGGCCTTATACAGCACGTATTCAAAATTTCGCAATACCTTGGGCGCGACTTTGGACGCTTCGGTTAAAGCGGATATCTTTTACGCTAAGACCCGTCATTTTGACTCGGCTTTACAGGCATCTTTAGATGATGATAATATCCCCACCGCAGTATATGACCGCTTGATTGATGTGGTACATAGTAAATTACCGGTGCTCCAACGTTATCTTAGCTTGCGTAAAAAGCTTTTGAATCTACCGGATTTGCATATGTATGATTTGTATACGCCGCTAATATCCGAATATCAGCGAACCATCGATTATGGGGAAGCCAAGCAATTAGTGACCGATGGTTTACATCCTTT
>DNPP01000169.1 GCA_003501365.1 Bacillota bacterium
ATTGATTTGGAAATGGTACCTAACGACAGTGCAGCGGTCCTCCGTTCCAGAATGGCCAGTAACCAGGCCCCGGATATTATTCAACTCCAGTCTTACGCGATGGTCTTTGAATTCGCCGGAGCCGGTTGGTTGCTTGATCTATCCAAAGAGCCGGTTTTGGGAAAAGTAGCTCCCGCTACCAAAAACGCCGTTACTTATAAAGGGAAAGCCTACGCTCTACCGATGGATGTAGCCGGTATCGGAATCATTTATAATAAGGATATTTTCAAGAAATATGGTCTGAAACCGCCTACGACCTTTAAAGAGTTAACTGCCGTATGTGCAGCCCTAAAGAAAAATAACGTCACCCCATTTGCTTCAATGTTTAAGGTAAACTGGTCCCTCGGACATTTTCTGTCAATGGTTCATACCACTTTAGCAGGTCCCAAGGTAATGCCGTGGATTGAATCGATGAATTCCGGCAAAGGTTCTTTTGCTGATCCGATCAACACCAAAGAAGTATTCAGAATGTTGGATTTCTACAAAGCCAATTCCGATCCTAAGGCCGCCGAATTCGACTGGAATGAACAACAGGCTTCTTTTGCCAAAGGCGAAGCGGCTATGATGGTTCAAGGCCTATGGTCATACGGCGCGGCCATTGGGACCAACCCTAAATTGCATTGTGGCTTTATTCCGTTCCCTTGCACTAACGACACCAAAGACACCAAACTTTTCGCAGATGTTGATTCAACTTTTGCTCTGTCCGCCTCTTCCAGCCCGGAAAAGATTAAAGCCTCAAAAACATTCTTAGAATGGCTGGCTACTCCGGAAGCAATTAAAATCTGGGTTGAAAAATGCAAATTAGTGCCGACCTTTAAAGGCGCCAATGTGAAAACAATGGATGCTCCGTTCCAGGACCTGGTTTCTTATCTTAATTCCGGTAAAACCAATCCATGGGCTTTCTCAATGTATCCGGTTGCCGCCTTTGAAGATGCAACCAAAAACGGCGCTCAAGAATATGTATTTGGTACCAAAAATGCCGAGCAAGTCATTCAATATTTTGATGAAACCTGGAAAAAATCACTGAAGAAGTAAAGAACCAATAAAGGCAGAATAAGCGGCACCTTGCTGCTTATTCTGCCTTTTCGTATGAAAGGAGAAACAATGGTCAGCCCCAAACGGAATAAAATCTTTTATTTCATCTTATTCATGCTTCCGGCCCTGATATTGTATGGGATGTTTTTCATCATTCCTTTTTTTCAGGGCATCCGGTACTCCTTTACCGACTGGAACGGAGTCGTCCCCGAAATCCCTTTTAATATTGATAAAACAGATTTTGATAACCAAATCATTAAAAAGCTGGATAACCCTAAAGAACAAGTTTACTTAAAAAAATATTACCGATTAAGTGATGCCGCTGAGACTTATAACTTAACCAATTGGGTGCAAGAAAAAGGAGGCAGCCGGCAATTAAGCGCCGCCGAAAGAAGTAAAATCAAGCGAATTCTCGGCTCTGTCGGTATTGCTTCAATTAAATTCATCGGAATGAAGAATTATCAGCAAATGTTTCAAAATGATCAGCGTTTTGTGCCCCGACTTGAAAAAAGGTATCTATTTAATGAATTTGCAGATCTGCCGCAGACCATTATGGCTGGGGATTTTCATAAAAATATTGTCAATCATATTCGGAATTCTAAAGATAAATCTTTGATATTAACTGCTTACCAAAAGCAGGCCGGAACATCTTCTTTTCATTTAACTCCCAAAATGAACGAGGCTCAATCTGAAAAATTAAAAACTCTATTGAGTCAATACTGGTATACAACGATATTTATCCCCGGTGTTATCGGCTTTACACTTTTTTTTACCCTATTTAATGTCATCTTCTCCAATTTACTGGCGTTATTTCTAGCATTAGTCCTGGACACCCAGATGAAAACCAAGAATATTTTACGTTCGATCTTCTTTTTCCCCAACGTCTTAAGTCTAATTATTGTCGCTTTTATTTGGTCCTTTGTATTTCGGTTAGTCATGCCGCTCATTACCGGGATTACAGTTTGGTTGGGCAGCCCTGAGTTGGCTCCCTATGCTTTACTCATGGTAACAGTTTGGCAGGGCTGCGGTTGGTTGATGATCATCTATTTGGCGGGGCTGCAGACGATCCCCACGGATATCGTCGAGGGATCCCAGATTGACGGTGCCAATTGGTGGCAACGGTTGCGACATATCACCATGCCGTTATTGATTCCTTCGTTTACGATTTGTACCTTCTTTAGTCTGTCCAATTCCTTAAAGACTTTTGATGTGATTATGGCTTTAACCCAAGGAGGACCTGGCTACGTCACTACTCCAATCGTTTTGGATATTTACTACAACGCTTTCCGGGATAATCAATTCGGTTATGCCACCGCCAAGGCAGTCTTCCTCTGTATGGTCATTATGGTGGTCACCGGCATCCAACTGTATTTCATGAAAAAGAGGGAAGTGGAACTATGAAAGCATCAATCCTCTCAATCTTTAAGCGCACGCCAAAAGAGAATCCGGGAGCAATCCGTAAAAGAAGCTATTCTTCGATTGCGTTAGAAATATTAATGGGTATCCTGGCCATAATATTTCTATCACCTACAATTTTAATATTCATCAATTCCTTCAAATCCGATGCCCAGATTACTTTAAATCCATTGGCATTGCCTGATTCCATCAATTTCGCCAATTATATCAATGCCTGGCATGAAACCAACTTTCCGGTGGTATTTACAAATACTTTAATTATCACTAGCTTAAGCATGGTTGGGATTATCATCGTCAGTGCGATGGCTGCCTATATTTTGGCGCGCACTCCCTCCAGGATCAGCTGGATTTTTTATTTGATTTTTACATTTTCTCTGGTGGTGCCTTTTCAAACCTTCATGATTCCATTGGTCAAAACTGCCAAAGATTTTAATCTTCAAAATGTGCTGGGGATTATTCCGATCTACATTGGTCTCGGCTGTCCAATGGCGGTCTTTATGTATCACGGTTTTATCAAAAGTGTCCCGATTGAGATCGACGAATCAGCCGCTATTGACGGCTCATCGCAGTTGCGTACCTTCTTCCACTTGGTTTTCCCCCTGTTGACCCCGGTTACGGCCACCATTGCTATTCTGGATGCTTTGTGGATTTGGAACGACTTTTTGCTGCCCCTAATTATTCTGCCAAAACAAGCAACTTTGCAGCTGGCACAGTTTGGTTTCTTTAGCCTTTACCGGCGGCAATATTCCTTGGCCATGGCCTCGTTGGTCCTATCCGCCGCACCGATTGTAATATTCTACTTGGCGCTACAGAAGTATATTGTTAAAGGCGTGGCTGCCGGAGCGGTTAAAGGGTAAGCTAATTAAAAACAATCCGGAGGGCTTTAAATGGCTTTTGATACCAGTCCCGAATTACGTAACAAAATTATTTATGAGGTCTTTATTCGTAACCATAGCGAGGCAGGCAATTTTAACGGACTACAAAAAGATTTGCCCCGTATTAAAAACTTGGGCGTAGACGTTATCTGGCTGATGCCCATTCATCCGATCGGCCGGATTCAGAGAAAACATAGCTTGGGTTGCCCCTATTCGATTCAAGATTATCGCGAAATCAATCCGGAGTATGGGACTGCTGATGATTTTCAACAATTGGTTTCCAATATTCACGAGCTTGGGATGGAGGTCATGATCGATATCGTTTTCAATCATACCTCCCATGATTCCTGGCTACGCGGGCATCACCCCGAATGGTTCTATCGTGCTGCCGATGGAAAAATTGCCGGAAAAGTTGAAGACTGGACTGATGTCATTGACCTGGACTATACTCATCCGGAGCTGTGGACGTATCAGATTGATACCTTAAAATTTTGGACCAAACAAGGTGTGAACGGTTTCCGCTGCGATGTAGCGCCCCTGGTCCCTCTTGATTTTTGGCTGAAAGCCCGGAGTGAACTTAAAAAAATAAATCCCAATCTGGTATGGCTCGCTGAAAGCAGTGACCCGGACTTCATTGAAATAAGACGCAAACAAGGACTTAATAACCTTGCCGACTCTGAAATGTACCAGGCTTTTGATATTACCTATGATTACGATGTCTATCATACGTTTCGAGCTTATCTTCAGGGAAAAACCTCCCTGGAACAATACTTATCCCTGTTACGCAGACAGGAAGTTATCTATCCGGCCAATTACCTAAAATTACGCTTTTTAGAAAACCATGACCAACCCCGTATTCGACCGTTGGTTGCCTTTAAGGAAAGCCTGCGCCAATGGACTGCGTTTGCTTATTTTGAAAAAGGAGTCACCTTGTTATACGCCGGGCAAGAAAACTTGGATTCTAAAACCCCTGATTTATTTGAACGGGATAGCGTCGATTGGAGTAGTCCGGATTTGGAATTTTCTAATCTTTTGACTAGCTTAGCGAGGGTCAAAAAAGAACCGCTTGTGAGCCGGGGTTATTATAAAATTCATTTTACTCCCCAATCCGGAGTAATCTTTGCTTCCTATCAGGACGAGCATCGGACCCTATATGGTATCTTCAATGTTGAAGGAAAGAGCGGCTACTTAGATGTTGGCTGTAAAGATGGAGAATACCAAAATTTAATCAACGGCGACAACATACGGATTCAAGACGGTTTGCTTCAATTACCGACATCTCCGCTTATTTTTTACGGGAAAAATTAGCTCATATTTGGGTAGACTATTTGCGGGAGGTGTTTACCTTGAAAGCTACCACGACCAGCTTGGCTGTAGCCGGAACCGGGGCGGCAGTCTCCGGTTTGGGGGCGTTTCTGTTGAAAAGTAAATGGGGGGCCGG
>DNPP01000327.1 GCA_003501365.1 Bacillota bacterium
ACTTCAAAAACTTTTCAACCTTTTCTCTAACCTCTGCTTTAGTAACTGACGAATCAAACCCAAAGTAGGTATATGGAGAGGTTCCCATATGATTATTTAATTGAGGTGGAAAATAATAAGCTTCCGGTTTGCACATTTTGCCTACCATATCCGCGGCAGCTTGGGTAAGATGCAAATGGTGAAATAATGGCTCGTTATAATCAAAGAATTTAGCAAACATCGGCCAAGTACCGTATCTGCGTATCAGCTCGTCACCAATAATTTCCGCACCAAGCGTATCGATAAAATCCTTAAATAATACTTTATCTGCAACATTATCCGTAACAGCTACATAACTCATTCCTTCATCTTTCGCCGCTAATTTACCGTTTTGAGCAACAATTATTGATGAAAACCAACGTTCTTTGATAGCGCCCCTCTCCATACCCAGCGCAAAATAATCATCCGGATGTAATCGCAAACGTTGTCCGGGTTTGGAAAAATTTCTGGGAATAAATGTTGGAATCAGTTTTAAAATTCCCTCTCCTTTTTTAAATGTTCCTTTAATGGTATCAATCTTACTCATTTTATTGCCTCCTCTGTATTTTAAAAGGTACTATCAATAAAATATTCCGGTTCTCAAATAAAGCCTAACTGCATTCCTGCAGTGAACGTATCCCCTAATCCAATTGTGGATGTGGGATTTTTGAGAAAACGATTAGGCGCTACGACTAATTGTTCCGTTCCTTCATATTTTTCCGCAAAGTTCATCATTTTTAATCCTTCCGGACTAAAAGGTATAGTAAGGTCATACCCGCGCAAATCGTCTAATTTCCCATAGCGACCGAGTCGAGCCTTAATTCCAGCCATCAGATTACCGAAGTGTAACCCTGCTTCAATATCTTTTTCACATCTCTTGCCAAAATATAAACTATAATCTTTGGTATGCAACACAATTCCATATTTTGGCTTATATAGGTCAATTATGAATCGAAGCGACATCACGAGATCGAATAAATCATCCAAATCATATTTTTTGCCGTTTATCCGCAGAATATCACCCAGTTCCTCTTCATTAAAGCCAAGAATATTGACTTTAGGGCTCAGCGTTGCATAAATATATGGAATAATCGCGGCAGAGTGATATGATGCGCCTTCAAGGTAAAAAACGATTTCCGGGTTTTCTTGTTTAATTTTATCGATCCATAAATTTACACTCTCTAGTCGCTGTTGAAGTATTTCTTTACGGATAATTGTATTAAAACCAGATAACACCATTGATGATACTTTGCTGGCATTTTGAACCAATACTTTAAAATATTCCTCATCTAGCGGCGTTATCGAATTTTTATGGTCATATGTCAATATCAGGCGGTTTGAATTTTCCGCTCTATGAACATCATCATTGACTACGATTTCTATCCCCCGGTTAAATTGTAGGATAAAGTGGGGAGCATAATCATTGTCATAGCCTAACCGTTCCGTTATGATTGATTGTAATTTACCATCTTTTTCAACCAATACTAAATCATTATTAATTAACTTTTTCATCACATCTGAAAAAACCGTCGTATGAAGTGCTACCGGAAATCCCATATTGGCTAAAGCGCACGCTCCCTGAGCTCCGGTTCCTCCTATCGCATACTCTATCTCAAACTTTTCTTCAATTTCACGACATAATTCCTTCGAGGTAATAAGAAAATCGCCGCCATTACCCGTGATAATCATATCGTTAATCAATTTAAGCAGCTCTTCCGCGTTTGCAATTCCTTTTGAATAATCCAGACTTGAGTCAATGGTATATTGTTTATACCAAGAATTAATTTTTGCTGAGTCCCAACAAATCAGGTAATCAATACAACTACTCAAAGTCATCGCAACCAGCTTGCCCGTATTCTTTTTTTCAGATAATTTGGCACACATCAATTCCAGGTTGTTCCAATTTTGATTCATATCATTATCCCTCGTGACTATGCAATAGATTGTCTTTTGATTGGATGACTATCAGTTTGGAATGGCCATTAATCGATAATCATTATTCCGGCCGGAGCAGGCACACCCGGTTAGTATTGGTTAATGCTCACCAGACTTAAGTTCTCCTTTAACTTACAAATTGATTCATCCCAATTTGCAATCGTAGTGGCCATACATAAGGCATTAACCACTAAAAACATCACAATTTTTGATCTTGTAATAAGGTCATGCGATTGTTCCACTCTACGATGGGTAACTATGGCGCAATCGGCTACTTCCACCAGTTTAGACTTCATATTCTGGGTTAAGCATATCGTCGGGACGCCTTTCTTTTTCGCAATTTCCATGCACATAACAGGAATCTGCGATTGCCCTTTGATTGATATTGCAAAAGCTAAGTCTTGAGGAGTCAAAGATTGAGCCAGAACCATCTGCGCACTTGGGTCAATTTCCGTTTGAGCCATTTTACCGATATTAGAAAAATGCCAATAAGCATCATAGGCTACCGGATACGTGCCCCCTACTGCAAAAAAACCGATCCGTTTAGCATTCTGTAGATGTTTGACCGCTTTATTAAAAGCATCCATATTCATCATGCTAAGTAAATATTTAAAATCTTCAATATTGCCATTGACTATTTTCTCCAACACAGTTTCATAATCATCATGCTTATTAACATCAAGCGTCATAGGAGGTTCTTTTAATACGTTATAGTCTTTTGCCAATTTGATCTTAAACTCGGGATAACCTTTATAACCAATCTCTCTGCAAAATCTAACGACCGTAGCTTCACTGACATCAGCTTCTTTGGCGATTTGTAATGCGGTATAATCCAATACTTTTTCGGGATACGCCATAATGTAAGAAGCCACTTTCATCTGGGAACTTGATAATCTTGAACAATTTCGTTTAATGAGATTCAACACATCGGCCTTCTCAATATTATGTTGAATATCAGCTCTTTCTCTTTCTTTCATTGTTTATAATCCTCGCTTTCAGAAGACTTGGTAATACCAATCCATCCACTTAATTTAGATATTTTTTATGTAATATCATTTCACTTAGTTTCCGAAAAATGTGAAATTTTCTTTCCTGGCGCTCAAAAAAAATATCATTTACCAAGTTTATATGAGTTCTGTGAAATTTAATTTTCCAAATGACTGCTAATTTGTGAAAGTAAATTTCAACGCAACCAAATGTTATCATATGTTAAATTTAATGTCAACAATTATTTACAATCTCATTAAATATAACCAAACCTATTTTAGCTCAAACTATTCAAACTGCTATTAAATAAGAGAAAATCCGGCATCAATAATTCTTTATTCAATCATACACAGCAATCTTTTTATTCTCGCCGCAGATTAACCTTTTCTCCTTGCCTTTGACCCAGGTGATCAGTTCCACCGGTCGTCCCCACAATTCGACTAAATGTTTTAAAGTCTCTCCGGTATAGGTTAATTCGAGATCCCGGTCATCATATTCATGCTCCAAAACTAAGGTCCGGTCTCTTGGCGATATTTCCTTCACCTTAATAACCGGGATCGCTCCAGTTCCCACATTGGCGCATAGAGTATCCCTGATCTGCTCCCAACCTTTCTCATCGGCCACTTCGGTCACAATCGCCCTGTCCTCACCGGTATAATACTCAAATAAATTCAACTCATCACATAGTTTTCGGGTCAAATAACGGCGAATAAAGGAGCGGTCATTCTCGATCTCTCTGGCTTCAAACAACTTCGCCATGCCAAATCGCTTCTCCAAATCATCGAAAACCATAAATCCTAAATGATAAGGGTTTAAGCCGCCTTGGTGAGGTCGGATCACCTGATGATGCCGCTTTAAAAATTCCAGATGCAATTCAGGGTTTAACTGCAAATGTTGCAAGATACGAAAATGCCAAAAACTGGCCCACCCTTCATTCATAATCTTGGTTTCGATCTGGGGCAGGAAGTATTCGCTTTCACTATGGACAATCCGCAAAATATCTTTTTCCCACTCTTCCATCTGACCGTATTCCGCGATAAACCAGAGCAGGTCTTCCTCTGGCGCAAGTGGTATCTTGGTTAAGTTAGGCGAAGCCAGTTCCGGAGTCCTGCCAAAACAATCCCGCTGCATCTTATGCTGATATTCACCCATCATCCGTTGCTTTTGCTCTTCTATAGACAGTCTTTTCGTTCCCGGCGTCCGATTGATTTGAAAACGTAAAGCATGAGCGGCATCCAAAATCCGTTCGACTTTCGAATAACCGATGCTGGGATCCTGCAGATAACCCCGGATCCGCTCAGCATGGTTCTTGAAGTTTTCAATGGTTAACTCCGCCCGGGTCAGTTTGAATAAACGGTTGTTTTTGAAAAAATCATTATGGCCGTATACATGGGCAATCGTCAATATCTGTAATAACAAAGTGTTTTCGCGCATCAAATAGGCCAGACAAGGATTAGAGTTGATCACCATCTCATAGGGGAGCCCGCTTAAGTTGAAGCGATAAAAGGTATTAAGACGGTCGAAGGCTTTGCCGTAACTCCAGTGTGGATAATGACAGGGCATACCGATATAGGCTTCATAACCCAGCATTTCCTCATA
>DNPP01000050.1:0-44419 GCA_003501365.1 Bacillota bacterium
GTGCCGCCCAGCGGCACCGGAATCTTCATTTTGGAAATTCCCGGTAACAGCAATTCAAACCACATGCTGTATTCTTGAGTGAACCATTTGGTCAACAGATTATCGTCACAATTATAATAATTTAATTTTGCTTGAACACAAATGTATTGATCCGATAATTGCTTAAATGCCAGATAAGCCTTTTTCAGTTGGTCAAGTTCAGGGCGGTCTTCGGCATCATAAATTACCACGTATTTCCCCCTGGCGCGTATCAAGCCATAATTACAAGCCTTGGGTTTAGTCTGCGGTTGACTGGACGGTACCGTCAAAGCGGTGCAATAATACGGCAATTGATAACTTTGTACCGCTTGGATGGTATCCAAATCAACTTCTTCCAATAAAAGCCGTACGTCCAGTTTGGTTTTAGGATAATCCAGCTTGTCCAGATGATCTAATAAATCCTTAATTACGCCGGCTTCTTTATAAATGGGGACTAAAATCGTATAAATCGGGAGTTCCCTTTCATCCAAAGCCTGTACCTCTTGCTCGGATATTTTAATCTGGCTGTCCGCATTAATACCCCGGGTTAAAATATACATCTTATGGGTTGAGATTAAAAAATACAGTCCCTGAATAATTACATTTATTAAAATAAGCGTCACAGTGAAGTTGAAGACTAAACCCAGCCCCATAAGGGCGCCAAGACCGATCAATATAATTTTCTGAGACCGGGTAAAGGTCTCCTGGGCTGAATTCTCAGCCATCTCGTTGCGAAGCCGGTTGATACTTTCATCGACTAAATCGCTATCATAAGCAATCTTCCAAAAATTCTCCATTTCATGTTGTTCAGCCAGAACTACTTCGATCTTCATATCCAAAAAGGATTCGATCTCTGCAGTCTCCGGGCCCAGGAGCTTATGAAGAGCTGCCACTAAATAGCGGCTTTTTTCGTGATTGATAACACATACCTGATATTTCTTGGCAATGGCATACGGAAGTTTTTGGGCTTCCTGAAAATCAAACATCATCCCTACCCGGCCGATCTGGTTCTGGGTTGCTAATTCACGATAAACAGCTTCCGGCTTGGCCATTCCTAATGTAATGAGAATATCGCCCAGTAAACCGCCGCTTTTTTCTTGAAAGGACAAGGCCTGTTTTAATTGTACCTCTTCAATTACCCCCTCCTGGAGCAGCATTTCACCCAGGGGTAATTTCCGACGCTCCGGAATAATGATTTTTTCAAAATCGCTTTGGCTGATCATCCCCAGTGAAACTAAAATATCGCCCAGCCTACCCCCTTTGGTTTTTTGAAATTGCAAGACATATTCCAATTGGGCCGTATTAATTAAACCTGCATCCAACAATTGTTGTCCTAATTTTGAGACGGCGGGAAATGCTTTAACCTGCGGCGCCCGTTTAGTCCCGAAACTCCCCCCGTCGTCACCGGACGACCCGTGGAAAACCGTTTCATGCTTGTCGGGCGAAAGTCCCTTATTAAGCATTTACTGTACACTCCAATCATTACAAATGATGACATTCCCCTCACTCGATTATGAACAGTAAATCCAAAATTATCCTGTAATAACATTTACCCGCTATATTATTATCAATGAAAACATTTTTGGAAAACCGTAAACCTTACCCTATATCCTCTGAAGCCTTGCTTTTCGCCTTTTCCTTCACTACATCCTGCCTTTCCCGGACTCCAATATTTACCATTCGGGTAACTTTCGATTTTCGCCCATACGCAGTCATCTCTTACGGCCATAGCCGATTGAGCCCTATTAAACAATGAATATTATGAGTTAAAAACCAATAACTATTGATTTGTCCTTTTTCATTCACCGGATTAACATATAAAGGTGGGATGTAGGAGGAGGAAAAAGAATTAAAACCGCAGGAGCTTTAGGCAAACTCTGTACAATATAAATAAAGGGCCTTCCAAGTAGATGGAAGGCCCCAACCTTACTAACTATTAATTTCTTCCCGTTTTTCCAAATAACGCTCGAGTTTTCGTTTCACTCTTTGCAAGGCATTATCAATCGACTTTACATGACGACGTAAATCTTTAGCGATCTCCTGATAGGAACGGCCGTCCAAATAAGACATCAGGACTTTCCACTCCAGGTCGCTTAAAAACTCACCCATTTTATGCTCAATATCGACAAACTCCTCACGACTAATCACCAGTTCTTCAGGGTCGGTCACCTTTGTGCCGGATAGCACATCCAGTAAAGTACGATCCGATTCTTCGTCGTAAATCGGTTTATTTAAAGAGACATACGAATTTAAAGGAATATGTTTCTGACGAGTGGCAGTTTTGATGGCCGTGATAATTTGACGAGTGATACACAACTCGGCAAAAGCACGGAAAGAAGCCAACTTATCATTGCGAAAATCACGGATAGCTTTATAAAGACCGATCATGCCTTCCTGAATGATATCTTCCCGATCAGCTCCGATCAAAAAATAAGAACGGGCCTTGGCACGCACAAAATTCTTATACTTATTGATCAAATATTCTTGGGCGGCGTCGTCACCCTCACGAGCAGCTTCAACGATTGTTTCATCTAACATCACATCATAGATCTCAGTAACTTCTCTCTGTGGTTTTGCCCCCACGTTACAATCGCCTCCAGCTGATATTTTTAAGACCGCTACATAAAGCAAAAAACAATGCTAGAAAGCCTGTCCGAAAATGGAATAATATTATTATACAATAGTTGTTATTTGAACGTCAAGGGAAGGGGAACATACCAAAAGCCGGCATTCATTCATCCATTCGGAACTAGCTTGGTATCAAAAAAACGATGAGTTTCTTTTGAAACTGAAAGATTTAGATGGTTTATTACTTTTTTGAATTGTAACATTACCTCCTTGAAAATACAATACTTAAATAACGTTTATATTTAGTATCGGTTCCCGAATCAGACTGTCATGGAATATTTTTACTATTGATTTATCACAAATATTCATTGATCGACAATTAATATTAAAAATAATAACCACGAAATATCCCCAAAGGCGCCAAAAAATAAAACCAAATCGGCTTTGGCTTTCACTCTTGGGTATTTCGTGGTGGTTAAAGGCTTACCATTACCCCTAACACCTATCTCTAATTTTTATCTCCCAATCCTTCGGAACGTTGCCGCCTAACCTCATATAAAGAAACCGCCGTCGCAGCCGACACATTTAATGAATTAATCCGGCCCCACATCGGGATCCGCACTACCTGATCGCAATGCTCACGGACCAAGCGGGAAATACCCTTTCCTTCGCCGCCGAGGACCACCCCGATGGGGCCTTTGAGATCCGCTTTTTGAAACGGGAGCTCGCCGTCCATTTCCACTCCGGTAAACCACAAACCGGACTTTTTCAACTCTTCCATGGTCTTGGTTAAGTTGGTCACCCGGACCACAGGGATATGCTCAATCGCTCCGGCCGAAGCTCTACTTACCGTCACAGTTAACCCAACTGCCCGCCGTTCCGGAATAATGATCCCGTGAACACCGGCTGCCTCCGCCGTCCTTAGGATCGAACCGAAATTTTGGGGATCTTCCACTCCATCCAATAACAATATTAATGGCGGTTCCGACTTTTGGACGGCTTGATCCAATACCTCCTGAATCGAAGCATATTTCCATTCAGCCGCCATCGCAATGACACCCTGATGATTACGGGTCACCGCCATGCGGTTAAGAGCCTCCATATCAACCAAATTCACCGGGATGCCTTTCTTGCCGGCCAATCCCGTGATCTCCCTCAGCGGACCGTTACTCGATTCATTATTTAAAATGTAGATCTTTACAAGTTCATGCCCGGCCCGCAGCGCCTCCAAAACCGGATTTCTGCCTTCAATTTGTTCCGCCATTTTTTAACTCCATTCATTGATTTTCAAAATCAAATGTATCGTGGTCTATTTTACCAAATTATATCCAAAGTAGCTACTGTATATAAAAAAACCAACTCCATTTATAAATTGGTCCGGAGTTGGTTTTTTGGCCTTCAATCGGGATGTTCCGTTATTCTGCTTTGATTGATATTGATAACCTGCGCTAACAATTCATGTAAGCGCTGCCATTCGCCATGCAAATACAGGTAACCGAGCAATGCCTCAAACGCAGTACTGTAGCGGTAGGTCAATACATCGGTATGGGCGGGGATATGTCCACTTTTAACGTTGCGGCCCCGTTTTAATATTTCCATCTCATTCTCGGTTAAAAAAGACTCGATTTGACTGACCAAACCTGCCTGGAATGAAGCTCTTACCATTTCGGTGGCCTCGTGATGCAAGGTCTTCGTTTTGGCCGGTCCGTCTGCTAACAAATGGCAACGAATAAAAAGTTCATAAACTGCATCCCCAATATAAGCCCAAACAGCTGGGGATAATTCATCCGGGTTAATGTCCGGTAATTTAAAAAAATCACCTTGCTGCATCCTGACCGCCTTAATCGCCAACAAAAATGACGCATCCTTGAAAACATTTTCAACTAATTACTATATAAATTGAATTAAATTTTGATGTTATTAGGGATCATTGCTGAAAATTGAGCGCCTATTTGACCTAACCCTCGCCCTTCCCCTTAGAAGCCGAATATCTGATTCAAGTGGAAGGGTAACCTTTATCGTTACCGCCTAAGAGCTATTAGCCCCCAAAGGTATCGGGTACTCTCCCACTAAATCCACTACTTCGGAATGCTTCATTGGGGGAGAGCAAGAGAAAGTCCAGACCAACAGTTGGCCTATACAGAGCCTGATTTTTTAATTATTTAATTCACCTTATATAGAAAACAAATTCATTCGCCTTCATAATGGACCAAGCTAAATACATCATACGGCTCAAGCTTTTTGCGCCCATGGAGGTCATCCAGTTCAATCATGAAAGCAAAGCCCACAATTTCCCCTTTGAGCTGTTTAACCAAATTTGCGGTAGCCGAGATGGTCCCGCCGGTTGCCAACAAGTCGTCGACAATCAATACTCGTTGACCCGGTTTGATCGCATCCAGATGGATTTCTAGGGAATCTTGCCCATATTCCAATTGATAGGAGACTTTAGCTACCGCAGCCGGTAATTTGCCCGGTTTTCGCACCAATACAATACCACAACCCATTTTATAAGCAAGCGGGGCTCCCAATAAGAAGCCGCGCGATTCGGCGCCGACAATCAGATCCGGTTTAGCCGCCGCAAAATGTTCCGCCAAAAGGTCGGTGACCTTCCGTAAAGCCGGACCGTCTTTTAAAAGGGTGGTAATATCCTTAAAGCTAATCCCTGGTTTTGGAAAATCCGGAACCTCACGAATTAATGATTTTAAGTCCATCTCATCCACTCTCCCCTATTATTTATAGACCAAATTCATTATATAATACTTTGGTTGCTTGAGAAATTTGATCCTCAGGTACTAAACAAGAAATAGTAATCTCCGAATCCACCGTTTGCAACAACTTAATATGATGTTTATGCAAAGCCTCAACCACTCTGACCATAATCCCCGATACCTCCTGCATTCCCACTCCGATCAGGGAGAGCTTGGAACAATGCGGCAATAATTCAACATTAAACCCAAGCGGCATCAATAAATCCCCAACTTTACCCAGAACCTCTTGTTTTACGATAAAACTCACTTGACTGGTGGATACCGAATTCATATCCACACTAATCATGGCTTCCGCCAAGCTTTTGAAAATTTTGACCGAATCTTCCGAATTCATCGCACCGGTCTTCGCTTTAACTAGTACCAGGCCCATACCCGGTTGGTGAGCGATCCCGGTGATAATCCGCGAGGTTTTGCCGTCATGAATCAGGGTCCCTCCGTCATTGGAGAACGTGCTTCTCACTTTCACCGGCACTTTTTTATCACGGGCGATAGCAACCGCCCTGGGATGGACGACCTTGGCTCCATGATTGGCCATCTCGCAAATTTCTTGATAGGTCAATTCCCGTAATATTTTGGCTTCCGGAATAATCCGCGGATCGACAGTCATTACCCCATCAACATCGGTATAAATCTCAACCATCTCCGCTTCCAGGGCGGACCCTAATGCTGTGGCAGTGGTATCCGAGCCGCCCCGGCCCAAGGTGGTCATCTCTCCTGCAGCGGTAATTCCCTGGAAACCTGCTACAATTACTATTTTGCCCTCGCCCAAATGCCGTAGGATATGTTCCGGATTAATCCCGATGATTTGAGCTTCCCCAAAATTCTTATCGGTAAGGATGCCGGCTTGGCCGCCAGTTAAAGCAACCGCCGGATGACCATGCTTTTCCAATGTTTGAGTCATTACCACCGTAGAAATAATTTCGCCGCAGGAAATTAATAGATCCAGCTCCCGCGGAGCCACTTTCGAGCCGATCCCTTTGGCCAGATTAATCAGGGTATCGGTAGCATAAGGTTCTCCTTTGCGTCCCATTGCGGAAACAACCACTACCACCGATAAGCCGTCCTCTTTGGCCTTAATAATCTTCGCCACTGCTTTACTACGGCCTTCATCGGTTGCCACCGACGTGCCGCCGAATTTTTGAACAATAATTCGCATAAAAACAAACCATCCTCATTTTATAGTGTTGAGCCATTCCACGGCCTGTTCAAGTTGAAATTTAACCTGTTCCACCGAGGTACCGCCATAGGAATTTCTTACCGATACTACCTGCCGAATATCAAGCGCTTCATAAACATCAGCCTCAATTAGCGTAGAGGCCGCCTGAAACTCTTCCAGACTTAATTCTTCCAGCCGCCTATGTTGCTCGATACAAGATTGAACCAGTCTGCCAACCAGCATGTGGGCCGACCGAAAAGGTAAGCCTTTGGCAACTAAGTAATCGGCAAGATCGGTGGCATTCAAAAACCCATCCTTGGTGGCAGCCAGCATCCGTTCTCTTTTAAAGGTCACAGTCCGTAGCATGGGGGTGAAAATCGTTAAACATCCTTTTACGGTATCGATCCCGTCAAATAATGCCTCTTTATCCTCTTGCATATCTTTGTTATAGGCTAACGGCAATCCCTTTAAAATTGTCAGGATAGCCATTAGATCGCCGTACACCCGCCCGGTCTTGCCGCGGATTAGCTCCGCTACGTCCGGATTTTTCTTTTGCGGCATAATACTGGAACCGGTGCTGTAAGCGTCATCCATCTCCACAAAGCCAAACTCCATCGACGACCAAAGTACCAGTTCCTCACAAAATCTGGATAAATGCATCATGGTCAAGGAGATCCCAAAGATAACCTCGGCCACGAAGTCCCGATCACTCACGGCATCCAGGCTATTGGGCATAACCCTCTGCAGACTTAACTCGGCAGCTACTTGAGACCGATCGATCGCGAAACCGGTCCCGGCCAAGGCGCCTGCTCCCAGCGGCAATACGGCAACTCTTTTCAAACAATCATGGGTCCGCTCAAAATCCCGCTTAAACATCTCAAAATAAGCCAACAGATGGTGCCCGAGTACCACCGGCTGGGCCCGTTGCATATGAGTATAGCCGGGTAAAATCGTTTCCTGTTCCCGCTGGGCTATTTCCAAAAGCAACTCCAATAGATTCTTTAAAAGACTTTGAATATTGGCTGTTTCTTTACGAATATACAAGCGGGTATCCAAGGCGACCTGATCATTTCGGCTACGGGCGGTATGCAGCTTTTTGCCCAAATCCCCGATCTCTTGAATCAATAACTTCTCAATATTCATATGAATGTCTTCGGCTTTGATGTCCCATTCAATTTGACCGGCTTTCACTTTTTCCAAAATTCTTTTGAGTCCGATCACGATGGAATCCGCCTCAGAACGTTTAATAATGTTACAATCGCCCAACATATTGGCGTGTGCAATGCTGCCTTGGATATCCTCTTCGGCTAAACGACAATCAAACCCGATGGAAGAATGAAAATCATCCATCAATGCTTCATTATCCTTCTGAAAACGTCCACTCCAAGCCTTCAAAACAACCACTCCCCGCCAATTATGAAATACCGAGAATTTATTCCACAAAAACATCTTAATCCCTTTTTCGGATTGATTAAATCATATTGTTTTTTTCCATTACCATTTATTAATTCTTGATCTAAGTTTTGGTCTATTATATAGTTCGGTTAGATTATTTATAGAGCATTGGGAGGTATAATATGGTAAAGAAGTTTTTCACCTTATTACTTGCTTCTGGGGTTTTGTTGATACTGTCCGGCTATTCTTCAGGTGCCATACTGCCGGTGTCTTCCCCGTTCAAGCTCGGGGATTCATGGTACACCAAGACGGATACCTGGTATTCGATAAAACCGGACAAACCCGATGTCAGTGGTTATGCTCTAAATATTCCAGCTAATTTCTCCGTAGTCGGCGGAGAATATTATCAAAACGATCAGAGCTTTGCCGATTTATATTTTCAAAATGTAAACCATTCAAACCTGACTTATTTCGGCGGAAGTTATTTATTGGAGTCCGGGTTCTTTGTCGGCTTGCATTATCTGGAAGTCGGTCCAACAACCGAGACTCTATTGGCTCCGGGGTACCGTTTTAAAATTAATCAGCAAGGCTATGTGGCGGTGAGTTTTGATTATCTATCCAATGATTATTCAAACACCCATGACATTGTCGGTTTTGACCTGGATTTTAAACTATTCCCCAAGAACATGAAGCTCAGTGGCCAAATTAGCTTGCCAAACCAAGGAAATGATATCGTCATCAACCTCGATACCAATTACCAGGTGAGTAACAGCGTAGTTGTCGGCGCCGATTATCTGTCCCAAGGAAGCGATAATGCTTACAGCGCCGGTTTAACTTATACGGTTCAATCGTTTATTATCGATGCTACGCTGGGAAAAACCTTTAGCGAGAATTATTACCAATTGGCAGGGACGGATCATCTGAAGGATTTTAGCATCGGGGCTTTATATCAAAAATATCAACATAATAGCGACCCTATAGTGACGATTCAGGGCAAATATCATCTGGCGAAGGCAGATTTGATTTTGAAGTATACTTTTGAAAATGATACGTATGATCAAGTCACTGTACTGGCGTATGAAAAAAAGCTGTAACATTTTATCCATAGCTTAATGGCATTGGGACCAGGGTGTCCCCCCAATGTCATCAGGCTAAGAAACCCTATATTGATAGTTCTTTCATCACCCAGGGCAGGAGCAGGAATTTTACGTCCTCTCATATCCCCTGGGCTGTTTGCCTACAAACCGTCTCAACCCCACAAGGGGCTACATTAAAAAGGTCAGCCTGATTTTAGTTTGCAAAGCATTTCCCAACCCATTGATGGGGTTGAGATTGGTTTTAAAACTACAGCCCAGAGGTTTTGACAGGGCTTGCAGTTCAACCTCAGCTCTGGGCGATGAATTCGCGTGCGCGCGCAAATCATTTTCCGTTTCTTGGAAGCTTAACCTGATGGCATTGGGGTGTCCCGGTAACTCTTCTTTTATAGCCTTTTCCTGGGGAGTGGTCAAGTATCCCTTTTAAATTTGCATGTCCGCTTTACTGACCTTGCGGAGTCTACCTTTGATCGGTGTCTTTTGTAACTCCCGCAGAACCAACTCGCCTTTATTATTTAATATTTCTACAAAGGTAGAGATATCCCGGACATTGATGATCCCGATATCCGCCGCCGTCATCCCGTTAATATTGCAAAGGGTACCGACGATGTCGACCGGTCTCATCTTGGTTTTCTTGCCGGCATTGATATGGATTTTCATAATTTCTTTGCTGAGTTGGGCGCCTTTGGCTGCTTTCATTTCCGGAGCGGCCTTGGTTTTTTCTTCAAACTCCGGTTTGGAATGATGCACTGTTTCCGGCTCCGGCCTTTCTTGCAAAGGGATCTCTTGGCCGATATATTGATGGATTGCCGCTAAAAACTTATCTTCATATGGGGTCACAAACGTAATGGCTTTACCCGGCCGATTCTTACGTCCCGTTCTGCCAATCCGGTGAATATAGCTTTCACACTCGAGCGGCAGGTCGTAATTGATGACCAGGGAAATATCTTCGATATCGATCCCTCTGGCTGCAACATCGGTGGCTACCAAATATCGAAAAGAGCCCTGCTTAAAATCATTCATGGCTCTCAAGCGCTCCCGTTGTTCCATTCCCCCATGAATTTTCTCACAAGTGTACTTTAGCTTTTGCAGCCCCTGATAAACCTGATCCACCGTTTGCTTGGTATTGCAAAATATGATGCAACTGTCGGGGTTTTCAACGATGGTGATGTCTCTTAAAAGGTTTGGCTTATCGTTTCGATCGATGGTATATCTTACTTGCGATATCCGGTGGGACGCGGAGTCTGGCTCTTCTATTTCAACGCGGATAGGGCCTTTCATGTATTTTTCACATAAAAGTATGATGTCTTTGGGCATGGTTGCTGACAACACGATCGTAACCCGCTCTTTCGGCAAGCCGGTGATGATGGTCTCGATCTGCTCGATGAACCCCATATTCAGCATTTTATCCGCTTCGTCGATGACCAGATATTTTATTTGAGAAGTATCGAATGTTCCTCTTTCCAGATGATCGATAATTCGTCCCGGTGTGCCAACCACCACATGGGTTTTTTGTTTCAGTTCCTTGATTTGAATCATTAAAGGAGCCTTCCCGTATATTGCCGACACTTTAAGTCGTTTAAACCGACCGATATTAAAAATATCTTCTTTGACTTGGATAGCCAGTTCCCGGGTCGGGGCAATCACTAACGCTTGCGGTTTATTTTCTTCCCAATCGACTAATTCGCAAATCGGAATGGCATATGCCGCCGTTTTCCCACTGCCGGTTTGGGACCTCACGATGATATCCCGCTGTTTCAAAACAGCCGGTATAACCTGGGCTTGGACCTGGGTCGGACTGGTAAAATCCAGCAAACCAATTGCTTTTAATAACTCACTGCTTAATGGATAATCGTTAAAATTCGCTTCCATCACTTCATCATCTCTTCCCGCAGGCTTTATGGCAATTATTATTATATCCGCGCTGCTGTTAAAATACATTGATAATCGATACCCTAGTATTCTAGACCACCGAGGCACCCCTGTCAAATGATCCGCTCCGGGCTTTGGCGAAATGAGAGAGAACCGTGATGGGCCGATCGGGGGCTAAAGCCGTCAGGCTGCAAGATGAAAGGGCTTTGCCCATTTGAGAACGTTGGGATAGCTGGGCCGTCAATTAACTTATCCAACTGGGGGTTTGAATGTAGCAACGCTGTGTTTTTTAAGAATCGATATTGACTTTCGATGCCGGACTATTTATAATAAATAACACAGTAAATTATTGTAAAATTCATAATCAAAAATATATCAAACCGTTGAGTAAGAATAGTAGGTATAGCGGCGTGTGTCCGCGTGCGACTTATTTTCAGAGAGCTGCAGATGATGGAATTGCAGCAATAAAGCGCTTTACCGAATGGACTTATGAGGGCAGGGAGAAAGGCAGCTCGCATGCACGCGCGACTTGCCGAGTAATACCTGACGGAATCTCCATCCGTTACCAAGAGAGCATATATGGTAGTATATGTAACGAGAGGGCGCAGCCGCGCTTAACCGGGTGGTACCGCAGAAGTCGGAAATCAGCTTTTGTCCCAGTTTATACTGAGACAGGGGCTTTTTTTATAGTAAAGTAAAGGTGTTTCTTTTCAGAAACCAAGAAGAGACAAGGAGAGATGAGAATGATGATGTCAAAGAAAGTCCCGCACCGAGTTTATCTTACCGAGGAGCAGATGCCCAAACAATGGTACAATATCCGTTCGGACATGAAGCAGCAGCCCGACCCGATGTTGAACCCGGCGACCATGCAGCCTGTAACCGCCGAAGATTTATATCCGGTTTTTTGTGAGGAGCTTGCCCAGCAGGAAGTGGATGAAACTACCCGATATTTTGATATCCCCGGAGAGGTGTTGGATTTTTATAAAATGTACCGTCCTTCGCCCCTGATTCGCGCCTTTAACCTTGAGAAGGCTTTAGGCACCCCGGCCAAAATTTATTATAAATTTGAAGGCAACAATACCTCCGGCAGCCATAAGCTGAACTCAGCCGCTGCCCAGGCATATTATGCGAAAAAGCAAGGACTGACCAGCCTGACCACGGAGACCGGCGCCGGCCAATGGGGCACTGCCTTGGCGGAATCATGCGCCTTTTTTAAGCTGCCCTTAACGGTATATATGGTTAAGTGTTCTTACGAACAAAAACCTTTCCGGCGATCGGTCATTCAAACCTTCGGCGCCGATATTATTCCCAGCCCCAGCACAACCACAAACGCCGGCCGCGCCATCCTTGAGAAAAATCCCGATACCGGGGGCAGTCTTGGCTGCGCCATCTCCGAAGCAGTAGAAAAGGCTGTAACCACCAAAGGATGCCGCTATGTCCTCGGCTCAGTATTGAATCAGGTTTTATTACACCAATCCATTATCGGCTTGGAGTCCAAACTGGCCCTGGAAATACTGGACGAATATCCGGATATCATTATCGGCTGCGCCGGCGGCGGTTCCAATTTAGGCGGTTTGATTGCTCCCTTTATCCAAGATAAATTATTGGGCAAGGCTTCGCCAAGAATTATCGCCGTAGAACCTGCCTCCTGTCCCTCTTTAACCCGGGGCCGTTATGCTTATGATTTTTGCGACACCGGTAAAACAACCCCCTTGGCCAAAATGTACACTCTGGGATGCGAATTTGCGCCATCGCCCAACCACGCTGGAGGTTTACGCTATCACGGAATGTCGCCAATCCTGTCTAAACTTTACCATGATGGTTATATGGAGGCGGTGGCAGTAGAACAGACCAAGGTCTTTGAGGCGGCGACTTTCTTTGCAACCCAAGAGACGATCCTTCCGGCTCCGGAGTCGGCTCATGCCATCCGGACCGCCATCGATGAAGCCTTGAAATGCAAGGAAACCGGTGAAGCAAAGACGATTCTGTTCGGTCTTACCGGAACCGGTTATTTTGATATGACTGCCTATGATGCTTATTTAAACGGCAGCATGACCGATTATATTCCTAGTGATGAGGATCTGCAGCAAGGCTTTGATAAGCTGCCGCAAATTCCGGGGGTCAAGTAAGAGTAACTTTTGCAACTAAAAAACTAAGCGCTGACCATAAGGCTCAACTTGTTGTGTTTCAATATCCAGTTGAGCCTTTAAATTTTAATCTCACGCCGTCAATAATACCCCATGGCTTCCTTTGATCTCCAAATATTCTTTGACTTTAAAACCGGTTTGTTGGGCTATTTCAACCTCGTTGTTAAATTCATCCTTGGAAACATGGTGGCTCGGCTCGGAAATCAAGAGACAACCACCTAATTTTAGTGTTTGATGAGCTTCCTTCATAAAATTCAATGAATCGGGCACTTCATGAACCACCCCAAAGGCCAGGAAAAAATCAATTTCCCCAGCCAAGTCGGAAATCTCCAATGAACCGGAAGCACAAATCCTGGTTTCAATTCTATCGAACAGTCCGGCTTTGGCCGCTCTTCTGGTTAGGCCTTTAATCATTTGTTCCTGAAGATCGATACAAACAACCCGACCTTTCACCCCAACCAGCCTCGCGATTGGCAAACTGAAAAAGCCCATACCGCTACCGGCATCGATCACGTTCATATTTTCCTTGATATAGGGTTTTAAAATTTTTTCGGGATTCTGGGTCACCCGCCGCAGGGGATTCATTAGTAAATACCCCAGCCACCAGGGGTAAACCGGTTTAGCCATTTTGATCACCTCAAATAAATTGATAATAGGGACTTCTCTTATTAGACGTAAACTTAATGGTTTTTATTGCATTTTTGTACAGTTTTGTACAGTATTGATGTGGTCGTACCCTCCCAACAAAATTTATTTGAACTGGGAGCAAAGGGAATTTGCATCGCTCCAGCCGCTGGCAGGACAGGCTGATTAGGGGTGAACTAAATAAACAAAAAACTCCACTTTTTTAAAGAAATGGAGTTTAGATATTAATCGACAAAAAGTAATTTCATACAAATTTACATTCAAATCGATACTGACCGAGAGCATATTTGTCTTATATACCAAGTTGCATATGAATACCTTTTTTAAATGCAACCTGGTATTAAAATCTGCCCTGAAGTAAATCCAGTTTCCGTTGCATATAATACTGAAAATCGGCTAGAGAAACATCGGGCGGTACTAGATGATCCACGGTAGGAATAAAGCCACCCTCTTCAATTAAAGGAACCAGTGACGCCAGATGGGTGTCAATCGCTTCTTTTCCTTTGGCAAGCTCCATTTTATCAACCCCGCCCCACAGCCGCAACTCTTTCCCAAATTTCCGGCGAATTTTAACCGGGTCCATGCCGGCTGCCCTTTCCAACGGCCAAATCGCATCGACTCCCGCCTCCAGCAGTAGCGGAATCAGCAATTCACAATTGCCATCCGTATCGACAGCCACATATCGAACGCCATTTTTTTTGAAATAGTCAACCAACTTTTGCATATGCGGAAAAATAAAGGTTCGGTACTGCTCGGGACTAAGTAAGGGACCGTTCTTCATCGACATATCTTCACTAATCATCACATAATCAATATCGGTATGTTCCAAAACCGGTCGCGAGACTTCAATGGTAAAATTCCCAATAAACTCCATCATTTCGTGTAAAAGCTCCGGTTGATCATACAAGGCATAACACAGATTTTCAGTGCCCATCCATTCTCTAGCCCGCCAATAAAAACCTCCCGTACTGCAATTGCGTCCCAAAATCAATACATGTTCCCGGTTTTTCCAGCGCGGCAGCATAATCTCCCGCCACTGGGCCGGATAGCGGCTTCCCAGCTTGGTAAGGTAACGCTTTTTCAGTTCACGAAAATCATTCAAATCGCTTACCGGGAAACGAAGATATTGGTCCATGCATGCTCGCATATTTCCCGAAGTGCCCTCAATAAGAGCTTTACTAACCACTCCATTCGAATTTCTGATGATTTCATAACGGTCGTCTTTTTCCAGGACTTCCCGGGCAAACTCCGGCTTCATTCCGTAATTGACATCGATAAATTCCCGGACATCCATTCCAAATTTTTCTTCACCAGTAAACCAGTCCCAATGCAAACTATAGCGGTCGAGTCCTTCCTTTTCCCAGCGGTCAATCGTTTGTTCCCAGACGCCCGCTTCCCAATTGGGCACCCGATCTACCGCTTTATATTCCATGGCCTGTAAAAACCGTTCCCGCCCGGTTAATGGTTTGGTGGTAAACATTCAACATCCCTCGCATTATCATTTATTCGATAATCTTAGTTTAACAGGGATAGACGGCTGAGGGTTAGCATAAAACATGATAAAATTAGCATAAATTATGTTTCTTCTGATACTGGGTAGGGGAGCAACCCGCAATCGAATGAAATAGCCTTGAAAAATAGTTTACATCACCAACGCCTACAATTTCAGCTACTTCGGATATGGTGTATTTTCCGGTATCCAAAAGCCGGGTCGCTTTGGCAATCCGGATCTTGTTAATGTAGTCGATGGGAGTGAGGCCGGTTGTTTCCCGGAAGACTTTACGAAAGTAATCCGGGCTTAAATATACCCTGGCGGCGAGATCAGCCACTTTTAAATCACCATTCAAATTCTCTTCAATATAATGCAGCGCTTCAGCCAGCATTTCCCGTTTGCCGTCAAAAAATCTCGGCCGTTCGGAAAACTGCTTTTCCCAGGAACGTCCCAGTAAAGCCAGGAACATAATCAAATTAGCTTTTAGAGTAAGCTGAAAACCGGTTTGACGATTTCGTTTTTCGGCGATCATTTGTTTCAAGAGGGCTTCGATAGTTAATACTTCCGCCGGTTGTAAGTGCAGTATCTCCTGGTGGTTTAATTCGCTGCGGTAAAAAGGTTCCACCATCAGAAAATCATAGAGGCCGCCCATTTCTTTTATATGCTTCCAATCTTCTCCCAATGCCTCCGGATAAAACAAACAATTATAGATAACGGTTTTCGAGGTTATGGAATAGGAATGCTCTTCATGAGGAATTACAATAAAGACATCGCCCGGTATCAACGTTATCTCAGTCCCATGATATTGATGCCGGCACGAACCGTAAGCCATGAAAACAATTTCAATGAAGTTATGGCGGTGCAAACTTACTGGAGCATCGCTTATATACAGGGCCACTTCAATTAAGTCTTCAGCCTTAGCCGGCCAGGAAATATAATTGTTATCCATCGGAGTTAACTCCTGATTGCTATGTATTAGAAATATAGCGGCGCAAAGAAGTTAGTGATGGTATCATTTTATCACTATGATCAACGGAAAAACAATTATATTATTATTATAGATTGGTCATGACGCCGGAAGCTTGAACATTTACTCACCTCCCTCCACAAAGTGAAGATGAAGTTCGGGTAACCCTGCTTGAACAGCCTGGTTTCTGGACCAATCGAAGGCAACTCTTGTAGCATCTGCTGTACATAAAGAAATTCTGCCGGCGGCTAATTTAATCACCGGCAGAAATCGTCAAACATTTTAATGTTAGTAATAGGCATTCGGATCGAAGCCGCTGTAGCCGTATACTGCAAATTCACATATCCTGGTTGCCACGGAGTTTGGATTGGTTTGTGGGTTTGTAATATACAATCTGACATATCTGGCGGTCACATTAACATAATGGTGGTGATATTATAACTATTTCCGGCTACAGCGTCCACGTCAGTCCAGATATTGCCATCGTTACTCACTTAAAATTTAAAATCCCCGGTATTTACACTACCGCCATCCCAAGCTTCACTATTTGCGCCAGCGTGTCTTACGACATATTCGAGAATCGGTAAACTCACGCCCAAATCGATCTTTAACCAATTTGGAACGGCATTGGTAGTACACCATTTTGATGATTAAACTCCATCAACTGCTTTCGACGCCTCTTCTCCTGAAAGTTGTGATGATGCCGTCGCAGTCTTGTTTAAGGCCAAATTGACATAATCGCAGGCTGATTTTGTCTGACCGCTTCCGTTAAATGCTCCGATATTGGGCGCAGCAGAACCTGATACCGGATTTTTATAGAAATCCTGGCCGCCATTATTACTAATCACCATACCGCTGCCAAGCGCAGGCGATCCTAACGCCAGTTTGAAGCCATCGCACTCAGCCATTCCAACCCTTGATGGGAATGGATTTACAAATAGCGGATCAGATGTAATCTTATGAGGGTCGGACGGCTCACTACTCACATGGTTACCGTAGAAAATATTGTTGCTAAATACGACATTATTTATTGCATTGTGTCCATTATTGCCCAAGAAGTAAAATATATTATTATAAAATTGAGGAGCTCCACTAGTTTTCCAGGCTATCAAGCCGCTATTATCGACCTCGTTTCCCAGGTAAACCGTATTGTTGTAAAATTCCATCGGAGTGCCTCCATAACTTGGAGCCGAACCGCCATTGCATATAAAAACCCCATAAGAGTCATTGTTAATAACATTGTATCTGATAACACAATTCCCGGATTTATCATAATTGCAGGATTCCAGAAATCCGCCGGTATTGTCATGGCTGTAATTATATTGAATCGTAATATAGGTATTGGCTGTATCCAGGTCGAAGGCTGTTCCGTCTTTGCCCAATCCGCCGCCGCATCCGAAATTATAAATCTCATTGTATTCATAGGTAACGTGATCGATAGCTGCACCCCACATTGCGGCAGAGGCAGTACAGCCATACGGAAATAGATCGGCGGGAGCGGTAACACTTCTGACTCCGGAATTCGATACGATATTATTATTGATTTCCACGTTGGAATCCAGCCAAATCACAATACCATCGCCGCCGCAGTTGTCGATGGCATTGTTACTGATAGTTATATGCGTATTCCTGGCGCAATTATCAAACATAGGCCACATGCCTCCGGCGCCTGTGTCGTCATGATGAGTCACCGAGCCGACATATACACCGGTCCGGTCTATATTCCTTATCGTATTGCTGTCGATAAGAATATCATCCCATTTCACAGTGGTATTGGAAGGATAAAGTGCCTTATGGGCGACTACAATACCGGCATTATACCCATACCAGCCATTGGAAATACCTTGAATGTCGCGGACATTGCAATTACTAATTTTTATATGATTCAATTGTCCTGTAGTATCGTTGGTTACATAAATCCCCGTCCTCTGGGCCACGGTTGAGCCGCCGTTGGTAACATCCAGATTATTGATCTCCCAATATTGTTGGTTGTATAGCTTTACGGCTGAATCATTGCCGCTGCCGTCAATTACCGGTTTATTGCCGAAACCATACATATCCAGTATGATTGGAATTCCATTTGCACCGCTTCCTTTCGGATAAAGCTGCCCGGTCCAGGAACACCCTGCTTTAAATAATATTTTGTCGCCCGGTCCGAAAGTGGTTGCATTTACCTTGCTAAGCGACTTCCAAGCCGAATCGGTACTGGTACCGGAGTTCGAATCGGAGCCCATTGTCGCATCGACATAGTATTTAATATTGGCTGCCCTTACCAAAGCTGCTGGTACTGTAAATACTGCTAAAGCAATAAAAACAAGTATATAAATTGGTCCCATTTTTTACCCATCCTTTTTGAATAATCACCACTATCTCCCTCTCTCTTTCGATCAAATCGGGTACACCTGATTTTGGAGATTGTTTGAATTCCATCGTTCCCCCTTTCGTTCAATTACTCCAATTCGATGGTAATAATCTTGCCTTTTTGTACTGTAACGCAGATGGTGTCCCTGTTTATAACCAGCTCCTGCGTCCGCTCCTCGTTTAAATTGGTTAGATAAGCCTTGAATACATGCAGGTTGGTAATAATTTTCCCTTCAATTTCCCGTTCCGTAGGATTATAGAGTCTTAATATGACAGTATTGCGTTCTTCGGCCTGCTTCAATGAACTGAAAACTAGGTTCTCGCCATCCAGGCGGATAAAGCTTTGCTCCGGCGGAAAAACACCGGATTGCTTTCCAAATTGGCAGACACGAAGCGGGACATTGAATGCCAATGCATTGTCGTATAACCCGGCTTGATCCCAATATTTCTGGTGCGGCATCAGCGCATATCTGTAACTGAATTCCGCCAAGGATTGAGCGCTATCATCTCCGGGGTATTCCATCCATAACCGGTTATCGCAAGGAATCCGCAACCGAGTTCCGCGGACCAACCCCATTGCTATGGTATTCCTGTCATCATGCTCCAAAATCTCATAATCTTTGGCTGCATCGGTCAGGATCGCCAGGCCATGCTCGCCGTCCGACAGGTCCAGCCATAAATGGGCCGGATGCCTTGCCAGTTCGTTACCGCGCAATTCACCGTTAATGGACGGCTTGACCGGATATTCGGTCACCGTAAATGAACCGTCGGCCCAAGTCTTCTGAGCCGAGATATCGGTTGGAAAACAAACTTTAAGGTAATGATCCCTGACCGTATTTTCAATCGTCGTCTTTACTTCCAAATAACGAACCATTTTGATTAACCGCAATTCAACTTTTACCAGCAACTCTCTTTCAAATTGGGAGCGCTGTTGCCGGGTCAAATCATATTCGTCCGGTAATTTCAAGCTGAATGTAATCGCAAAAACAATAGCCAAAGGGCCATGAATCCGGATCGATACTTGCGCCTGCATTCTAAGGCTATTGATGATCTTGTCGTTGCCAGGAGCGTCGGACATCCACATGTTGCCCTTTTCGCCGCTATCTAAAAAATAATTGAGGTTGGTATATACTTTGCCCGTCTGCTTGTGAGTGATGTCGATTGTACCGTCTGGATTCACCTTGATCTTGAGATACTCATTTTCTGCCTGATTGGGTCCGGTGAGCATATCCTCAGCCGGAATCCGTGGTGCGTCCCATTCTTCATGGGGGTAAGGATATTCTTTCTTGGCGGCCCATTTGATTTTAAATGTTTTAAATCCCAGGGCCGGAACATTTTCGGCCAGGAAGTAAAGATGAACTTTGGTGCAATAAAAAGGCATATTACGGCTACGGGGATGGTAAATCCCGGCCCTGGTCTCCCGCCGATCCACTTCTTGGATTTGAATTGGATTACCGTTTAGATCCTCCAATACCAAATAATCCAGCCGGAGATCACTGGGCAAATCAATATAAGCCTCCACTACTTCACTGCGGGGGAAAGAAGCCGTATTATGAACCGCCAGGAAATATTGGCTATCCGAAATCTCAGTAGTGTCTATCTCCTTGGTCAGGTTTTGCAAAGCCCGTCTTTCCAAACCTTCCGCGATGACCCGGGCTTGTTTTAAACGGCTTAACTCACCTTCGGCGACTGTTTGCGGTCCTAACCCATGCATCGAGTCATGGGCGTGGCTCTGGAACATCAGTTTCCAAATCTTTTCAAGGTAAGTCCTCGGGTAACGATCAAGCCCGCATCTCCAGGAGAGGGTCGATAACGGTTCTGCATAGCGCAAGATTTTATTCTCAGTTTGGCTGTTTTCTATCATCACTTCCGGATGAATGGAAAAAACATCGGTATGGATGGCGCCGACGGGACCGTCACGCATCGGGCCTTTGACCACATTAAGATCGATCCGGTCCTTTAGGGCGATTTTTAATTCACGGATATAGTCGCCAAGGCTGCTGTGAATAGTTTCGCAGTCTTCCCCAAATTGCGCTTGAATCTCTTTGATAATCTCGGCAGTCAAAGGGTGGGGCTCTGTAAAATCCGTGCCTTCAAACATCAGTAACACGTCTGGGGCTGCTGTACCTTCCACGGTATTAAGCGCTCGTTTCATGCCCTCCACAATATTTTCATTATGAAAGGAGGTCACCGGATCCAGAATCTCATAAAACCAGCCATATCCTTCAGGATCAGCGGTATGGAAAATCTTACCCAATTCGCCCCAGTGATATTGCCAGTCTTTGCCCCAGGCATCCAGGTTATCGACGATTGGAATATGGGCTGCAAAAAAGAAATTCCACCGGGCTTCCCTGCCTAAACGGGATGCCAAAGCTCTTGTCCCGTCCGGCGCTTCCCAGATGAACTCGTGATACTTGGAACGCCCGGGGTCCATATATTTGTAAAACAAAATGGTATCGATTCCGAAACCGGCGTAAATTTGGGGCAATTGACCGATCTGGCCGAACGAAAAAACGCTGTACCCGCATTTCATCGCTCCCCCATATTCTGCGGACTTCCGGATGCCGTACAGCAGATTTCGTACTACCGATTCCCCTTGAACCGGCGCACAATCCGCCAATGTATACCAGGGGCCGATCTCCAGCCGGCCTTCTTTGGCTAATTTCACAATACGTTCCCGGTTTTCCGGCCGGATTTCCAAATAATCCTCCACCAGGGTCAATTGTCCGTCCAGAAGGAATGAACGGTATTGCGGCTGGGACTCCATAATCTCCAGGAGATGGTCGATACAGTCTACCAACCGCATGCGAGTCCGCTCAAACTCCCAGCGGAACTCGCGATCCCAATGAGTATAAGTGATAATATGCACTCTCGGTTTGGTCATTGTTTTGCCTCGCTCGATTCAGCTTCTTTGATTCAAATAATAATAGGTTCAATATCCCTTTCAAAATAATGGAATTCAGTCCTGACTTCCAAATTTTCCACAATTTTTACCTGAGCTTCCACTGAAAGAGCAAGCACTTGATGCCATACCCCTTCATGGAGACAGACCGGTTTATCCAGCAGGAAGGCCTCAAATTGACCGGGGTAACTGTTTTCCGCTACTATCAGTAAAACTGTACCTTGTAAAGGTTCAAAACTTTCCTTGGTGTTGGGGTGGTTCTCCATCAATTGCGCGGTCCGGTTGGGAACGCGGAAAACCGCCAGACGCCACCCTCCATCATTTTGGCGAACCCGGATTTCAAAATCTTCCCGATAACCTGGCGTAAATTCGATTACTGTTCCATACTTGCCGAAATTATCACTATTGATATTTTGAATTATTCTCTTTTTTAAGGCGGTGGGTTCCACGATTCGCTTCCCTGTCTTTCGGATGAATTGTTATATTGAAACTGCAACCGGATAAGCCACCGGTTATCTCGTTTCAAATCGAACAAATTAATTAAAATCTAGAATTTCTTCAACTGTTATGGCACTTAGGTCTTTTATCGCCTTATGAGCCCTTTTATCTTCTGCTCCATAACCTACTGCCACAACCTTCATACCCGCCGCTAATGCGGCGCTTATTCCCGACACGGCATCTTCAATCACCAGGCACTGTTTTACGGGAATCCTCAGTTTTGCAGAGGCTTTTACAAACACTTCCGGGTCCGGCTTGCTTTTTTTAATCATATTTCCGTCAATAACTGCATCAAAAAAGCTGCCGAGCCCGATATTCTCAAGGATAATTTTTGAATTTCTGCTGGATGAACCGATTGCCATTTTTATTCTTTTTTTTCTAAGGCCATACAGCAACGTATTGACCTCCGGCAAAATATCATCAGGGGTAATATTCTTTAAAAGCTCCCGGTAAATAAAATTTTTTCTGGCAGCCAATTCAAGCTTTTGCTCCTCTGAGTACTGCTTATTGGAAGCTTTAAGCAATATTTCCAGGCTCTCCATCCTGCTTACACCCCGAAGTCTGTGGTTAATATCTTTGTCAAAGTATATTCCTTCTGTGTCGGCAAGCTTTTTCCAGGCTTGATAATGATATTCATCTGTCGATACGATGACACCATCAAGGTCAAAAATTACCGCTTTTATTGACGGTACGCTTATCTCTCTGTTATTCGAAGGATTAGGTATCAAAGCCCACTACCCCCATTTTGTCATTCATTTCATGATCTTCTTGACAGTCAATTGCAAATGGTTTCTCCCGGATGGATTACATATTTTTTCCCTTGTATAGACAACTGTAGGTTAGCGCCAGCTAAAGACATGTTGGTGACCGATATTCGTTTGCCTTCTATATCCACTGTGAAAACCGCTCCCTTCCATTTCAGACGAAATTTCATCCTCCGCCATTTTTCAGGCAAACACGGGTTGATAATGAATTGTTCTTTTCCAGGCAGGCAACCTGCTAACCCGTTAACCACCAGCGACCAATTCATCCCATGGGCCGCCATATGAGCCCCTTTGTCGGCGTTACCGTTTATATCGTTTAAATCGACCCCTAATGATTTTTCCATGTAATATTTCGCTTTTTCTTTTAATCCAAGCTGTGCTGCAAGTATGCTATGCACACCGAAGCTAAGCGACGATGAGTGTAGTGTTCGGGGTTCGTAATAATCCCAGTTAGCTTTGAGGATTCCCTCATCCTGCAACTGGGGCAACAAATACAGCAGCATTAGCACATCGGCTTGCTTAACTGTCTGGGTGAGGTAAGAATCGGAATCCGGCGCATTCATGCTGATAATCTCGTCCCGGAGCTTAAAGTAGCCTTCAAACTGTTCATAGAGGCCCGCACTGTTTCGCATTACCTTGATCCGGTCTTGATAGTTTATTATTCTTTCTTCCTCTTCAGGGCTTATAGCTATCCTTGTGGCCATTTCATCCCACTCACGCGCATTGTTTTCTTTCAGGTACTCAATAGCCTTTTGGGCTAGTGATAGGTTGTAAATGGCCAGATTGTTCACATAGGCGCTGTTATCGCAGACCACATGCCCTTCATCGGGTCCCGCCGCGTTACGGATGGTTAGCGTTCCTCCATCCTCACCCGCTTTGGATATCCAGAACCTGGCTGTCTCAATTAAAACCTCAGCCGCACATTTCCTGTAGAATTCATAATCCCCGGTGCAATCCACATAGTTCTGCACCGCATAAGCAACATCCCCGATGATGTGCAGTTGATGCGTCACCCATTTAAGCCACAGGGGACATTCCTCTGCGCCGCTTATGGCCGTACACCAAGGGTACTGTGCTCCCTTAAAACCATTGGACAGTGCCTTCCTTCTGGCGCCATCCAGCAGATTGTACCTGTATGTCACCAGGTTCTTTGCAAGATGCGGCTGGGTAAAAATATAAAAAGGCAACATATGGATGTCGGTGTCCCAGAAAACATTTCCTTGATAGTATTCGCTGGTCAATGCCTTGGCAGGTATGGAGACGCCGCTGTCGTCCTTTGAGGCCGCAATGAGCAAACTGAATATACTGTGTCTCAATACCACCTGATTCCACTGGTCACCCTCAATCAAAATATCCGAATCAACCCAATATTTCTGCCACAGCTTGAAACTTTCCCCTCTGGCATTGTTCAGAAGATCCGCATTGAAGCTTGCGACCGCTTCCTTCACAGCCAACATTGAATCTGCTTCGATTCTTGACAACGCAAAAGCCGCAATTCGCTTTACATATAAAACAGCATTCTTTTCAAGATTTACTTCCATCCTTACACAGGTAGTTTCATCGTCCACCATCGTGGTGTATTGGTCATCCGTCAAGCCTTCGCATACCAGTGCGGTGGCAAATGCCGCCTTCTGCCGGTCAACCTTGCCTTCGACAAGTATGCCGACGGAATTCTGATTGAAGCCTTCCTTTGAGACTACGTTATATAGCCTCTCGACATCCGGTTCGCCTGTAATATTCGTTATATAGGTGTCCCCTTTATTGGACGTATAGGTATTGATTCCGGCCTCAACGACAACATTGCCTGAGTAATTCTTTATCTCAAGCTCATACTCAACAAACACCCGGTTTGTCCTGACCATATCGGCAAACCTTTTCTGAATCAATTTTATTTCCTTACCACCGGGTGATATCCAATAGGCCTCGCAGATAAACACACCCCGCAACATATCGAGGGACCTTTTAAAGGACACCAGCTTCCCGGTGCTAAAATCAACCCTTTCGCCGTCTATTTCCCACTTCATGTCCAGAAAGTCGGGGCATTTTACAAGGTATATTTCCACACGCTCTTTTACCGCCTTTTCAGGGTAGCTGAAATAGTGATCGGTTCTGTTCCATTCGGATATATCTATTGGCGCCCTTGTCATTCTGTCATAGAAACCTGCCATATATATCCCTTGGGATTCTCCCGAAGGCAATTCGGAGATTGTTCCGCGGATGCCGATTCTGCCATTACCAATCGCAAACACAGTGTGCAAGGATTTTTCGGTATCCGGTGATACCCCTTCCTTGACGATGCTCCATAAATCCTGTCCATAATCAACCAAACCTTTTTGGTATTTTTGCATTGTTATTTAACCCTTTTTTAATGATTAAAAGGCTGTAATGCCGCTTTTTCCGGCATTACAGCCTTTTCCGACAATTATTTCAGACCCATGCTTTTAATTTTTGCTTGATACTTGGTAGTCCAATATTTCTCCAGTTTCACCAGACCGGCTGCTTCACATTTTGAAATAAAGTTATGGTATTCGGCTACGGCGCTGTTCTCATCTTTGGCAAAGACTATCTTGGCAACGCTGTCTTTCATGATGTCAATCACCTTCTGCCGGATTATCATTTCGTCATCTCCGGCAACCGGGTTTAAGCCGCTGAGTTCCGGATGATACTCAACATACTTTCCGAATGTCTGGTTAAATTCGGTCAATCTTTTGTCATTCTTATTCCAGAAAGGTAAATTCCAAAGCACGGAATCGTTGCAAAACCAGTATTCTCCCAAACCGTTTTTCGATGCCACTCCGGGCCAGTCGGCTGTCTTCAATTTCAAATACTCGGGGAAATGAACCGGAAGACCGTCAACCAATTTATAATGGGGTCCTTTAACAACATCACCGCTGAAGGAATTTCCTTCAATGCCCCAGGACAAATCTTTGTGGCCTTGAACCGAATAACAGTACTCCAGAAATCTGATGCAACGGGCCGGGTCCTTGGCCTTTTTTGAAATAAGCACCGCGTTCCAACCGTCTCCCAAACGCATCTGCTTATAGGTGGGGAATGGTTTCAGAATTTCGTAATGGCTGTTCTTATTATCCGCCGGGATCTTCTCACCGTCACCGATGGTCCAGGAATAAACGATTGGGTCGCCGTTATTTACCTTGGCCGTTTGCACATCCTTGGAATCGATGAACGGATCCTTGGTCAGCAAATTTTGGATCTGCAAATGATTAAGAAACTTCAAGGTATCCAGGAATTTCGGATCCCGGACCGCCCATTTAACCTCTTTACCGGTAACATAATATTGGTCGCCGACTCCGAATTGATTGCCGATATTGCGGAGGTTCTGCTGTTGGTCCAGCATGCGGCTGGATAAAGCTTCATCCGCGGGGTAGAAAGGAATTTTATCCGGATGTTTGGCGGCCATCTTCGCCAGCGCCTGGTTGAATTTCTCGGGAGTGTTCATATCGGGACGGCCGATTTCGTCGTAATAGTCTTTACGAACCGACCAGACTGACTGATTCATGCTAATCAAGCCATTGTTTTCGAGGGCCATTTTCCGGAAATCCTCGCCCTCGACAAAGTCCGGTAAATAATAAGTTTTACCGTCCTCACTCTTATAATTGCTCAGCATCTCCTTGCGGAGAATGCTTTTAAATTTTGGGGCATACTTGGCGATCAACTCATCCATCGGATAAACAATGCCCGCTTTGATCATCATCGGCAGCGCCGGGTTGTCTTTCCCCATAACAACCATGTCCGGCAAGGAATTACCCGCGATCATGATGTTCAATTTCTGGTTGTCGTCGGCAACCGGCTTCATGATATTCACAGTGACCCCGGTTCTGGCAGTCACTCTTTCGGCTGTGGGATCTTTCCAATTCAAGCCGAACCAAGTATAGTTAATGAAAAGATCCAGCGTGATCGGCTTCTTGTCTTTTTGCCATTCCAACCCCGGTGGGTCGGCTAACGCACTTTTAGCGGCCGCAAATGTTCCCACCTGCCAAATCGATAACACTAGCAACAAAGCTAATAACATGCACAATAACTGAAGCGACTTTTTCATGAAATTCCCTCCTTGATTTTTCTTTCTAGCAGCTATTTCGTTTACTTTGGCTGCCAATCCCCCTTTCGGACTTTTTCATTTTTATGAACCCATGGCGGTTCATTGAAAGCCTCTTTACTCTTTAATGGCTCCTATCAGCATGCCCTTGATGAAATACCGTTGAAGGAATGGGTAAATCAAACTTATCGGAGCGATGGCCACCACCAAAGTAGCGTAACGTATGGATTGAAGTGTAATTGGCGTTTGGTAGGCGGTAGCAATCCGTGATAGCTCCTGCTGCGCTTGGGCCAAAGACATAACTCGCATCAATACTGCAGGTAAAGTCATTAGCTTTTCGTTGGTAATATAAAAAGCCGGGTAAAACCAATCATTCCAATGCCAAACGCCGACAAACAGGGCAATTGTCGCGATGATTGGCGTGGAAAGCGGCATGAAAATCCGGCTAAAGATGGTAAAATACCCTGCTCCGTCAATCTTTGCTGATTCCTCTAATGCTTGGGGCAATTCACTGAAATAGGCCACAAACAATAAAGCATTAAAGAAATAAAACATCGGCGGGATGATATAAACCCATATTGTATCAATAAGATGCAATTCCCGGTATAAAAGATAGGACGGAATTAAACCGCCGCCAAAATAGATGGTAATAATACCGAACACCAAGTAGGCTTTGCGAAATAGCAAATATTTCCGGGATAGTCCGTACGCAACCATGGCGGTAAAGAATACACTAATGATTGTCCCAACTACCGTCCGGGTGATGGTTACAAAAAAAGCCAGATAAATACTTTGATCACGAAAAACAAAACGATAATTCTCCAAGGTGAATTGACGCGGCAATAAATAAAAGCCGCCCGATACGGCATCCTTTCCGTCATTCAACGAGTATATCAAACAATAATAAATGGGATAAATCGTAATAAAGAGAATGAATAAAGCAACTATGGCACAGAAAATATCAATCATCCAGTCTTCTTTGGTCCTGCGTATGGAAGCCATATTGACACCGCCTTTGGTTTGAATGTAACATAGAATTTCAAGTTTTCTCGGTTGGAAAGTTCTATTTATTATAAAACATTGCGTCCGGTTACTTTTTTAGCGCTCCAGTTGGCCAATAGCATCATTAGTAAAGAAGTGATTGCTAAAAGCAAACTGGCTGCCGTGGAATAGGAATAACGGAAAAGTTTGAGGCCGTTATCCAATATGTAATACTGGATGACATAGGAAGTTTCATGATTAAAGGGATTGCCTAACAAATAGGATTGATCGAAATTGGAGGCGGTTGAGCCGGTTTGCCCGCCGCTGAGCATATTGCCGAAGTTAAAGATAAAAAGGACAATCATGGTTCCGGCAATCGCCGGTAATGTAATATGGATAATCCTTTTTAAACGGCCGGCACCATCCACCACTGCCGCTTCATACAATTCCGGGTCCACTCCGGCTATTGCGGCTAAATAAATGATGGCATTCCAGCCCGTTTCCTTCCAGGCTTCAATAATGGTACCAAGCCCCCAGAAAAGTTTCGATTCCGCCAGGAACATGATGGGTTTTTTTAAAAGCCCGGTTCTTAATAAAATATCATTCACCATTCCCTTGGAATCAAGAAATACCATCCAAATGGTTGCAATCACTACATAAGAAAGAAAATGTGGCAGATAACTGCCGGTTTGGGTTATTTTCTTCAGCCTTAAAAACGGGATCTCATTGAGGACCAGCGCAAAAAAGAGCGGTAAAAAAAATCCGGCGATGAATTTCAACCCACCCAGCGCAAAGGTATTTCGCACTGCTAGGAAGAAATCGCTATCCTGAAAAAGCGCCTGGAAATGTTTCAAACCAACCCAGGGACAATGAAATATACTGGAAGTAATCTGATAATCTTGAAACGCTAATATATAACCCGCCAAGGGAATATAAACGAAAATAAACATAAACAGTATTCCCGGCCAAACCATCATGTGTAACGTCAATTGATTCTTAAAACGAATCCACTGAATATTTCTACCGTTATCCGGCGCCAACATGATTTTTCTATAAGGATCGATAATGCCCATAGCCTGGTGACCTCCAATGTTTGTAGAACAACTTTTGGCCTGCAAAATTATTATAAACTGCTTAACCAGTAAAAACAGTTGACTGAATTCAGTTTTGGTGTAATATTCTCAGTTATATCCCGACTTCACTTGCGAAAAGATTTCTTCCGTGATAACCTAAAATTAAGATAAAAAAGTAGCTGCATCATGTAACATGAGCAGTCGACAGCGAGGGCAGGCGGCATAATGATTGAGGCACCTTTTTTAAAAAGGTTAAGTTTTCGGAACAAATTACTTTTTTCGTATATCGTTCTCATTTCAATTCCGATTACGATTAGCAGTATCTATTTCTTTAATAAGGTAATTACCTCGGTGAGCCGCAATTCCATGGAGATCGTCGGGCAGCGGCTCTCTCAAGAGGAAAGCGGCTTACAGAACCAACTGAACCAGCTGGAACAGGCGGCTCGATTCTTCGACACCAACCCGATCTTCAATAAATATTTTGACAATAACTATTACAATGATATTGAGAGAATCGTCATTACTAATAACTATATCATTCCCCTCATTTCATGGCAGGCTTCCATGAACAATAATATCAACAGTATCCGATTTCTAACCGATGACGACAATATTCCGGAGGGCGAATTCATCGAATGGAACAACCGTCATCCCGCCGATTTATGGTTTGACCCAATGCGCCGAGCGGTTGAAAATAATGGCTTGTTTTGGGAAAATATTCACCAGCCCCGCAAATATCACTATCAGAAACCGGGCACCTTACCCCAAGTCTATTCGATGTTCACCAAACTACAGGGCTTTTCAAGCCAAACCCCGACTTTCCTCGAAATTGAAATCAATCCGGATTATTTGTTCAACACCATCAATCTTCAGCCTATCGGACGAACAGGCTATATTGTGGTCACCGACAGGCAAAAAAGCATTATCTCCGGACCCGAAAGTAAGCGCTCCGGCAATGTGCTTAAAACTGCCAAGTTATTGGCAAGAATCCGCCTGAATGAACATACCGAACGCGTAACGGTGAACCATATCACTTATGTTGCAGCCGTTAAAAAAATCAATAAATTAGACACTTATCTGATTGGCATTGTTCCCTTGAACGAAATTCTGGAACCTTTGGTACGCACCCGCAATATCTTTATCGGAATCATTTCCGCCGGTTTGATTTTATTATCGGTTCTGGCCTACCTGATTGCCGGTTTTTTATTGCGAAGGGTGAAACGGATCCTTGAGGCCGTCAGGAAAATTCAACAAGGAGACTTTCTGATCCGCCTACCTGCCGCCGGAGGCGATGAAATTGATGAACTGGCTGACGATATCAACCTTATGGCCGACAAGATCAATGAGTTATTCAATCAAGTATATAAAGCGGAAATCGCCCAGAAAGAAGCAATCATTAACGCTTTGCAAATGCAGATCAATCCTCATTTCATCTTCAATACTCTGGAAACTCTCAAAATGATGGCTGAGATCCGGGATGAGGAAGAACTCTCCGAAGGCTTAACCGCTCTGGGAAACCTAATCCGCTACAACACCTCCATCGGTAGTAAATTTGTAACAATTTGCCGCGAAATTGAGAACGTACGGGATTATTTAAAGATTCAAAACTTACTCTTGAACAACCGGCTACAGGTAGATTTTCAAATTGATGAAACTTTATATGAATGGAGCATGCCGAATCTGGTAATCCAGCCGCTCGTCGAAAATTGTATCATCCATGGCTATAAAGACCGTGAAGATAGAATAACCATTCTTATCGCCATCGCTGAAAGGCACAATGATATTGTGATCCATATCAGAGATTACGGTAAGGGAATCCCTGCGGACAGGCTAAAGCAGATCCGGGAAGTATTGAATGAAAATATTGCTGAGCAGATCCCCGGCACCAACCAAAAGGGAATCGGGCTAGCTAATGTTAATAAACGGCTTAAGCTATATTTCGGGATGGATTACGGCCTGGTAATCGCTAATGGTCCCGATTGCGGGACTAAGGTTTCGGTGCGAATTCCCATTACCTGATATTACGGAGGGCGCTGTGTATAAGCTGCTGATTATAGAAGATGAGGATATTATCCGCCACGGTTTGGTAAAAATCATCCAAAAAACCGGGTTCAACCTAATGCCAATCGAAGAAGCCGCCAACGGTGTTGAAGCTCTGGAGCTAATCCAAATTCATCAACCTGATATTGTGATCACCGATTTAAAAATGCCGAAAATGGATGGTTTGGAGTTTCTACAACGGCTCCGGGAATTGCAAATTAAGGCGCCGGTAATTATTTTAAGCGGATATGAAGAATTCAATTATGCCCAAAAAGCAATTCGTTATGGTGTGGTAGAGTATCTGTTAAAACCGGTCAATAAAGCAGACTTGCATAAGGTGTTGTCGCTGATTATCGACCGGTTAAACCAAGAACACCTCCAGGAGTCTGAAATCTGTGCGGAAAAGAACAGCCTGATGAATCAAGTCAATGAATTACAAAGAATTTTATTCCAAGATATCCTCGAAGGTAACTATCTCCCTGACGAATGTGCCGCTTTAATTATCAAATCCGGTCTAGATTTTGGTACCGGCCGGTTTCTAGTATTGGATTGCACTAGTTTTTCCAAAGACCCTAAACAAATTCAAAATTTCATCGATGAACTTACCCGACGTATTTCATCTTTTACCGCAATTTTATTCATTTTTGACAACCAATATGATCATAAAATTTGCGTATTGAAATTTACCCAGCCCGAACAGAACATTGTCGAAAAAATTTATGAAACGGCGAATCAACTTATCACCCTTTGTACGGGTCAAATATATCTGGGGATAAGTAAAGTATGTGAACAGCCGGGATGTTTGAATACTTGTTGTCGGCAGGCCAGGGATGCATTGAATCAGCGAATCTTCCATCCCGGATTTCAGGTATTTTGTTACTTCACGGACCGAAAGTCCGGGAACGCTAAATCTTTCCCTACTCTATACTATGAGTCGGTTTCAAAACTAGTCTGCAATGGTTGTAGCGATAAAGGAACAGCTCTTCTCAAGGCTACCGATGATTTATTTCAACAAATTCTGAGCCAGGATGAATTATCCACCGGTCAACTGCTGGATCATCTCCGTAATCTGTTTTTTTATATCTTGAAATTGGAATCCGGCGATCCGGCCAATGAAATCGATGAGTTCGACGTCCAAAGTATTCTCGAATCATCGTTAGGGATGGATGATTTAAAAAACAATGTGCTGCAAAAATTACTCTTAATCAGCGGGAATATGAAACGCTATAGCGATGTTATCAATAATACCATTCATTACATTATTGAATTCGTCGAAAAAAACTATCCGAAGGATCTCTGCCTCAACTTGGTCGCTAATAGCGTCTCCATGAATCCAAACTACTTTTGCTCGCTTTTTAAAAATAAAATGGGAATCAGTTTCACCAATTACCTCCAAAAAATAAGAATTGAAAAAGCCAAGAATTTTTTGCTAGACCCCAATTTCAAAGTTTATGACGTCAGTGAAAAGGTCGGTTTTCACGATGAAAAATATTTTTACAAAGTGTTTAAAAAACTGACCGGCTTGACGCCCAATGAATTCCGGAATCAATCCGCGTTTAAGTCTCATTGACAAGCTAAGAAGGGCTTTATCAACCAATGGCCTTCTGGTTCTGATACTTATTCTATTATAATATCATTCCTACTCTCGGTCCTATTAAGATTCCCGTGGGCTTTACTTGATATTCGTAAGCCCAACTGTTTCCGGTAGTTCTCCATGCATCCGGTCCGAACCATTCCACTGTATGATTGCAGTTGTGGACCGCGCCAAAAGTGTTCACCCGATTTCCAAAAGCAGTTATTTCAAGTATATGTTTACCGGCATTAACTTTTCCTAACTCCAATCTATAGGGGGCAAAAGCTATCTTTCCCTTCTCTTCTCCATCTAAAGATAGAGAGAGTATGGGATTTCTAAACTGCGGCACTTCTACTTTGCAGTTACAATCTTCAGTGACAATATCACAGTGATAAGTAACATTACCTCCATAGAAAGGTAAACCTTGCTGCGTCCAGTCGCCAAAATATAAATTTCTCACCGGTTCAATAATCCTAGTGTGACTTCCCGCTACCTTCACGCCAAAATCTCCTAGAAGATAGCACCACTCTGCATTGGTCTTGTTACCAAAAGGAATTCTTAATACAATCTCCGACTTTCCCTTGGGTAAAGATGGAATTGGCACCTTGTTAATACATTTATCTACATACCATTCTGTTGCTTGGGAAGGTATCTTTACATTGTTTACAATGATCTCAATACCCTCTGCATTCTCAAGCGCCAGGCAAGGATTGTTTACTTCTATATCTGACATAATCGTGAATCGTAAACTAATCGTATGCTCCGGCGCTTTATTATCCGGATTTACCCATGGCTGAGCCAAGGCTTCCATTCTTAATGGATATCCAAGCTGTTTTCTAAACAAATTATCAATGCGAAGTATTTCTTCCTTCGCTTGCCATTCCCCACCGTCAAAAGAATACTCCGCCATATCCAGCAAAAGAACATTCGGTTCTGAGAGTGTCACCGCCACAGGACCTTTCAGTATCATTTCTTTCGATTTATCTTCACACTGAATTCGATCATCTGGATAAGTATCCAATTCACTTGGCTCAAGATATAACAAAAGACTGTCATGCTCTGAAAATTGATATTCGATTATCGTTTGATTTTTTGAAACTTTAGCTTTGTAAGGATAGCTTTGTCCACTCATCGAATCAAAAACCGTCGGCTTCCATCCTCCCCAGATCGCTATATTGATTGTTTCGGCCCGAGCAATGTCGGGGTTATTCATCTTATTTACATGACAGATGAATAACCATCTATTCTTACCATCTTCCCGCATTTGATAAAATAAATTACTGGCGGCAGAACCATTCTCTTTTTTGATTTCCACATCTCTATAATCCCTAATAGCCTTTAGAATACTGCTTTTTGCAAAGAATATTTTTTCACTGCCTTCGGCTAATTTTATTGCCCTGGTAGACTTTTTAGCATCGATATACGTAGCAACTTCTCCGACAAAAATCACTTTTCCTCCGGCTTTTCTAAAAGCTTCAAGTCTTTCTACCGTTGATGAGCGAAGGGTCTCACAGGCAGGTACCAGGACAACCTCATACTCCATTTCTCCTACCTTAAAGTGCTCTGATTCTTCTACCTTTGAAACGGATGGCAGCAATGCTTCGGATATAAAATCAAAATCTATCAGTCCAAATAAAAGCCAGTTAATTATATTTCTAAAGTTAGTTTCAAGCTCTGCCCTTTTTTCAAACGTTTGCTCCTCAGGACCCCAATGTAACCAATAGGATTCAATGGGATGGATTACTCCCACGCGTACCTTGGCTTTTCCTCTTGTAAGGGCAGTATTTAACCTGCTAAAGTGATTCTCAATAAGCGGATATTCCTTATACCAGGGGGATTGATATCCAATACTTGCCGGGTAATCGCGTTTTGCTTCGCCTTCCATGGACATCCAGGTAAGATGATGAACTCGAACGGTCACGCCAAGTGCCGCTTGCCAGTCACCTTGTAACTTATGCCCTCTAAAATCAAAATCCCAATTCGTTACTCCGTATAATTCACTGATTACACCGGGACATCCATACTGATGCGAAACGCTCTGGGCTTGCTTGGCAGTGGAAAATTCTCTCCAATCACAGAGCATATCAATTCCTGGTAATTGAAAAGAGCGATAGGAACGCATAGCATCGCCAAGAGCCCTTGTTTGTGAATAAAGAGTAGGCTCTTCCATCAAATGACCTGTTAGCATAATATTATGCGCTTTACACCAGTTTCCAACAGTATCGGCAAAAGCAGACGCAAATCTTTCACTTAAGTGGTCATGATACCGATATCTTGTGGCTGATACTTTCGACTCGGGAAGTTCCCAGAAAAGTTCCGGAAGGTGTTCAAGTAAGCTCTCACCATAGGTTATTGCAAAGGTTGCTTCAAAATCATCCGTAAAGGGAAGCTTAATATCTTTTTCCTCGTCTGCGTATCCCAAACATTCCTTATGGGTAAATTGAGGTTCATCCGTAAAAATGGCCGGTATTGTCTTCCCAAATTCCTCGCCTAAAACCTGATAATATCTTTCATGGGTAATATTTATAAATTCTTTAATTGCATTGGGATCAAGCGTATTTACATAAGCTTGATTGTTAAACCATGGGTTATCTCCAGCAATCTCTATGTATGCCCACCAGAGCTTTGCGTCCTTTTTTGGCACATCTTTTTCAGCTAGTTTTCGATATTTTTCGAGGCAGCCATCTTTAAGCATCACTTCATATTTCCCTAAAAGACTTCGATGTGCATTCTTCGGCGCTTCTCCTTCTCGATATTCCTTTGGACTAAATATGAGAAATCTAGCTCTATTTTCGATATTTTTTGTTACATATCCCCCGGCAGAACCGGAAGGCCAACGATCTTCATCGTACAGCCAACATAACATGTCATTTTCTTTGGCTGCTTTATGTGCTGTCTTAACAAGGTCCATAAATGCATCACTTAAATACTCAATATCAAGGCCAATTCTACAATGGATATGGTACCCTCCCATCCCCATTTCCTTAAAATATTTCACTTGGTCAGCAATCTTTGTCCGATCGATTTTACAGTTCCAAGCCCAAAATGGAGTTCCTCGATATTCTGAGGTTGGACTCTTGAAGAGTTCAAGTGATAATCTTGCTTCTTTATTCCTTGGATATAACATATCGGAATCCCCTTTCTTCAACAGAGCATATTATCGATAAGTATCTTTATTCCCCGGTTACGGGATCGTTTAAGTTTGCCAGCGACCCCACTATCCCTTCACCGACCCAGCGGTTATTCCTTTGATAAAATTTTTCTGCAAGATGAGGAACATAATGAGCATGGGAATCATCGCCAGGGTCATCGCTGCAAAAAGCAATGACCAGTTATTGTTATATTGTCCCTGAAAGGCAAACAAGGCCACTGGAATCGTGCGATATTCCGCCTTCTGCAGAAATAACATCGGCATTAAAAAATCGTTCCAGATGCCCAGGGTGTTTAGAATAATTACCGTAGCAGTTGCCGGTTTTAAAAGGGGAAAAACAATCCGCCAGAATATCTTAAACTCATTGCAGCCATCGATAATCGCCGATTCCTCCAACTCCTTGGGAATGGATTTCATGAAGCCGGTGTATAAAAAAATTACAAAGGGCATGGATGTAGCGATGTTGATACAAATAACCGCCCTAAAAGTATTAATCCATTCTAAACCTTTAATTAATTTATATAAGGGGATCATCGCCATCTGAAACGGTACCATGATTAAGGATATAAATAAAATGTAAACCAGGTTATTTATGCGGGATGGTTTTCGGGCCAGCGGATAGGCGGCCAATGCTCCGATAAAGACAATTGAAGTAATAGAAATAACCGTGATCAAAACGCTATTACGAAAACCCCAATCAAAATGCCCGGTTTGCCATGCCTGAGCAAAATTTTTGAACACAAACGCTTTGGGCCATCCAAAAGGCGCCATGGCAATATCATTGGGGGATTTGACAGCGGTAATCATGATTAAATACAGTGGGAATAAAATTATCAATGCTATTAAGAGCATACCGATTTCACCTAAAACCAATCTTGGTTTGAAACTTGAACTTTCTGATGTACTCATTACATAACCACCTCTCTTTTACGCAGAGTCTTCAGTTGAAATAAAGAAAGGACCAAGATGATTAGAAAAAGTACGACCGCCATCGCCGTGCCGTAACCCATCCGATTGGTCTGAAAAGCCTGGTGATATAGCAACGTAGTCATCGTTTCGGTCGCATAGCCGGGGCCTCCATTGGTGGTGACATATATCAAGTCAAAAATCTTCATGGTGCCGATCACCGACAATAAAACATTGATGGTAAACGCCGGAGCAATCAGCGGAAAGGTAATGTGCCGAAATTTCTTCCAGGGGGTTGTGCCATCAATGGCGGCGGCTTCATAAAGCTCCTCGGGGATTCCCTGCAACCCCGCTAAATAAATAACCATAGCGTATCCGGTAAACTGCCATACGGTGACCACGATTAAGCTTCCCAGGGCCAAGCGCGGGTCACCCAGCCAGTCCTGAACCCATCCCCCCAATCCAATATTCGTGAGCAAAGAATTCAAGACTCCGAACAATGGATTATATATAAAGGACCAAGCATAACCGACAACCAATGCACTTAAAATGGCCGGTGCAAAAAAAACCGTCCGTAAAATATTTTTTGTCTTCAAACTTGTATTTAAAACAATCGCCAGGGCTATGGCGGCGATATTCTGAATAACTGTGACAAAAAAGGCATAGAGCAGAGTATTCCGAATTCCCCCATAAAATTTATCATCCCTGATTAATTCCTGAAAATTAGCCAGACCGGTAAAATGAATCGTTTGAGCCAGCCCGTTCCAATTTGTCAAACTATAATAAAAACTGCTTACAACCGGGTAGATAAAAAAAACAATCGCAAACACCAAAGCCGGACCATAAAAAAGTAATGAAATAAAATTCTGATTTTTTCGTAAGCCGGGTAGTTGTTCCATGATAATCACCTTTTCAGTCAATATCTTTGAAAGAAAAGCATTTGAAGGAAGGCCCCCAAATGCTTTTCAAAAACCGGTTATTTCTTGGTGCGGTCGGCCCATTCCTTATCGACATCACTTAAAACCTTTTCCACCGACTGCCCGGCGAATAATTCCTGATATCCCTTTAGGAAGACATCCTGAACTCCGTTGGGCCAGCTTTGATCAAGGAAGGGATAGGTTTTACCTTTGGTAAGATAAGGAGCCAGCTCTTTGGCTGCCGGATCAAAGTCTACCGTGACTCCCTTGAGGGTTGAAAACGCTTTTTTATCTTTCAGATATAATGTCATATTGTCCGGACGCATCCAAAACTCCATAAATTTCTTGGCTTGCTCCGGGTAAGGGGTTTTGGCGGAAATAGCGGTTGTAGTGCCGACTGCTGAGGAAATCGTAGGATCTTCTCCGGCATTCACCGCCGGCATAGGGAACATCCCCAAGTCCAAATCTTTGTTGGCTTGCCGGATCGGAGCCAAAATCCAATTGCCGTTAACAACCATGGCCGCCTTTTCAGTCGCCACTAATTGCACCGTCTGATCATAGGTTGTCCCGAGTACTCCCGGGTGAAAATAACCCTTTTTGTTTAATTCCAGGTAACGGGCAATGACAGCTTTCCATTCCGCCCCGTTAAACTTGACTTTGCCGTTGTACATATCGGCATCAAATTCCGGATTCTTGGCATAGATCATGGATGGGGCCATGGCATAAGGGATTAACTGGGTTACCCAAAGATCCTTGTTCCCTAAGGCCATCGGGTAAATCTTCGCCCGTTTAATCTTTTCACAGGCCGCTAAAAACTGGTTCCAATTGGTGGGAACCTTTAAACCCAATTTGGTAAAGATTTTTCTGTTATAGATTACTGAAATGACATTCATATCCCAGGGTATAGAATAAACTTTCCTGTTTTCACCCCTGGTTACTCGTAAAGCACCGTCCATAACATTCTTGACATACGGTTCTTTCGATAAATCCATTAAATAGCCGGCTTTGGAGTAATCTCTCACTTCGGTGCCGGGATGTACACCGAAAACATCCGGGGCATCCCCGGAGGCCAATTTGGTTTTGATTAGATTTTGGTACTGATCGGTCGGCGCCGATTCAAATTCCACCCTAATATCCGGGTTCTCCTTCATAAACTTGGCATCAATCTCAGCGACTGCCGCTTGAGCATCTGTACCTATCCAGTGGTAAAACTTCAGAGTCACCGGTTTGTCGGCTCCCCAGACCATCCCGCCGAGTAAGATGCATAAAATAAGAGTTGACACTAAAAAAAGCGACGTTTTTTTCATTTTTTCCTCCCTGTTTCGTTACTTCGACCTGCAATATCATCTTACTACCTGTGGCGGCTTGTCAGGAAGAAGAGGAATTTCGGATTTGCCGTATTTTTTTCGGATTTTCATTTCTGCTCCCGGAATTCACTGGGAGTCAATCCTATCCATTTCTTAAAAACCTTGGCAAAATAATTAGCATCCCGATAGCCAACCATACCGGCAATTTCAACGATCTTTAATTCCGGGATCTTCAGTAACGCTTTGGCCTTTTCAACCCGGATTTCGGTAATATATTCCGCAAATCCCGTGCCTACCTCTTGTTTAAAAAGCTCGGAAAAATAAGTAGGATTGATGAATGCCGTCGCGGCGACCTCTTCCAAGGTCAATTCCGTATTAAAGCACTGTTGAATATGGGCTAAAGCTTTTCGGATCACCAGGTTGTTCGATGGGTACTCTGCCTCCGGCTGTTGGGTAGATATCCCCTGTCCAAGCTTGGTTATTTCTTGTTTCAATCGCTCCAGATTGGTCTGGGCTTTTTTTTCTTTTTGAATCTTTTCTTTCGCTTTGTTCAAAATTGCTACCAAATCTGTTTCTTCAACCGGTTTCAATATGTAATCGAAAGCACCGGATTTTAATGCCTGTTGGGCATAGGAGAATTCATCATAACCACTGATCATAATGACTTTGGCAGCGGGTGAATCTTGCGCCAATGTTTCCAACAACTTCAATCCGTCCATTCCCGGCATCCGGATATCCGTCAAAATAATATCCGGCCGCACTTTACGGCATAATTCCAGCCCGTCTATGCCACTCGCCGCTTCCCCGCAAACTTTCATCTCCAGAGCATCCCAGGGAATCAACCCTTTAATTAATTGCCGAATCCATTCCTCATCGTCAATGATGACCACGTTAAACATTTCATTCACCCCATTACACCAGAGCCGGTATTCTGATGATCACTGTAGTTCCTTTGTTCGGTTCGCTTTCGATTTTTAAACTGTAGTTATTCCCATAATGGAGTTTAATCCGGGAATTCACATTCATAACCCCGATTCCCAAATTAGTTTGCTTGCTGTCATTGATCCATTTCTGATCACTGTTCATCGCTTGGGATAGACTGTCGAGTTGCTCCCGGGACATACCTAACCCGTCATCCCTAATTTTGATCAAGATATCTTGAGCTTCCTGATAGCCGCTGATCTCGATTCTGCCTTTACCAATCTTGGTTTCCAGACCATGATAAATTGCATTTTCCACCAAAGGTTGTAAGATTAATTTGATACTCTTTTGTTTCAAGATCTGTTCGTCGATTTGATAAATCACTTCAATTTTATCACCATAACGATATTTTTGAATGGTGAGATAATTTTTGACATGGGCAATTTCCTCCGCTAATGTCACATATTCCATTTCTTTGTGAATACTATAGCGGAATAATTTGGCGAGCGACTTTGAAATATCAACGATACTGGTTATTTTGTTGGTCATCGCAATACCCCGGATCACTTCCAAGGTGTTATATAAGAAATGCGGGTTAATTTGACTTTGTAAAGCTGCCAGCTCCGCTTCTTTCTTGACCAATTGGGCGTCATAAACAGTATTAATTAACTCTTTGATCTTGGTAATCATGATATTGAAACTATGGGTCAGTTGTCCAATTTCATCCTGATGATCCAGTTTCATTTGGAGATTAAAGTTACCCTGCTCAGCTTGGCTCATCAAGCGTTGCAGCTTCCGGATGGGATTGGAAATCCCTTTGGCGATAAAAATCGAAACAATAACTCCTAACAACAGGCAAATTAAACCGATAAAGATGGTAATATTCCGGATTAAAATAGTGCTTCGATTTAACTCTGCCAGCGGGATCATCCCAATAACCGTCCAATGCGTATAAGCGGAAACTGCTGAAGATACCAGCATTTTTTCCCCAGCGATTTTTAGCATCCGGTTGATATTTTGGTTACTTAAAAACTGCTGAAACTTTGGTTCAAGTTTGGCGCCGATTTTGGTTTCATCGGTATGATAGACAATGTTGCCGTGTTGATCGACAATCATAATTTTACCATTTTGACCAAAATTAGAATTTTCACAAATCTCCTGAATAATTTTTAAGTTGGCATCAATTAAAATAAATCCTAAATTTTGGTAATGATCAACATCCTTAATCTGCCGCGCCAGCGAAAACACTTTACGAGGACTGTGGATGGGTTGAGTTTCATAGTGGGTGCTGAGAAGCACCTTTTTGCCATCCGCCCAAAGAACTAACGGATACCACAATTCCTTAGTGAGATCGTAATCGTCTCTCATGCTATACCCGTTGGTCCGGTAATAAACTTCCTGGTTACTTGAGGAATGTTGCGGGAATATATAAATTCCCATGATATCCGGGCGTAAAGTAATCAGATTAAAGAGAGTTTTATCCATGATTTGGCGATCGCGCAGCTTCTCTAAGTCGTTATGATAGGCCGACTTTCGTAACACCATTTGCACATCGGGGTCTGAGAACGGTGTTAGCGAAATCCGTTCCATTTCTTTGATGTTGTAATCCAGGTTGCGATTGATCTGACTGACAATTTTATTACTAAATTGAATGGCTTGCGTTTCAATTGTCCCGGCGGATATGTAATAAGAAATCACCCCTAATATCAAAAGCGGCAACAGAATCAAGCCAGAGTAAGTGATGACCAGCTTGATTTGAATATTTAGATTATTAAACCATTTTATCAATCGTGATCCCGGCTTTCAAAAGAGGGTTTCCTATAGATTTCTGAACGGAAATTAGAATTCCTTTTATTCCTAATCGCTTAAACTTGATGTCCCGAACCCTGCCAATCAACAGCGCTAAACCAACAATCACCCATTTTGGCGTATCCGGTAGCATTGGGATGAACGCCTTCACTGAGATCAGCGGTTGTAATTGACGAATTGATATCCACGAGAGTGACCGGCTTGCCCCCGGACGCTTTACTGGAGACCAAGCTTACAACTTGAGCGTTATAATCATTGACCTGGCTATTATTATTCGCATCACTCAAAGGCGTAATCGTCGCTACACATAATCTACCGCCACCCGGTAATTTTGCACATATCTGGTCAATTAAAACACTTAATGAATTGATTGAATCTTGATTTGCCCATCCTTGCAAAATGTTGTTCGTTCCGGTTTGCAGAAGAACGATATCCGGTTGATAAAGGCTCATCCATTGATTGATATGAGTTGAGAATTGATCCGCCCGCCATCCGCCGTGGCCTTCACAAGATTTATACGGAAGTGCGGTTGGACCGCCAGGTACCGAACCCACGAAAATGACATCTAGATTATTGGCATTAAGATCCTGCCAAAGCTTGTGACGATAGCCGCCTTTGGTAGCGCCATTGTTGCTACTGCCATAACTTTCACCATAAGTAATTGAGTCGCCAAGAGGCATAACCTTTTTCCAGGTATTATAGGGGAGCGGTTTCGATGTAACGACTAAATTGTCAAATATCGCTGATTCGGTGGAGTATTCTCGAAATCCGACCGTCCCCCCGGCAAAGGTTCGATCGATCGTGGTGTCAATTAAATTAGCATTAAGATAGGTTTTAATTGTATAACCAACTGTTTCAATGGTCAGATGATAAGTTGTGTTTACATTGATCGGACAATTGACTTCCTTAATCACTGTCCAAACACCATTTACATTTTTGTGCGGTCTCAATTTGCCGCTAACCAGCTGCCACATATAATAGTTATGATTATCTAAACACCGAAACGTAATTCCTGCTGCGGTATTCGTAATTATTATATCCACATCCAAGCTAAAATTGGTCCAATCCGTCCCCAACGTCGTCCTAAAAGTTTCATTATTGATCAGCGATAGTCGGCCACCGCTAATCGTAGCATTTGCAGTATTATTCCACAGTACCAAATTGTCGTCAAAATATTCTGAGAATAACGGATTCCGGGCAAAGATCCGTAGTTTGTCGAAATCCGCCGTATCCGTACCAAGCTCCCGGAACCCGGCTTTACCGCTGCTCAATGTATTATCCATTATAATATCAATCAAATTTCCATTGACAAATGTTTTGATGGTTGGGCCAAATGTTTCAATGGTTGTATGAAATAGTGTATTAACCGTGACCCCGCAGGAAACTCTCTTGATAATTGTCAAAGTGCCGTTTAGTTTTTTGTACATCGTCAAATTTCCACTGGTAAACAACCACAGATAACAGTTGTTATTATCCACTTTTCTGAATGTAACGCCCGCAGCATTCGTAATGATATTTACATCCATATCGAAGGTAAAGTCGGACCAGGTTATTCCATCAATCGTTTGGATATTCTCATTGTTGGTCACTCTGAGCGCTCCTGAGCTAGTAATAGTAACATTTTGAGCGTTCGTCCATTTGCCTAAACCATTACTGAAGTCCTCTGTAAAAAGAGGGGTCTCTGCAGTTTGAACCTGGATATTGTCAAAGGCTCCCCACTCTGAGCCATATTCTCTAAAACCGATCCCCCCCGAGCTATAGGTGGAATCTACTGTTACATCAACGAATACTTCGTCAATATAAGTCTTAATTGTTGATCCGATGGCCTCAATCCTTACATGAAAAGGAACATCCGAGTCTGATGCCGTGATAACCTCCTTCATGGCGGTCCATGCGCCATTGACTCTTTTATGAACCCGGAGGGTTCCGAATGATAACTGCCACATATAGCAATTACTATTATTCGCATCCTGACTCCGAAAAACAACACCGGCAGCACCACCGTTATTAAAGCTGACATCCGCATCAATAATATAGTCTGTCCAGTTCGATCCGGCAATGCTTCTCATGTTCTCATTGTCCGTAAGTACCAGTTTCCCATTATTGATGGTAGCATTCGTTGTATTTTGCCATTGGTTTAGATTACTGCTGAAATCTTCTTTAAACATTGCTATCGACGCCTCAACCTTGCACAAATATTGTTAAAATCATTGCTTAATTCTGAACAAAAACAGATGGCAGGCAAACATTTTTCGGTATTCACTCCTGCCATCTTTTCCATAATCGACTTTTACATCTTAATAGACTTCAACCTCGGCAAATTGCATCCGGTACAAATTCCCGTCATTCGGGTTTTGTCTTAGATTGGTACCATTGACCTTCATATACCTGGCGTTAGTCGCGGTAAAAGTAAAGCTTTGTACCGTTCCTGTCGGCAAGCTATACCCGGTTTTGGTCACCACCGTTGTCCAATTGGTATTATCGGTGGAGATTTGGATGGTAAAGTCGATGGGGAACCCATAACCGGTATTGGGCGAATCGTTTCTGGGATAAAGGTCAACCCTACTGATTGAACTTGCCGATCCTAAATCCACTTCGATCCATTCGGTATGGTTGCTTGGAGTACTGTTATTGCTGCTCCAGCCATAGGCTCCCGAAACGGATGACCTTTGTCCGTCAACCGCTTTCGCCGTCCCCCAATCGGAATTTTCGACTGAACTGGATGTGGTAACAGTCTCATTTAGTGCTTTATTGGAACCGTAAACTTCAAACTCGGCAAACTGCATCCGGTACAAATTCCCGTCACTCGGGTTTTGTCTTAGATTGGTGCCGTTCACCTTCACATACCTGGCGTTGGTCGCGGTAAAAGTAAAGCTTTGTACCGTTCCCGCCGGTAAGGCATAACCGGTTTTGGTCACCATCGTCGTCCAATTGGTATTATCGGTCGAGATTTGGATGGTAAAGTCGATGGGGAACCCATAACCGGTATTAGGCGAATCGTTTCTGGGATAAAGATCAACCCTACTGATTGAACTTGCCG
>DNPP01000050.1:44713-70089 GCA_003501365.1 Bacillota bacterium
TCGATCCATTCGGTATGGTTGCTTGAAGTACTGTTATTGCTGCTCCAACCATATGCCCCTGATATTGCCGACCTCTGTCCGTCCACTGCTTTTGCCGCACCCCAATCGGAATTTTCGACTGAGCTTGATGCGGTGACGGTCTTGTTCAAGGCGAGATTTGAAGAATTAGGACTTATCGAATAATCAATATTATTGGATAACGTAAGTTTACTGCCCGCATTATTCGTTGCCGTAATCGGGCCATAGGCGGCACAACCCACAACTTTGGCCGAGGTTATGGCGGCAGCGGCAGAAACAATGTCCCGGCCTTTATTTGAATTACAAACTGTGAGCCCAGCAACCACTGAAGTTCCAGCATCAAATTTTAACCCGGTGTTACCCGGACGCAATGTTGAGCTTCCACAAACCACATTGACCGTCCCGCCTCTGTTCCAGATGTAATTATCATCCAAACCGTCACTTGATCCATCTAGACAGGAGGTATTATATCCAAACACATTAATTGTTCCTGTAAATGTACTTTCAGTCCAATTTCCGCCCCAAGAATTGCTGATACCCAAAAAATTAATGTCACTTCCGGCTTGAGCTTCAAAACCTTGGGCTTGATCCGCGATAGTCTGGATTAGCGTTAGGCCATTTGGTCCACCTCCGTTATTGACAAACTTGAGGGCAGCATTCGTATCCCCTCTAGGACAGAAAACATAGTTCTGGAAGCCTACAATACCAGTCGAATTGGCAAAAACAAATGGTCTGCCCACTGTACTAGTGGTTCCTCCGCCACTTTCCGCATAAGATCTGGTATCTCCGTTTGGATATGCCGTCGTGGTGGATTCTCCTGCATCTCCTGTCCAGGCGAACATGTTATTTTCAAGCTTACCGTTTTGAGAGCCACCACCCACATAGATGCCGTAATCTCGTGGATTGCCCCAGACTCCTGACACCTCAAAATTATCGCAACGGTTGGTATAAAGGTCTACACCTCTCCAGGCATTGCCGACTGAGATATTCCGGATATAAAGGCCTGAGCCGTTACCCCGGATTACCGGTGGATATTGAATTGTCCTGCTTGTGGCGATATTCGGATAATAGAAGCTTATACCTACGATGCCACTGTTGGCACTCATCGTTATACAAGCTGTACCATCCGGAGTCCCTTGTCCACTGCTTGGAAATAAGGTTGACCCTCTATTGTCGCAACAACCGACGGATTCACCGATACCCCTGAGATAAATGCCCGAAGGGATTGTTAAAGTACCGGATACCAACCAGTAGCCGGCCGGTACAAATACGGTGCCCCCGCCGGCGCTGGAAGCCGCATTCAATGCGTCTTGGATTGCAGTTGTACAGTCAGTATTTCCACCGCTTACTGCTCCATAGGTGATAATATTGTAGAAGTTTCCCGGATTTGCCGGTTTCCGTTGAGGTATTGTCGTGTAACCTGTATTATAGGTTGAAAATTGCGGCAAACCCAAGGTTGTATCATCAATGTTTACAGTTCCGGTACAGTTATTGGTAATGGTTCGGGTACCAGTCCAAGTGTTGCCGAGTATGGCAGCGGATACATTCGATGAGTCAAGATAGATATGCGTTCCGGATTGATTGAATTTCGAATCCAAAACTTGTAAACTGGTGCCGCTGGATTTGATGGCATATCCCGACCAGGCGGAGAAGGTCATCTGATTTAGATTCAATTTGGCTCCGTTATGACCGTAAACTCCGATTTCAGGAGCTCCACCGATGGTAACACCAATGATATCCACCTGAGACGTGTTGGGGATTTCGATTCCATAATGTCCGGCGCCGACTAAGACGCTTATATTTCCGCTAATAAACTGCTGTGCTACGCTACTGTCACTGGTACCCGAACCGTCGATATAGACACCTTTATTGACATTGGTCAGATTCGAGTTGTAATAATAGCACCAATATCCATTCCCATATATCCCAACATTAGCATCTTCAACATTGGTGTTATAAAACATATAGCCGTCTACATGCGTGAGTGTATATATCGCTGTGAGGTTTGCCCGCATGTAAGTTTTCAGGGTCGACTGATCAGCGCTGGCTGAAGGCGCTCCGGTAAGTCCTGAATTGATCCAATATTTTGAGGAAGCATAGAAATTCGTGCAGGAAGCAAAATTATAGCAATTCGTCGCTTCCAACCCATATTTTAAGTATGTACCGTAAATGTTAATCAAACGCGGTTCCTGGGAGTAAGAAACATTTCCGGTAAAAATACCTTTATATGAGTTATACAAGGTTACATTCTGAATACTTAAACCATGATGGTATGAATCATCGGAGTCATAAGTTCCATCGCTAATTGTCCAAGGATATGCATGCACAATGCTGAAACTCTGCTCCGGGTACCAAATGCTGAGATCCTTCACTCCTGCATTGGAGCAAACTGTAATAAAACTTGTTCCACTTTCATTGTCCATATTCGCATAGGACATAAGAATAGTGCCCGCAGCAGCTGGAGTAGTATCCGGATTCCGCCATTCTCCCCGTAAGGTAACCTTTCTTTTTAAAATCAAGTTACCGGTGAACTTGTATTGACCCGCAGGCGCATAAACAATGCCTCCGCCGCCAGCGTAGGCATCATCGATGGCAGCCTGAAATGCCGCCGTATTATCCGTGCTACCATCGGCTACAGCGCCATAATTCAGTACATTATGAGTATACAATAATACATCATCCTGAGGCAGTGTTGGACTAGCGTTGATCTGTGGATTAGCAGCCGCTTGGGCAACCGGAGATTGACAGACCCCCCAAAAACTTACCACCATCAAAAGTACCAGGAAGAAACCCAAAAACCTTTTTAACATCAAAAATCACCTCCTTTAAACTATAAATTTAGGTTGTTATGCCATTCTGCTAATGATGTAAAATATTTACCTTAGATTTTGAAGATATCACCCCCATTTTTATTTGATTTTATTGAGTTCTGTAATCTTATCTTACTGCTTGCCAAAGCTGATAAAAAAGACGAAAAAATTCGGGTTTAGGGTATTTTTTTCAGTTGTTCACGTTTCCCCACATAAACTAGATATCATTCTAAAAAAAACCGAAAAAGTTCAATAGAACCTCGGTTCTTCTCTTTGTCCAAAGAATGGCAGCAAGAATTTATCCTCAAAATATATTCATCAATGGCAATAGTGGATGAGTTACAAAAAATATTATGTCTTTATTCTTCTTCACAAAAAACCTTCTTTATTGCTTCCAGATAACCATAACCATTCAGATCGTCCGGTTCCAAATAACTGGTTTCGGTCCATTCATTCCAACTGTTTATTGTTATAAGCGGAGGCTGACCAGGATGAGCATCGATAAACATTTTGGCTTTTTCAAAAGCTAACTGCACATTCTCGGGTGTATTGTTTTTAACAATTCCTTTGCGAAACTCCATAAACCGGGGATTGTTGTCCCAACCTATCGAAATATGAGGAAAGTACATCATGTCGTAAGAGTTCTCAATCCGTGCCCATTCTTTTAGAACATCAGGAATTATCTCCTGGTAATCTCGGTCGATATCTGTAAAATGTACAAACTGATAATGGGTCATACTATCAAATCCGACAAGTTTAATAATTTGGTCGGTAGTAGCCTTCATACCATCATCCACACCACTGAGGTTAAAACTCATCTCCCCCCACAGAGTCATCTGCAGATGCAATCCGGGTAACCCTGCTTTAACAGCCTGGCCTCTGAACCACTCGAAGGCAGCTCTTGTAGCATCCGCTCCCCCTAAACCCTTCATCAGATTTGCCAGGTCGTAGATCATAAATACGGGCTTACCATCTATTTTGTAATATGAGGGATGCTTAAAGTACCTTTCAATAAGCCTGTTGGCTATTTTCTCAAATTCACTGCGGTCAACAACTGCGTCCCAAATCATGCTATCCTGCAAATGAGCATTGCGGATATCCCAGGTATAGTTAACATTATGATTGGCCCACATGAGGTAGAATTTAACTCGATCGTTGTTTTTGGCCTTGAGATAACCATCATTCAGACAATTTTCAAGGAAAGGCCGTTTATCATACCAGTACCAGTCATAAATGAATATATTTACACCATGGTCAGCTGCTGCATCGATCTGCATTTCCATTACGTAAGGATCTGCTTCATTTACGTACCCCCATAAAGGTTTTCTTGGCCAATTATGTTCGGGAAACTTTTTGACTGCATTCTTAACAGACTGCCATTCTCCCATTCCTTCCGGCCAAAATATCCTAGTCCTGATTTCATCCCCTGTATATGCAGGCCATACATATGCTGCAATATCATACTTTTTTACCATTCACCCATCCCCTCCTACTTGAAATTATTGATAGTTTTTAACAACTAGCGGGCTATTTCCCCGAAACTCTGCCGGTGTAACCCCCACATGCCGCTTAAATACGGTGCCAAAATAAGAATCGTTGGGGAAACCTACTGCCTCGGCTATCTCATAAATCCTGGCTGTTGTAGTGTTTAATAGTTTTTTGGCACGCTCAATCCGGACTTCGGTCAAATAATCTACCAGCTTAACCCCCATTTCCGCTTTGAAAATGGAGCTCAGATAATTGGGGGTTAGATGAACATACTCGGCAATATCCTGAACCGAAATCGTCCGGGCGTAGTTTTCCGCAATAAATTGGCAAGTCGTATCCAACACCCACCGGTTTTTGTGCTGATGTCGGTTTCCAACCCGTTCCGTCAGATTTCCGATAATCCCTTCCATCCAGGTAGTCAAATCGTCAATTGTATCGAAGTTCAACAAAGGTTCCCATAGAGGTCCCGATTCTTCCGGATCATTTGCCAGGTCGCTGCTCCACTCGTATAAGTCCCGCGATATTTCGGTAAGCAGTCCTACACAAACGCTCTGAGCATAACGGCTGGTCAAGGGACGGTATTTGGCAACAAAATCGAGTAACTCCCGGGTTTCCCGGCAGGCAACCTCCTTGTCTCCCAGGCGCAATGCCTGCATCACTTTGTTAGTCAATGGTTCGAGATCCAGCGGATCAATCGGTTCGGTCCATTCTACATCCGTTGCAAAAATCGTTTGACCCCGCCCCAGTTTTACATGGTATTCCAAGGCCCGGACTGCCCGACGAAAACCGGCGGGTACTTCGGTTATCTGTCGTACCGGTTCCGCAACCCCCGCTGTCAACCGAACTTCATTCCATAAAGCAACCTTGATCCGGAGTCCCTCAATCATTTGCGCGGTAACTTCCTGCCAGATTTCGGGTTTTGGATCCACCGGCAACAATACTAACAATGCCAATCCCCCGACGCCGCTACGTCCTACCCAGCAGTTCTTCTCCTCTTCCAAAGTTTCCATGAGGCATCGTTGAATGGTTAACTCAAGTATCGGAGTTTGCTCGTTATTATGGCTGGTTACTATCCGGGGATTCGTTTCAATCGCGACCATGATTGGTACATAAACTAAGCTTTCAACCGGCAAACCCAATAACTCCATAAAGCTCAACAAATCTTCCGGCTTTGTTGCCGCACCTAACGCCAATTCGGTAATGAATTGCTCACGCAAACGGGGTATGGCCTGTGCCAGTTGTGAACGAATTTTCGCTTCCGCTGCCTGCCGTTTTTCTTCTTGAAAACAACGTTCTGTTGCATTCAACAGGATTTTCCGAAATTCTTCAAGATCGACCGGTTTGAGCAGATAACCACAGGCACCGATACCCATAGCGGAACGGGCATACTCAAAATCATCGTAACCACTGACAATAATGATTTGAACTTGCGGAATTTGCTCCCGCAAAGCTTGCCCCATCTTGATACCATCCAAGTTGGGCATCCGAACATCAGTAACCACGATATCCGGTTTTAGCTGTTGCGCCAGAGTTAATCCCTGTACACCGTCCTCCGCCTCGCCGACCACTTTCATTCCCATAGCTGCCCAATCCATGTGATTACGTATTCCTTGCCGTTCCATCCATTCGTCATCCACTATCAATACCCGGATCACCGCTTTCACCCCCATTTCAGTTTTCCTCTACCGATTGGACTGGAATCCTTACCTCAACCCTGGTTCCCTTTTCAGGAGCGGTATCTACCCGCAAACCATATTCATTTCCGTAATATAGCTGAATCCGGTCGTGCACATTTCGCAAGCCGTACCCCCGGCTGTCGGTAGCTTGTATCTGACCGGACATAACCGTATCGACATATTCGGAAGACATGCCGCAACCATCATCGGTTACCGCCAAAATTAAAAATTCCCCCTGCCGGGCAGCAGTAATCCGGATACATATAACTCGGGAGATGCCAGTGACGGCATGACAAAATACATTTTCCACCAGAGGTTGCAGAATCAATTTAATTGTCCGTAACCCAAGTGCTGCCGGCTGGAGTTCATAGATGATTGCAAACTTACCTTGAAAACGGAATTGTTGAATCTCACAATAAGCTTTGATCAGGTTAATTTCATCCTCGACGGTTAAAAACTCATTCCCTTTATTTAGCGAGAGACGATAAAAGCGGGACAGCGCATCCACCATTGAAACAATCGTAGCAGCCTGCAAATCCAGCGCCTGCCAGCGGATAGCCGATAAGGTATTGTAAAGGAAATGCGGGTTAATCTGCGCTTGCAACGCCCGCAATTCTTCTTCCCGCTGCCGGACCCGGGCGCTCTCCAATGCCCGGCTCAAGTCGGCCACTCGCTGTGAAAGCAAGGTGAAACTTTGTTCCAGAGACGAAGTACTCTCAAAAGTTGAAGGTACGCCGAAGACCCTTCCCGTAGTACCTTCACCTATTGAGTCTCCCATCTTCCCCAGTAGTTCTTGCATCCCTCTGGCCACTCGTTGTAAAATCCGACTGATCTCCCCCAACTCGCCATGGACGTTTACATTGGGTGTGATGGAAAAGTCGCCGTTGGCCAGACGTTGAGCCACTTCCGCCATTTGATGTACAGGAGAGCCAAGACTACGAGCCAAAATTACGGCAGCGAGCACTGCCATCAATAAAAAAATGGCGGTAATCAGGAGCAGATTGTTGCGGTAACTAATTGCAGGCTGTACCATTACCGCCCAGTCACGATCTTTGATTACAATCCACCCCAGATGAGGTTCCCGGACCCAAACCCTAAGGATTTTGCGGCCGAAGACTGATATGATTTTTGACCCGGCATTTTGATCTTGATGTTTTAAAGCTTCAGCCAAAACCGGGTTCGACCGCCGGCAATCCGTGAGCGGAGCAATCAACTCAGTGGTATTCGTGGAAAAAAGGAAATGGCCGCCGGTATCATAAACACTAAATATCGGGGGAGGAGTACCAAACAATTTGCGGCTTAAATAATACACTAAAACATGAGCATCAATATCGGCTCCAATCACCCCCGCAGGGTGCCCGTTATGTACCGTCACGACCAATAATGGTAAACTGGTTGTAAATCTCCAGCGTACTAACGGTTTTTCTAGAAAAAAGGTCTCGGTTCCAAATGGCGTTCCAAGGATCTCATCCCCCAGACCTCTCCGGTTATAAGTCCGGACCCAACCGCGCCGATTAATTTCCGCCTCACTTATTGCATGGTTGGTCACCAGTTGACCGGTAGCCAACAAAGCATAAGTGCATTGGACACCCCTTCCCCGCATCTCCTCGGTAAAATCCTGCAAAGTATCCGCCGCACCCATATTTTCATTCCGTTGGTACCAGAGAAATCCGGATAAACCCTGTAGCCGGCTGGCAATTGTTTCAAGGTAACCGGTAAATGTGGTATTAAAAGCAGCTAACTGGCTTTGATCCGATTGAATCATATCGGCCACAATTTGATCACTCAGGCGTTGGGTCATTAATAGGCCTAAAGCTATTGTAGTTGTTCCAACCAGGATGACCATCGCCAGGGCGATGCGCACCGTATAACCTCGCAAATTTACTTGCCGCCAAGCCCGCCAAGAGTGACCTACATGAACCATACCTGCTTCACCTCTTATTCAAAACATCGATTTTTCTGTCAAATACGCTTAATCCTATTTGTGCCCCATAATCAAACCTGAGGCCACTATTTTCCCATAAATAAACCAATAAACGATGGCATGGTGAAACGAGGCCGCTTATCGGCCTCGTCCGGTTGCATTCATGATTCATTAATTTTCGAACGCTTTGCAAATTACCGGTTACCACTTGCTGGTATCCCAACGCAATGTTTTATCTTCCAGTTTTTGATTGTTTTGCAGTACCAGGTTGGCTTGTTCTTCCAAAGCTTTCTGCATTTTTGCAATCAGCTGATCCAGTGTCTGCATCCCCAGTGAGTACTTATTCCATTCATCCTGATAAATCTTGGCATACTCCGGACCCAAGAATAGATACGGTGTAATTTCCATATCATCTTTACCCATATATACTCGTTTCAAAGTAAGGTTTTTAAAGAGCACCGGTTCCTTTGCCCCTTTAATAGCGGGTAAATCCAACACTGGGGAACATATTGCATTATCAACTTCGGGCGAAGTAAGGAATTGTGCGAAATCTACCGCTTGGGTGAATACACCATGTTGTTTGGCGGAGCCCATCAAATAAAAACCCTGCTGGTTATCAGCCCACTGGTTGGGCATAATCGGCGCCTTACCGGCGAGTGGCGTATTCTTAGCAGTCAATACCGGGAAAGAAAAACTCCCTACTTGAAACTTAACGGCCGGATCATTCATAGTAGCGGGTAAGTCCCAAGTGCCGTCGATCATCATCGGCACTCGGCCTTTTCTGAATATCGCGGTTATTTGATTATTATCCATTCCCATATAACCTTGGGGTAAATATTCACTCATCTCCTTGACAAGACGGGCGGACTCAGCTAAAATGCCACCTTTTTCCCACTTCAATAAGCCTTTTTGAACCGCCCTAACCAGGTACTCCTGTGGCAAATCCAATGCGGGTTGAAGCTTCTCCGCTACTTCCGGTGAACACCATGGTTTTACCAGCTTCATACTTAAACCCTGCCCATAAATGTTATGCATCCAATGATCGCGATCGGGAGAAGAGGCCGAGACAAATCCGCCGTCCAAACCAACCCGCTTGGCCTTTTTAAACAAGCCCAGTAAATCCTCATGAGTTTGCGGCACTTTCCAACCATATTTTTTGAACAGATCAACATTATATAGCCAGAAAACAGTATACATTCGATAAGGAATCGTAAACCGACCGCTGATTCCCGGTACTTGACCGTCATCCTTTACAATAAACTTGTAGGTGTTTTCCCAGGCTACCCCTTTCGAATAAGGCGTCGGTTTTTTCAGGTAATCATCCATCCGAATAATTGTACCATTAGTCCAATATTCCGGCACCCGGACAAAGTTCACCCTGCCATCTACTATATCCGGTAGCGTGCCGCCTTTAATCATCGCAATAAACTGATTAGCTTGCTCAGCCTCAGACTCATCACCGGTTATGGTTTTGGTTAAGTCGACAATTTTAATTTTATAACCCGGATGAGCCTTTTCCCAGCTGGCGATCACTTTCAAAATCGCATTGTGCGGAAATGGGTTGGAAGGGCTTTTTCCCATCGATGGACTGGGCATCAAATTCGGGTCGGTGATACCAAAGGTAATTTCTTTCACCGCCGGTGCGCCATGAACAACGGCAAAACCGGCTATGCCTACCAACAGTAACATAACTACTAGAAAAAACCTACGCGACGATTTAAACTTCATAGTCTTTCACTCCTATCTCAATATTGATTAAGGAACTCAAATTATACCACCAGTTACAATTAGCATATCACCTCCTGCTTTATTCTGTTGGAAACCGGGCTGATTTCGACATTACTTTGACCACCATCTTACAATTTAACCGATCCGGATACTAGACCTTCGACAAACTGTTTACCAACGAATAAGACTACTACAAACAAGGGCAAACTGGCGATTAGAGCCCCTGCATAAGACGGTCCCAAATTGCCGCTCATTCCGGCTGCGGTGGTAGCCTGGTTCATATAGCCGCGGAGGGCTACCGATAGCATTATTTTAGAAGGTTCGGTAATCGCAATACTGGGCCAAACATAATCATTCCAGGAACCTGAAATAATCCAGACACCCAGTGTGAACAAGACCGGGCGTGCCAATGGCAATGAAATGTACCAAAATTGTTTCCAAACTGAAGCACCATCAATCCGGGCAGCCTCAAACATCGCTTCTTCTTGGTCTTCAAGTGTAGTCCTCATCCATAATACTCCTAACACTTGCCAAAAAGCAGTCCAGGGTATGATCACGGCTAAAGGGGTATTGATCATACCTAGTTGTTTGATCCATAAGTACTGAGGTACGAATGATAATGGAGAAGGAATCATTAACAAAGCAATTATCAAGTAGTAAAGGGGGCTACGGAATTTAAACCGCATCCTGGCAAAGACAAAGCCACACCAGGAGCCAAGCAACAAAGATAATAGCGTCGTAGTGGCCACCGCCAAAACACTGTTCCATACGAAAGGGAATAAATATTTAAATGCATCTTGGTAATTTTCCCAGTGGTAAGGGAACGCCAGGTTGTATTGGTTGTTTTGATATTGAAACACATCTTTACCGGCCACAAAAATGGCAACAATGATTGTTAACAGCGAGAGCGCCAATAAGATGATAATCGTTAGATGTTTTAACCATTCAATTCCAATTTTATAATGTGGGCTAGCGGTTTCTCCGATTGAAGCAGCCATTGTAGACACCCTTTCTTTTAATATGATCGATTATAATACTTCAAACATCGGTTGGCAGGAGTTTATTAATCAGGATCGTCACTACCATGATTACGAAGGCAATCGTGATTCCGATAGCGCAGGCATATCCCGAATTCATATACACAACCAGCTGGTTAAACATTTCTAAACCTGGTAAAGTACTGGTACTAAAGGGACCACCCCGGGTCAGCAACATCGGGCCCATAAAATCCTGCAAACCAAATAACGCGGTCATTACCAATGTCAATTTAATCGGCCCTCGAATTAACGGTAAATGAAGGTTAATGATTTGACGCCACCAGGATGCGCCATCCAGTCGGGCACTCTCCATTAATTCACCAGGTATAGTCATTAACCCCGAAGTTAACGTTAGCACTGCAATCGTGGAGACCCATGGAAAACCGGCCAAAAAAAGGGCAAACAACGATGTCCCCGGTTCAGCAATCCATGTATGCGCTAAGTTTGGTAACCCAATGCTTTTCAAGATATTATTCAGTAATCCATCCCACAGGAACCAATTACGCCAAATCAACAAAGCAGCTACTGTCGGCATCACCATTAAAAAAACCAGTACATTACGGTAAAAACCGGCCCATTTTTTACTTTTAAGAAAAAAAATCAGCTCCGCCAAGATTAGTGGCCCTAACAAACCTTTAAATAGTATATTGGCTATTGTTAGATAGGCCACATTAAACCACGCTTTTATCAGGTTTTCATCCCGAAACATCCGTAAATAGTTAGCTAAACCGACAAAAGTTGAGTGTTCCCCCATTTGCCATTCCCGAAAGGAATACCATAATCCCGACAGAGGTGGATAATAGGAGAATAAAAATACAATGATTAAAGTCGGTAATAGCATTAAATAATAAGGGATGCTCCGTGTAAAACTTTTTTCAGCTTGAGTCCGGTATTTCCCGGCGGTTAGGTCGTTTTTCACTTCATACGACATGGTGTTCACTCCAAATGTGGTTTTTACGTTCTGTTCATTAATAGGTTACATTTTTATTATAAAGTGTCCCATTAGAAACAACCATCGCAAGATCCTACGATTTATATTGCATTTCTACAAAAGGTATATCAATAACCTAAGCACTGAATTTTAAAAAGCTCAAAGTCATCTTTCAGACCTCCTTTAGAACGGAATAAAAAATACTGATAAATATTTACCAATCGGATATTGCGGTGGTTTTAGCATAAGACCAGCGCTATATGATCGATTTTTAATTTATCAGCATTATTTTGACTACATAGACTGAATAAAACAGCAAAGCTGTATTCAAATAAGTAAAAGAGCTCAAAAAAGTTACCGTTTAGTCAAAAATTAGATTCATCGTTTCCAAAACTGAAAATATTATCAGATTACCTTTTCAAACCCCTCTTGGATCACCGTCTGATGTCCCGGAATTTCAATCCGTGCGGTGACGCCTTTTGGTAGTTTGAGCCGGACCGTGATCCCGCCGTCCTGACGTTGCCAACTGCTTTCAATTAAACCATGGGGTGAAGGTGTTGTTACAGTCACCCGGTCCAATTCCGGCGCAAAATAAGGATTAAAAACAATCTGCTCCCAACCAGCCGTTTCCTGAACCACACCACCTAAAATATTCATTAAGTGGAACAGAGGATGAGCGCTCCAGGCATGACTCACTGAGGTAAAGCCTCTTTGGGTGACAAAAGCCTCCACTTTGGTAGCAAGCGGGGTATCGCTATCAAAAACTTCCAGGGTGGTGCCAAGCGGGATCATCGGCGTCCACATCCGCCGGATAAAATTGAGTGCTTCCCGGCAATAGCCTTTTTGACGAGCTATAGTTAACACATAACTGGTCCAAAAAGCGGAAGGAATAGCCTCATCCAGCTCCTCCCCACGCAAAAACGGCAGCACCCTTTGTTCGATCATCGTGGAATGATATTCCGGTTTCAATCCCAACACCATTGCAAACACTTGTGACTGCACTGAATATTTCAATGACCGCTGGCCTGCCGTGTCCAATCCATCGATAAAGAGACCTTTTTCCGGATCAAAAGCCATCCGTTCCAATTTTTGCTGAATTTCCAACGCTTCTTCAGTGGCCTCTTGCGCCTCCCGACTTTTACCACCGAGGAGCAATAGTTGGGCAAAACTCCGCAGGGCCAATATGTACCACATGTTATAAAGGACGGGCGCCCCGGCCTTTTCAATGGTCGACCAGTCCAGAAACAGCCAGTATCGCGGATCATTGGCCAACAACCCTTTTAGTCGCGGCGCTTCATTCCTGAAATAAGACAGTACCTCCCTGATGCGGGGCAATTGCTCCTCAAACAATGTTAAATCCTTGGTTTGAAAATAATAGTCAAAAATGGTAATCAGCCACACCAGTGAAAAATCCGGAAGAATGCAAATATGAGCCATGGTGGGCGCATGTCCGTAAGTTAACCCGTTGGGAACTTTCTGCCCTGCTAAAGAGCGGATACCCCGTTTCAACAAGCGGGTATCGCCGTCCATGGCCATGGTGTTCCAAAATTGAATCCGGGCATCACCCCACCATTGGGCCTGCTCCCGCCAGGGTGTGTCCACATAGGCATCCTGGGAACAGACCTGCTCGGTGCGGCGGCAGATGTTCCAAATCTTATTGAAATTATCATCCGAGCATTCGAATTTCCCGGCCAAAGTATACGGGTAACCCGTATCAATGACTTGAAGTTCAATTGACAAAGGTTCGGCACTCTCTTCCGCGACCAAGGCGATATAACGAAAACCCAGGATCTGATAAAAGTCAAAGTTTGTATTACCCTCTGCTAAAATCAGCCGGTTGGCCATTGAGGCTTCACAAAGCGCCGGAAACGGTATCACCGGGCTTAAATCGTGATTTAGAGCTTCACAAAAAAACAGGTCGAGGATGGTACCGGCTTTTCCTCCTTGCACTTTGACGATAGCGGGGCCGACTACGGTTTCACCCATATCTAAAACCGTAGCGCTAAATCTGCCCTTTCCAGCCGGGGAAAGCGTAATTTGTGAATTGCCATGTTCTAGGCGGCCGTCATTTTCCGGTATCCATGGCAATTTTTCAAAAGCTTGATGCAACCCTTGAACGATATTACGCCACTGACGATAATCAACAGCCAGATTGCCGCTGGCGCATGAGACTATTTTCTCCGGTGTGCGGGGGAGTTCCCGGAGTTGAGGAATTCCTCGTTCCTCCAGACTATGCCAAGGCATGGAGCCGAAAACTGATTCCTCAGGAGTCAACCAACCCTCGTGCGAGCGCGTCGGAGGCTCCGGAGAGTCAATCCAGGCACGGTTATCTTCCCTAGCATCGACATGTTCTTGAAAATTAAGTTGCCTGGAGTAAAGCGCCGTATCGCGCTTATGGGCTTTGTCATAACGGGATAACCAGGTGGCATCACTTAAAATGGTGACTTCTCCAAAATCTCCGGCACAGATAAACCCGGCCGAACCCTGGGATAGGTATTTGTAAGTGCTGACGCCGGGATTGTAAACCTCTACAGCAATGATGTTCCGCCCCATTATTAAAAAAGCGGCTACATCCACTTGGTCGTATGGCCAGTGTGACTGATACCCTCGGGCTGGACCCCGGGTGATATATTCACCATTTATCCAAAGCCGGTAGCTTTCATCCGCTGTAATATACAGCATGGCTCTATCCGGCTTGACATGCATCGCAAAATCCTTCCGGAAATGGGCATATGAATTGTGAAGATCATACAGCCGGTGTTCCGGCCAGATCCATTTAGCCTCAATTAACAATTTTCGCGCTTCACTATTTTCCATTTGCATCATAGCCCCTTCAATCTAAATTTTACCCTTTGATGGCACCCGCGGCCATTCCCTCAATAATAAAGCGTTGCGCTAATAAGTATAAAATTGTTACCGGCAAGGCGATTAATACTACATCGGCAAAGACTAAATTCCAACTGGATACATATTTCCCGAAAAACATAAAAACGGTAACCGGCAAAGTGGTACTTGAGGCGCTACTCAAAAAATACATTGGAATGGTAAAGTCATTCCATATAATAATACATTGAATCAACCCAATGGTAGTAGTAACTGGGGTTAATAATGGAAAAATTATTTTAAAAAAATGTTTCATACCGCTGCAACCGTCAATAAATGCCGCTTCATCGATCTCTTTGGAGACGGTCTTGCAGAATGCTGTATATAAAAGAGTCGAAAATGAAAAACCAATCGCCGCTTGCATCAAGATGACCGATAAAAAGGTGCCGTTTAAATGCAGTAGTTTTAATACCCAAAAAGTTGGGACAATTGCCGGAGGTACGATCAGTCCTGATAGCACGATAAAACTAAAAAAGGTAGAAAGCTTACCTGATTTTCTTTGCAACACATATCCAGCCATCGCGGATGCAAAAATGATTACAGCCACTGCGCATGTTGTAATAATTGTACTATTAATAAGGGCTGATATAATATTCCCATCCACAAAAACCTGTTTATAATTGGCAATGATTTGTGAAAGTTGAAACTTATGCGGCCAGGTAAGAAGCATATCCGCAGCATCGTTAACAGTTTTAAATGAATTAACGACCACAAAATATACTGGGATTAAAACGATTAAAGAAAGCAACAAACCGATAATTTCCAATCCAATACTATTCTTTTGGCTGCTTTTCATTACATCTCAACCTCCTTCCGCGAGAGCAATAAATACGTTGGAAACACAATCACCGAGACTAGAATAAATAATAATAACCCGGCTGCGGTCGCAATTCCGAAATACCCATCCGCAAATTGGCGATATACTATACTCCCGATGACCTCCGAAGCACTACCTGGTCCCCCTTTGGTCGTTACCCAGATGATGTCAAAAGCCCGTAACCCCCCAATCAGACAAATGATAAACGCCGAGAACAGCGCTGGACGTACCATCGGTATCGTAATATGTTTAAATACATCAAAGCTGTTGCCACCATCAACAGCCGCCGCCTCATAGTAATCTTTAGAAACGGATTGCAGGCCGGCCAGGATGATAACCATGCAAAACCCGGCTCCCTTCCAGATATCTACCCAACTTACCGAATAGATTACCAAATGGATATCACCCAACCAATCAGGGGCAATGGAGCCAAGACCCACCCAGGTCAAGATACTATTGATTAATCCGTGAGTTGGATAATAGAGGCTCGAGAACATCAGCCCCACTGCGACGGTACTTAAAATCACTGGAAAAAAGAAGACGGTTCTTAAAAAGTTCTGAAATTTCAGACCCCGGTTCACCAATAAAGCCAATAGCAATCCAAATACTACCTTGAGTATCGTAGTTAGCACTGTAAATATAAAAGTATTTTTAAAACCGATATTTAAATCGGGATTGGTGAGCAAATATTTAAAATTATCCAGTCCCACAAAATTAGCTCGAATCAAGTTCCAGTCGGTTAGGCTGAAGTAGAATGAAATCAGCGTCGGAATTAAAAAAAAGATCATAAATAATATAGCACCGGGTATCAAAAAACTATATGAATAAATACTTCTTGTCGGTTTGGCCATTGTTATCAAGCTCCTTATGTTATTTCATTGGCCCTGCAAAATCTGCAAGGCCAATGAAACCGATCCAAAAATAATTTTTTGAAATTACCAGCCCGGAAGTTTCTGGTCTTTGGCATTTTTCTCCAAGGCTGCGTCTACTGCTTGGGCAGCCTCTTTTGGCGATTTTGCCCCGATACCGGCATCCACACAAGCTCTTGGCAGATCATTGGATAAGGAAATATCAATTTGGAATTCCAAAGCCATTGCGGCCTGGCCGTTATCCAAATATTTCTTAAAATCTTTCACGATGCCGTAAGTATCGCCAGCATTTACACCTTTGAAGCTAGGAGCGCCGTTTGTTTTTTGGACTTTAAAGAATGCTGCTTGGCCTTCCTTGGAAGCCCAAAATTCCAGCACTTTTTTAGCTAAGGCAACATTTTTACTCTCTTTCGGGATATAAATGGCTTGTGAAGCCCATACCGTGACCCCATTATATTTACCATCATCGCTCGGCAAAGCAAAGCCGCCTAAATCATTAATCTTATCAGGATAGTTGGCGCTCAAAGTATCCACAATCCAACTTCCCATCAGATACATGGCGGCATCACCGTTGGCAATCATCTTTTGGGCATTGTCGAAGGTTACTGCCAAATAATCTTTATTAATATATCCTTTTTCTCTAAGCTCCGAAAGTTTTCGAAAATCGCCTACATACTCCGGAATATCGGCCATCTTTAATTTATTGGTGTTAATCAATTTGGCTGCATCCGGGTGTTTCTTCTCAATTTCATACCAACCGATTAGGTTAAGGAGCTGGGCGGTCCAGTTTTCTTTAAAGGAATAACACACCGGCACAACACCGGCTGCTTTGATTTTTTCACAGTTATCCAAAAACTCTTTCCAGGTGGTGGGGACTTTTAAACCCAATTTGCTATAAATCTTTTTGTTGTAGACAACACCGCCCAAAGGCATGCTGTTATTGGGAGAACCATAGATTTTTCCATTCGCTGAGACTACATTCTTTACGACCGGAACCAAGTTATTGACCCAGGGCTCCTTTGATAGATCAACAAAGAATTGCTCCGGAGAGATCTGTCTCATATTAGCACCGGAATAATAAAGTAAGATATCAGGCACTTCATTGACAGCCAGCCGGGTCCGGATAACTTGAACCCCTTGTTCGTCCGGAAGTTTTTCCACTTCTAATTTAATGCCTAATTTCTTATAAAGGGCATCTGCAAAAGCGTCATGTCCTTTAAACCACCAATTGCTTACGGTTAGCACTTTTAAAGTCTTGGTTTGGGCACCAATACCAATTGTGCAGAGAGATAACACCATGACTAAGGCAAAACCCAGGAAAATGATTCGGTTTCTGCTTAATTTCATCTACTTCCGTCCCTTCCTTATTTTTTGGTAAACTTTTACGAGGAGCGCTCCCACAAATCTATCTTACTATTTAACTTAATAGTAACAAATGGATAAACCAATCCACAACAGATGGATTATTCAATTTGATTTTTGAAATATTTAATAGTACAATTTAGTACAGTAATTTGTAACACTTTAGAAATATAGGAGTAAAATATGAATAACCGGATTAGTTTTCAAACTAAACTAATGGTAAATTACTCCTTTTTTACAATTGCCTTATTATTAGCATTATGCTTTGGCTTTTACATCTACAATGCCTACCTTTTCGAGAAAAATTCCGTTAATAGCTTATATCAAGTGGTATCCAAGACCTCCCAACAACTAGATAACTGTGTCAACGAGATGGACAAAATATCCATCCAAGTAATCTCCGATGAAGATTTAATGAGGGCATTGACCAATATTTCATTAACCGGGATCGCTGATTCCAATGATATCCGAATCCTTAATGACGCTCTGGTTGTTAAGGTTCAAGCAATTTACCGGGATAACATCTATCGGACCAGCATCTTCAATTCTTACGGTTATTACTTTACCAGCAGGTTATATGATGAATTGGATCATAATGTAGCCGAAAAAATTTCCAAGCTTGATTGGGTTAGGGAAGCTCGCAAACGCAACGGCAGTAAATACTTGCTTCTCCCGCACGTCGACAATTGGGTTAGCGCTGGCGGGGCCGACATATTTTCCTTAGTAAGACTCATTCGCAATCCCGGGAAAGAGGTCGGTTTTATTGAAATTCAGCAGTATACGACTAAGCTAAAAGAAATATGTAATATCAATGACAGCAGCATATCTAGAGTTATGATTGTGGATCAGTCCGGAAAACTAGTCTTTTCCAAATTCAAAACCACCCCCCAAGAAATACAATATTATACGAAAATTATTCAAAAAACTCCCCCCCAAAAACATACCGTCGAAATAAAATCATTAACCGGCGCTTCGGAAATTATCAGTTTCCAGCCTTCCGAATACACCGGCTGGAAGGTTATCGCGGTTCAAAACAAAAAAAATTATTGGCGCCATTACTGGTGATCAGAAATATTACAATTTTTATCGGCGTAGGCATTATCTTTATTACCCTGTTTTTTTTCTTTATTTTAGCAAAAAAACTGACGACTCCTCTTAGGGAGCTAAAAAGAACCATGGAAGATATCACCATCAGCAACTTGCCCGAACCGATGCCTATTAAACATGAAAATAATGAGATTGAAGCACTCAATCAGGCATTCCGCCAAATGCGAGATCGGCTTAATCAAGCCATTGAACGGGAATTTAAATCCCAATCCCTCCAAATGAAAGCCCACTTTGATGCGCTTCAAGCTCAAATCAATCCGCATTTTCTTTACAATATGCTTACGATACTGGGAAACATGGGGGATGAAGCCGGCCAGAATGAGATTTCACTCATCTGCCTCAATCTGTCAAAAATTTTGCGTTATTCAACTTCAACCGGAAAAGCCTGGGCTAGCCTACAGGAAGAAATCAATCATACTTCAAATTATTTATCCCTGATGAAACGGCGTTTTGAACACCGTCTTGACTATCAGATCGATATCGATGAAGCCATCATGGATTTTCCCATTCCCAAGTTAACCATCCAACCGCTGGTTGAAAATTCCATCACCCATGGCTTTGAAAATTCACCGGATCCCATGAAAATCATTATCAAAGGCGGTTTCATTGAGAACGGCTGGCAGATAAGCATTATGGATAATGGCTCCGGCTTTGCCGGTGATATCCTGGAAAACCTCAAAGAAAAAATCCATTATTATTCAACCAACCTGATCTCCGATCAAAAAGATATCGAATTATCCATTGGAGGAATGGGGTTAATTAGCACTTTTGCCCGATTATTCTTGTTATATGGTAACGAATTACGCTTTGAATTAAAAAATATGGAAAACGGCGGAGCATGTATAAACATTGGCGGGTCCCTTGACAAAATTGGCAAGGAGGGAATTCTTAATGTATAAAGTGATCATAGTCGACGATGAGCCACCGGTTATTCGAAATATTACGAGAGCGATTGAAAAGTATTCCACTCATTTTGAAGTTATCGGTGAAGCCTATAATGGCGCTGAAGCTTTAAAAAAAATAGCTCTTGCCAAACCTGATGTCATTTTTACCGATATCAAAATGCCGGTAATGGACGGCATTCTATTAGTAAAAAAAATCAATGAACTCTATCCGGATGAAATCCTTCCGGTTATCATCAGTGGATACCAAGACTTTAATTACGCGAAAGAAGCCTTAAAATCCGGAGTTGTTGATTATCTTCTTAAGCCGATCGACCCCGAATCCATATCCGATCTCTTCCAAAATCTTTCTTTGAAATTGGAGAAAATATATAGCGTAAAAAGCACTGAGTTATTATATCGTACACTGAACTCCAGCCCAATCGATCCGGATTCACTCTCTCACTACCTTGATTACAAATTTTTCGCAGCTGTCATTATCCGGAGTGCGGATTTAACGGGCTGTTTGAGCAATAGTTATCCAATACAAGACTTGAGTTTTATTCAAGCAATTGGATTGCCTTCAATTACCGAGTCTTGTGATGTAGACCGATTTTGGTTGGTAAACAGTAAAAATGAACAAACGATTATCCTTTTACTGGGATATTTACAAAATATAACTCCGGCAGGGGTTGAGGAGGCTGTAAAAGTAATTTATAACCATTTATCAACGAATTTTCATCCCCTAACAGCCGTATTTTGCTCGAATCCGGTTGAGCTTTCAGCTCTTCCAAACTTGATAATGAACATTTCAAAGAAACTGAATCTGCATCTAATTTTGGGCAAAAATCAATTATTGAACATTGCGGAAGATTCATCAGAGGTTTTGACCTTATCGGTACTTGATAGCAGCTTAGAAAATAAACTATCCACCCTCATTCAATTAAAATCTTTCGATTCATTAAAAGATGAAATGACTAAACTGTTTCAAACCTGGGAAAAGCAATCACTTCCTCAGATACTCATTGAAAGGGCCTTAAAGCAAATTATCAGACTCATCGAAAAGAATGCTCCACTGATATCTATTAGTACCACCATTAATACTGATAAACAATTGGAAGAGATTCTCGCTTTATCTTCTGATTATAACGAACTCTCACAAAGCGTTTGGGATATTATTGATGATTTATTCCAGGAATCAGAGACTTCGAAATTAAAGCGGAATTCTGCCAACGACCTGATGCAAAAAATAGAGGAATTCCTGAAGTCGAACCTTTCCGAACCCATTTCCTTACAAAGGGTCTGTGATATCTTTAATATATCTCAACCTTATCTTAGTCGGCAGTTTAGAACCTATAAAAACCTTTCATTCAATGAATATCTAACCAATCTAAGAATCAATGAAGCCAAAAAGTTAATGGCCGAACAGCCCAATATGCTCTTAAAAGATATTGCCGAAATCGTAGGCTATCAGGATCAGTACTATTTTAGCAGGCTTTTTAAGATGGTTACGGGGGTAAGTCCTTCGGATTATAGAAAATAAAAAGAAGTATCCTCGTATTCCTGTAATAAATTGCCATTCTCCGGGGACAGTTTTGTCGCAGCCCGTAATATCCCCACTGCAATGATCAAACCAATTCAAAATTTAAATTGACTTCAAAAATTCTTCCCGCAGGGTGACCTGAAAGTCTTTGGCGATATCCCGCAAATTTTGGTCGGAAATAGTCTGTTTGATGCCCTGGCCGCAACTCATGGCGCGGATATAAATATCGGCTGATTTTTCCACCGTATGCATCAGGCCAAAGGTCATATCGAAATCCGGACCGGAACAGAAGGTTCCATGATGAGCCCAGACCGCTACATCGTATTTTTTCATCAGCTCACAGGTGGCCAGAGCGATCTTGCTGCCGCCGGGAACCATCCACGGGACAACGCCAACTCCGTCCGGGAATACCACCGGGCACTCCGTGGCCATGGTCCAGAGAATGCGGCTAAATTCCTTATCCTCCAAAGGCAGGACGAAGGTTAGCGCAATCAAACCGGGAGTATGCGCATGATAAATCACGCGATGCTTTCCTGCGGTTACTTCTTTTTTAACACTATGGTTCATCATATGCGATGGAAATTCACTGGTTGGGACTCCGCCTTTTTCGAGGCCCCAAACAATACGGTAACTTTCGCCCTGCTCGTCAATTTGAACAATACAAAGATTATCTTGTGGCGCTAATGCTACGTTCCTTAGAAATTTACCGCTTCCCGTAGCCACGAAATATTCACCGCCCAGATTGGCCGCCTTGACTCCTATATTGACAAAGGGTTTATTATAGGATAAATTCGACTTAATCATTGCGATTTCCTCAGGCCGAATACGATAAGTGAGATTACCACCGTTACGCTCATGCCATCCCTGATGAAAACCGTCATCCGCCATCCGGATAAATCCTTGCATAAATTCTGCCTTCAACACCTTCATTGTTCTTACCTCCGCTTCATTTGAACATCTGATTCGTAACCTTGAATGATTTCATACCACTCTTCTTTCACCGGAACATTTTGCTGCTCACAAAAGTAATCCCAAACCGCGCCCAGCGGATACGTTTTGATCTCCTCACCCAGCATCATCAGTTCAGTGAATTGACCACCATCCTGAAGTTCCCTTAACTTTCCATGCGGGATCAGCATCGCACTAAGCAGTGCCTTTTGCATATTCCGGACCCCAATAACCCAAGCGGCTACCCGGTTGATGCTGGCATCAAAATAATCCAGGCCAATCATGACTTTATCCAAAGCGTTACAACGAATGATTTCCTTGGCGATTTCCTTTAATTCATCATCCAGTAATACTACATGATCGCTGTCCCAACGCATCGGGCGGGTAACATGCAAAGGTACCCTGTCAAAGAAGGCCAACAGCGCCGGTATCTTGTCGGAAACCGCTTCAGTAGGATGGAAGTGACCATTATCCAGTAAAAAGTAGAGGCCGTTTTTTGCGGCATAACTGAGATAAAATTCATGAGAACCCACTGTGTAGGCTTCAAAGCCGATACCGAAGACTTTGCCTTCAACACAGTCGATCAAGTATTTGGGGTCGTACTTCACGCAATAGATCTCATCCAGACTTTCTTTCAGGCGTAAACGTGGTCCTAAGCGGTCGGCCGGAATATCTTTATAACCGTCGGGTATCCATAGATTGCAAAGGGATGGTGTGCCCAGTTCCTTGCCGAAGTAAGCGGCGATCTTCCGGCAAGCTTTGCCGTGCCGGATCCAAAAATTCCGGATCGCCGGATCGGGGTGAGAGAGTGTCAGCCCACTGGCTGCTTTAGGATGGGAAAAAAAGGTCGGATTAAAATCCAGCCCGAGGCCCCGTTGTTTAGCAAATTCTACCCATTTGCTGAAATGTTTTGGTTCCAGCATATCGCGTTCGACAATGTTTCCATCGACAATCCCATAACAAGCATGCACATTAATCCGGTGTTTGCCGGGAATCAGTGATAACGCCTTGTCAATATCAGCCATTAATTCCTCGGGAGTGCGGGCCTTTCCCGGATAGTTTCCGGTGGCGGCAATACCCCCGGTCAGTCCGCCCCGGTTTTCAAAGCCGTTGACGTCGTCACCTTGCCAGCAATGAATCGAAATCGAAACCTTACTTAGTTTGGCTATCGCTTGGTCGCAATCAATACCAATCCGGCGATAGCTTTCTTTCGCCAAACGATAACTTTCGCTAATACTGTTGGTCCCATGCTCACTCATTTTATTTCCTCCTTTTTAATGATCACCATTTACTGATGGGAAAAGAGTCTGCAATAGCCTTTCTTGCTTGTGATAATGTTTCAAACTCACCGGCTCCCAACATCTGTGAAAGAATGTTGCCAATCGCGGTCGCTTCTACCGGGCCTGCCAAGATTTGTTTTCCGGTATACCGGGCGGTCAATTCATTGAGATAATCTGCTTGACTGCCTCCACCTACAATATGGATAGTGCCGATCTTTATATCTTGTAAGCTTTCAATCTCTAAAACCGCGTCACGGTAGCTTTGGGCCAGACTACGATAGACACAAGAAGCTACTTCGCCGGGCCTAGTTGGAACCGGTAAACCTCTTTGCCTGCAAAATTCCTGCATAGCCATTACCATATTGGGGGGCGCCAAAAAAGCATGATCATTAACATCAATGAGCGAAGGGAAATCCTTCTCCACCTCTGCCATAGCGCAAAGTTCGGAAAAGGAATAACGATCCCCCAATTCTTTTTTCACCGACTGAATAATCCATAGCCCCATGATATTTTTTAAGTAGCGGTAGCGGTAATCATAGCCGCCTTCATTGGTGAAATTGGCCAGCCGGCTTGTTTCACGGCAGTCAGCTTCCGCTTTTTCCAGACCCACGAGTGACCAGGTTCCGGAACTTATAAAAAGCGAATGACTATCGGCCAGCGGTACTGCCAGCACAGCCGATGCCGTATCATGGGTCGGCGGAAGCACCACTTCACAATTAAATCCCACCCTTTGCTGAATTGCTTTCTGTAAAGGACCTAAGGGAGTTTTCGGCATTTTCAAATCCCCAAAAAGCGCTTGTTTGATACCCAGGAGATCAATGAGCGGACGGTCCCAAGTCTTTTTTGCCGCATCTACCATACCGGTGGTCGTGGCGTTGGTATATTCATTAAATTTAACGCCGGTCAGTAAAAAATTAAGATACTCCGGCGCCATCAGGAAACGTTCCGCCCGATCGAATATTCCCTTTTCGGTTTGTTTCAACGCTAAAAGTTGATAAATCGTATTAAACAACTGTTTCTGAATACCGGTCCGCTGATATAACGTATCCTCCCGGATCAGTTTGCACAGCTCCCCGTCCATACCGCTGGTGCGGCTATCCCGGTAAGCAATGGTATCTCCCAGGACTTGATCATTCTTATCCAGCAACACAAAATCTACACCCCAGGTATCAATACCCATGGTAACCGGTACTTTCCCTCGTTGGCCGCATTTTTCTAGGCCCAGTAGAATTTGCTCAAACAGATACTTGAAATCCCAGCACAGATGATTATCTTTTGTCTTCATTTCATTGGTGAAACGGTAAATCTCTTCCAGGATAATTTGGCCGTCTTTGAATGTTCCTAGGATATGGCGACCGCCGGAAGCCCCGATATCGATTGCCAGATAATGATTATGCATGCTTTTCACACCACATTATTTTTATTTTCGGTTACATTTTTATTATAGTATTGCAATCATATAAAAATAAGGACGTAATTTATCTAAAATTACGTCCTTATTTGCTTACCCATAAATTGTTTATTTCTCAAAAGCTCTATTGTTTATTAGCCTTGCGATAGGTTTTGGGGCTCATGCCATAAATTTTCCGGAAACTGCGATAAAAATAGCTGGTATTATCGTATCCTACCGCAGTGATAATTTCTTCGATGGAAAGGGTACTGCAGTCCAGAAGCTGAATCGCTTTGGAAAAACGTTTCTGTTGCAAAAGCTCTTTATAGGTATATCCGGTACTCCGCTTCATCAACCTGCTTAACTTGGAAAGCGGTTGATTGTATTTTTGGGCTATCTGCGAAAGACTGGCGGTCCGGTACGATTCCTCGATCTGTTTTAGGATGGTAATGACCAGTGAATTATCATATTGATCCGGTTTTTCATGTTCCATATGATCGGTATAATTTAAAAGCTCCAGAAAGAGCAATCCCATGGTTGTTTGATTGATCTTACGGTTATTATTTTGTTGGTTGACCAGGCTCCACACTAAGATCTCCACCAAGTTTTGAATGGGCAGTTTTTCGGCTACTTTGAAATGCAAATAACCGATTTCATACCGGTCCCGTCGCAAAGCACTGATTA
>DNPP01000235.1 GCA_003501365.1 Bacillota bacterium
ACGACACCTAAGATCACCTAACTCTTGCTCTTCCCCTTGGATGTGGTTTATGATTGCGGTTTCATGGGGAAGAGTAACCCTAGCCGTTGATCCCTAAAAGATTTTTGACTGCGGAGGCATCGTTTTCCCGCAACGGGAAGAGCGAGAGTTAGGTCTGCGCACAAGTATCCGGCGGTTAGTTTTAAAGTATTTTCTAGATAGGAAAAAGACGGTAAATGTCGAAAAAATAGAGTGAAAATTTAAAAATTGTTTTTTCCAGAGGTCCTTCATGGCAGATAAAATCCCTTATGAAATGAAAAGTTTCCCCTCCAGCAGACAATCCACATTTGATACCGGTTATCTCGGCCTCCGCAAACACCATATCAAAGCCCTGATTGAATTGGATGTTACCCGGGCCCGGGAATTAATCAAGAATTATCGCCATCAATATCAAACTGAATTGTCTTTTACAGCTTGGATTTTAAAATGTATCAGTCAGGCGATTGTTGAAAATAAGACCGTTCATGGAATCCGTAAAGGAAAACATCGTCTGATCCTCTTTGACGATATCGATATTTCGATGATGATTGAGAAAGAGATCCAGGGGCAGAAAGTTCCGTTACCTTTGGTGATACGCAAAACCAATATCAAGAGCCCAATCGAAATTCATTCGGAAATCAAAGCAGCCAAAGCCCAAAACATCAAAAGTGAACAGGATTATGTGCTTGGGGAAAATCAATACCGATGGGCAATGAAATTTTTTCTGGTATTACCGCAATTTTTGAGACTGGCCATTTGGAAATTCATTTTGCGAAACCCGTTTTTAATGAAAAAAATGTCCGGCACAGTGATGGTGACATCCGTTGGCATGATGGGTAACGTAAAAGGTTGGGTTATTCCGGTAAGCCTGCACCCCATCTGTTTTGCTCTGGGTTCCGTTGTAAAAAAACCGGGGGTCTTTGAGGGTAAAATAACAATTCGGGAATACCTCTACATGACAATTCTAATCGATCATGATGTGATGGATGGCGCCCCTGCCGCACGATTTGTCGCTCGATTGTCGGATTTAGTCGAAGGCGCTTACGGCGTCGATTCTCATACGAATTGAGTATAAAAGGCAACTATTTCCATCTTGCAGGAGAGCCCTGGGTAAAAGACGAATAGCAACTTTATGAAATCATTTGATAACAGAAGGAGCGACTATGATGGACTTAGGATTACAAGACAAAATAGCCTTGATTACCGGTAGTGCCCGCGGACTGGGGCGGGCTATCGCGGAAAAGCTGGCTGCAGAAAAGGCCAAAATCGTAATTACCGATATCAACGATGCTTTGGCTGCCGCGACTGCCGAAGAAATATCAAAAAAATACCGGATTGAAACGTTGGCTTTAAAACATGATGTTGCTTCAGAAGAATCCACTAAAGAAGTTATCAAAACCATCGTCAATAAATTTACGCGAATTGACACCCTGGTCAATAACGCCGGAATTACCCGGGATGCCCGCCTAATGATGATGAAACAGACTGACTGGGACTTGGTATTACGGATTAACTTAACCGGCGCCTTTATCTGTTCCAAGCTGGTCTCCAAACAGATGTTAAAACAAAATTCCGGTAGTATCGTCAATATCGCCAGTGTCTCCGGTTTGATGGGCAATATCGGCCAAGCCAATTATTCGGCATCCAAAGCCGGTTTGATAGGACTCACCAAAACCACGGCCCGGGAAATGGCGGAACGTGGTGTGAATGTAAACGCAGTAGCTCCCGGTTTTATCCAATCCGATATGACCCATGTGCTTTCAGTTGAGGCCACCGATAAATTACTTGCTCAGGTCCCGATGAACCGACCGGGCAAGCCCGAAGATGTTGCCGATGTAGTATTGTTTTTAGTTTCCGATTTGGCCAAGTATGTAACCGGACAGGTTATTAACGTGGACGGCGGCATGGTGATGTAGCAATCATTTTCAAATCCATGGCAAGAACCAATAATAAAAAAATCGCGAAAGGTCTTTCTTACTGGTCGCGATTTTTTAATATCATTTTTTTGGTTTCCAGTTTCTGTTTGTATAACGTAATTCGTTGCAACCAAAGAAATATGAGAAAAAAGCTAAGTATTTCGGAAACTATCAGGGCTACAAACCAGGTTGACCGAAAAAAGTAATGGATAAACAGCTGATAACTCCGGAGACCCATCATAACAGCCCCGGCCATATTCAGGAGAGCAACAACCAAAAAATTAGCTACAAATCCCAGCAACGGTCTTTGGGCTAATCGCAAAAAGATATGAAAACAAAAAAGCCAAGAAACCGACCCGATAACCACTCCAGCCATCACTGAAAAGCATAATTCCGAAAACGAAAAATAACGCCAACCATAAATAAACAAGGCTGTGACATAAACCGCCAGGCCGATCAGGCCCGACAAAAAAGCATTCTCTATATAAAATTTAAATTTAAGCATTGCCCACCTTTACATGCCCAGAAATTCTTTTAAATTCTTCACATAATTGCGAGAGACTTCTATCTCTCTTTTCCCATCGATAAAACGTAGTATCAGACGCCGCCCGAACCAGGGAATAATCTCATTGACATTATCAATATTCACGATATAGGATTTACCAACCCTGATAAAACGGTTTTGGTACAGCCGCGCTTCCAGTTCGTAGAGCTTTTCCTTAATCCGGTATTCATTGGTTGAATGATGTACCGCGCCCCCCGTAATGCAAAAGACATTATTACCCCGGGCTTCAAAGTAATACACTTGGGAATACGGAATAATTTGATAAGAATCATCGCCGGATTTGCCGATGATCGTATTGGAGTTATCGTCACCGACCCGTGCCAATTTATCTAATAACTCAACGAGTTGGCCGAGGTTTCTTATTTCAAACAGAATGGCAATCTTATCACCGGGTATTTCACAACCCGCTTCGACGAGGCATACACTTGCTTGCTCTTCAATCTCAATATTCCGGGTTGAAAGCAATTCCTGTAGGACCCCTTGCATATTCGGGGTACATTTCAAACTAAGTTTCATAATTTACTCACATTCATCAATATCTCAAATAAATTATATAAAATTTAACGAGCGGAGTAAATCATAATTATTTGATGCAATCTTAATCCGTTCAAAAATGTTTAAAAGGCCTCCATAAAATTGATATAAGTAGCGAATCCATCTTCACTCACGCCGATATCCAAACGGAGTCTGAGTTTTTGTTTAGGATAAAGCTGAAACCGGAATCCAAATCCTGCGGCTGCTTTTATATTTTCACCGTTAAATTGGCGGCTCTCCGGGGCAACTTCTCCTAAACTAGCGAAATATACACCGCTTATGCGAGAATTAATAACATATCTATATTCTCCCTGCAATGCAGCGTAATCACGGTCACGGTAAAGACCCGAATAATATCCCCGCATAATAGTTTCTCCGCCCAAACACGGCATCATCTCAAACGGCACAGTACCATCATTGAATAATACAAGTGACATCAAAGCAAAGGTCCCGGTTTGACCGACCGGCCAAAAACACTTATAGGTTACTCCATATTGTGAAAAGTCCTCGTCACTTCCCCACTTTTGGCGGTAGCTAATTGCCTGAGCATTAAATACTGATCCGTTTCGCGGCATATAATTATCATCACGGGTATCCCGCAACAATTGAAATCCTGCTCCAGCCACTGTAGTACCATCCCACCCAATAATATTTCCGGCCGCAAGTTGTCCCCCTGCAGTTCGATCCTTGACATCAAATACGCCATAACTAACAAATGGTCCCAGGTAAAAGTCGGGGACCATTTTATAAAGGAAACTTGCGGAATAGGATCTGCCAAGCAGTGTATAATCTTCCTCCATATCCTCATCCGCATCCGAACCGATCCCATAAAACTTACTGGGAAAATCCAGGTAACCCCCTTTAGCCATCAGCAGGTACCGGTCACCCTGAAAATACTTCTTGAGTGAAAGATTACAAATAATCTGTTCTTCTTTAGTATAAATCAACATTCCGTCAAATGAGTCCTGCTTTCCAGCGGGGGAATCCGGATCCAAACTTCGATATCCCATAATATATCCGCCAATTGCCATCCCTGTCTCCGGTGTACTAAAAAAAATTGGAGAAGCGCCCCAATGTATTTCGGAATCCACCGGCTCGGCAGCAGCAGTTTCTCCATCAACTGCCCAGAGAGTTCCCGGGTTTAAGAAAAGTAACAACATCCCTATCCATATTGCCTGAATAATTTGCACTATAAATCCCCCATTTCGGTTCTTTGCAACCTCATGTTGCTTTGACTCTTAACTCATTTTGGGAACTCCAATCGTCCCATTTTTGAAAAAATTGTTCCGCAAACTCCGGTCTTAAAATCATGGGCTTTCCTGCTAAGTCCGTATAAACCTGTACACTATAACCTCTGGCTGCTAAAACTCCGTTTTCGGCGTAAATTTCATAACTAATATTCATTTTGGCGGCTTCGCTCCAGTGGCAACTGGTCTTGATCCGAATCAATTCATCATATTGAAGCGGATGAAAATGGTCTATGTGAAGTTGAACAATGGGCATCACAAAACCGTTTTCAACCATATCTTGATAGCCAAATCCAAATTTTCTTCCCCATTCATTTCGTCCCTGCTCAAGATAACTGACATACCGTCCACACCAGACTGTCCTTAAAGAATCCACTTCATCGAATTGCACTCTCCTAAAACACTCAGAGGTAAGCGGGGCTTTTTCATCCGGCGGAAAATATTGGACAAACTTACGAATCTTCATTGTTCTTCCTCTTTGTTTTTATTTCTTAGTAAAACTCTTACCGCTTTTTCATTCTTTAATTGATATACCGACTGAATCCCTAATACATATGATTTGGGAGCAACCAACTCAGCATGATCGGTTTTGGTATTAAGCTGAATCTGAAAGTCCACAACACCATCGTGATCATAATCAATGGATTCGTGAATCTCTTCAGGTAGGGTTCTCGATACCAGCTTTACAGGCTTCCAATTTATCTGAACAAAGCCGCGGCTTCTCTGCCAAATCAACCCGTCAAAAACAGCCCGGTGAAGTATTGTCTGATATTGTCCATGATGAACAATCCGGTTCACATTACCTCCGGTAAACCAAGGGGAAACTTTAATACCTGTAACAGCTACCAAATGCCCGGCCCAATAATCATTTCCCATAAAAGTAGCCACGATGATCGGCAAAGCAAGTAAAGCCCATAAATAACCTATCATCGAACGTAACCGTCTCATTTTTTACCTCCTTCGCTCCTACTGAATCAACTTCCCGGTGGTCAATAATAACAAAATGCGGTGGATGGCGTCCCGTATCATTCCTCCACCCATTGTCATCAACAGTATAAATGCCGGGTAAAGAAAGATTAGTGTACGCCCGCTAAAAACCTTTTCCCTCTCATTACATAATGTATCGACACCCTTGATCTCCATTGAAATAGCCTGCCTCGGACAATGACTAATACATTTGGCACACTTAGTACAAGTTAGATTAGCCTTGCCCTGTTCCAAATCATCTTCATCGATGGAGAAAGTAGGGCAAATGCCAATACAAACCTTACATTGAGTGCATTTATCCTTATCGATCCGTATTTCAAAAGCATTGATTTTATTGGTAAGTGACTGCATCGCCCCAAACGGACAAAGAAAGCTGCACTGGGTCCGTTTTTTGGTAAGTAACGGTAAAACCACCACCAGACCCAAAAATAATGTGACAAAAATAATGGTTTGCACCAACACTAAAACCGACGAGACCTTCTCAAACTCGGTAACGGTTTTAAAAGGACATAACCAGGTACAATAGGTTGGCGACAACGTGGCGATGGAGGTTAAGACCACGCCCAATAAGACTGCAAAGGAAAGATTACGCCATTTAGGATTAATCTTTTTAAGTAAGGGTTTTCTAGCTAAACGGGAAAACCCGTCTTCCAATCCACCATAAAAACAACCCCAACTACAGAAACCTTTTCCCAAAGCCAGTGTTACCCCCATCCAAAGTACCAGCATACTGGCAATGGAGGCGAAACCTTCCAACATTGATCCCGGAAAAATAATGGTACGTTTCAAAACCGCCGGAATCAACGTCATTGGCACCACGATATGGCAAAAAGGAATTTTCCCCTGTAGTATGTCTGCTGAAGTGAAAGTATTACTGCCGCGGGTCTCCATTAAATGTGGAATAAATGAGATTACAAAACAAACCGCATACGTCACAAATAATATTGCGCGGTACCTGTCAATCTTGCCTGAATGGACCATTAATACAAACAATAAATTAATGAAGAGATACGTGATGACCAGTGAAATCAATTGGAGCGGATCGCTTTGAATCGTGATTCCACGATTTAGAATCATAAATGATAATAGAACCATAGGCAAAACAATACACAATGTTTGCCAAGGCTTTCGAGTGGCTAAAGTCCGGCCATAGATATCTCTGATTGCTGTTTCCGGATTACTCATTATTGTTTAATACCTCCAATCACAATTAAGACTCCCATGTAAAAATAATAAATACCGATGATCCCGGTCGCCATCTTGCCGATACTCCGTAACATTTGGTTCCGTTTTAAAAATCCCACCAAGGGAATAGGCACAAAAAAAAGTGAGGTTCCTAAGAAAAAAGCCAAGAAAAAAAACAGGCTGCTCCAGAGGCTGCCACCGGCCACCGCACTGGTAAAAGCCAATAAAAAAGGCGGGCAAAGGTTCAGACCGGTTAAAAGGCCCAACCCGAAAGGTAGAAAAAGTCGGTTGTGTCCAGACAAAAGTCCTTTACAATACTCCGCTGCACAAAGATTTTTAGGTTTTTTAAAACAATAAAAAAATAAAAGACCGGCGAGTAAAATATAGGCTGTACCAAAGAATACTTCCCTTGTTCCAGCGCTATTTTGTTTTAAGATCATGAGACCAAAAACCCAAGCCAGTACCGCAAAGATTATATAACCGAGCAGCCGTCCGATTAAAAACTGGCCTAATTCCAGATAGTTTCGTTTGACAGTCTGACCCTCCCCCAACAAATATGGGACAATTACCGGAACGCAATAGGCCAGACATATTGTGCCATTGGCTAGTCCTAACAAAAATCCTCGCATCAATTCGCTCCCTTGAATCATTCAATAGG
>DNPP01000233.1 GCA_003501365.1 Bacillota bacterium
GCCAAGTGCTTGCCATTGTATTTCGTTGGAAGTTAGGTTTTTACCATAAGATATTCGAAGCGTTTGGAAAAATGCTCCCGCCATATAGGTACACTCAATCAAAGCCGAACGATAATTCTGCTCGTTCGGGTTTTGTTGAAGCAGGATTTTTAATTGATTGATTGCAGTCTGATATTGACCTGTCTCTCGCAATATCCTAATCAAATTCAGCCGGGCAATCTCATTTTGCGGGTCTGAATTCACGATTCGGCTGAATTCCTGGCGGCCGCTTTCGATGTTTTGATAGTAAAGCGCCTTGGCCTGTTCCAAATCATCGGTAGTACTATGTTCTGCCCTGATTGCCACCACCGAATAAGTGAGGGCCACGAAAATTATTCCGCTGATAAAAAACGGTTTTACTTTATTCATTAAGCTTCTCCTGCCGAAAAAGGATACCTGATACCTAATACCTAATACCTAATACCTAATACAATTCGGCAAAGCAGCCATGAAACTTTACGATTGGACTTCGTTCATTACTGAATAAAATATCTCAAATCAACTTTTGATTGCTTGTGCCAGCCTTTTAATACCCTCTGAAATTTTTTCCGGATCCGAATTGGAGAAATTTAAACGCAGGGTATTTTTACCGGTTCCATCGGTATAGAACGCTTCTCCAGGTACAAAGGCCACTTTTTCTTTGAGAGCCTTCTCAAAAAGTTCCATGGTTGAAATATACTGGAGCAAAGTGACCCACAAGAACATGCCGCCTTCGGGCTTGGTATATTGCACTTCAGCCGGAAAATACTTTGCAATCATTTGAACCATTAAATCCCGCTGTTGCTTATATGCGTTTCGAATCCGGACAATATGTCCGTCCAAATCATTATCAAGCAAATATTGATAAAGAATTCGTTGTGCCAAAAAATTGGAGTGTAAATCGGAGGCTTGTTTGGCAATAATTAACTTATCCATAATCTCGTTTGCAGCGCAGATCCATCCCAGCCGTATCCCGGGCGCCACTATTTTTGAAAAGGATCCCAGTAAAATACTCTTATCCCAGTCAGCCTCGGCCAAATATTTATGGATTAAAGGAAACTCCTCCCCCATAAAGCGCAATTCACCATACGGATCGTCTTCAACCAACACCGTATCCGACTTGGCAATCAGCTCGGCTACGGCCTGCCTTTTGTGGGCTGAATAACTAATACCGGAGGGGTTTTGAAAATTGGGAATCGCATAAAACAATTTAGGTTGTCGTTTTAAAGCGCTCGCCAATTGAGATAAATCCACGCCATCTTCAGCCATGGATAGGCCTTGAAAAATCGGTTCAAACATTGAAAAAGCCTGAATAGCCCCTAAATAACCGGGCCGTTCCAACAGCATTAAATCTCCGGTATCCAAAAAAACTTTGCCCACCAAATCCAAACCTTGTTGCGAGCCATTGGTGATCAAAATGTTCTCCGGTTTGACCCGGATACCCTTTTGTTTATAGCGGGAGGCAATGAACTCTCGTAATGGCCGGTAACCTTCTGTCGTACTATATTGTAATACAGCCCCCCCATCATCCGTTAAAACTTTGGCGGCTGCTTCAGCAATCTCGGCTTTTGGAAAAAAGCGCGGATTGGGTAACCCGCCGGCGAATGAGATGATTTCCGGATCTTCGGTTACTTTTAAAATCTCACGAATAAACGAGCGCTGAACCGTGCTCATCCGGTTTGCCAAAATAGTGTTCATGTTCATGATAAAACCTTCTTTCTTAATTTATATTTGGTTTACCATGAATCCGGCAATAAATCAGGACTTGCCGAATTCTGCAACCAACTTTGTCGGTTAAAAAGCAGCGACCGGCGGATCGTTGTTAAATAATCGGCCTTACTTCCAAGGGGAATTCTTCATCGATGGTAGTTACCACGCTCTCTTGAATTACTTGCATCAACTTTTTTATCCCGATATCGATCTGATCAACAGCCGGATAGGAAAAATTCAACCGTAAATAGTTTTGGCCTTGACCGTCATTATAAAACGCCTCCCCCGGTACATACGCTACTCGGTGTTCGGTAGCTTTGGTCAACAGTTGAGTGGTATTAACATCCTCGGATAAACAACACCAAATATAATAGCCGCCTTGCGGGGTATTCCAGAAAATATCCGGCATTGCATACCGCTCCAATGCCCTAAGCATGATATTCCGACGTTGTAAATATCTTTGATTCAGCGTCTTCAAGTGATTTGAAAAATAATTCTCACGGCAGAACCGGTCCAGTAAACATTGACTTAAGCTACTGGTATGGAGATCCATATTCTGTTTAACCCAGGCAAATTGGCGGATTACCGGTTTGGGAGCCGCCATCCATCCCACTCGGAAACCGGGACAAAGGATTTTTGAAAATGTGCTCAAATACATCACATAGCCTAAGCGGTCAAGGGCTTTTAATGGCGGGACTGCCTTTCCTTCATATCGTAACAGTCCATACGGATCATCCTCCAGGATTGGGATCTGATAATGGTATGCCAAGTCCAACATTTCCAGACGGCGTTCCAAGTTCATGACCACACCCGATGGATTTTGAAAGTTAGGGATGGTATAGATCAATTTGGGACGGTACTTTTCAATCAGCGGTTTGAGCGCATCCATCCTCATACCGTTTTCATCAATCGGTACCCCGACAATTCTGGCTCCGGCAGCCCGAAAAGTTTGTAAAGCGCAAAAGAATGTCGGCTCTTCTACAATCACCACATCACCGGATTCTAAAAAAATACGGCTGGCAATATCCAATCCCTGCTGAGAACCTGACAGCACGATGAGTTCGTCCAAAGAGACGTTGATTTCCCGGGATTCAAGTAACTTGACAATGCTTTCCCGTAATGGGTGGTGACCTTCTACCGGAGTATGCAAAAAGGCCGCCTGGCCACCGTCTTTTAAGACCTGAGTCTGCAAATCACGAATAACATCAACCGGTTCCAGCTCTTGGGCCGGAACTCCCGCTGCAAAAGAGATGATGTCGTGACGGCTGACCATTTGTAATATATTACCGAGTAAGGAATCCCGGGCCCGGGAAGCACTCTCACTGAATAACTGCCGCCAGAGCAAAGGGCTGGGATGCGAACCTGAATTGCCGGCGCCGTCATTTGTCGAAATCACAATGGTCCCCCGCCCAACATGTGAAGCAATCAAGCCGTCGGCTTTCAATTCCTGATAGGCATTAAATACCGTTGTACGGTTGACACCCAAAGATTCTGCCAATTTACGCTCCGGCGGTAACGGGAAATCCGCCGCCAACTTACCGGAGAGGATTTGTTCTTGGATTTGATGCTTAATTTGCAGATAAATTGGGGTGGTGGATTCCCGGTCGATCGTAATATTCACTATCTGCTCCTCCAATGTTAAAAATTGGTTCCATCCAATTGTATTATATCAGACATTTAATTGCCATCAACAGCCAATTGGTCTAGTTAATAGATAGGCCAATTATGGTAAAAAATAAAAGCGTCTTGAGCTAAGACGCCTTTTGAAGAATATGTCCCTTGAGCCTGAAATTCTTTTCTATCCCCAAGAAAGTTCCGAAGGTTAATTTAAAGGGCCAAATTATAAATATTCAGTACATCCGAGCGGCCCAGCCTGACAAAATTGCCCACTTTGTTCTCATCTGAATTGGTGGCTTTATCGGCCATCTCCGCCAGTCGATCATCGTGAATGCCCAAACCGTCCAACGTTGTGGCAAGCCCTATGGAATGATAGAAATTTTCCAACCTGCGAATACCTTCCAGGGCAGTTTGCTCCGGGTCCCAATACGAATAATCCACCCCCCATACCCGTACCGCATATTGAGCAAAACGGATAATATCATGCTGGTAAACATATTTCATCCAAGCGGGAAAGATTACCGCCAAACCGGCGCCATGAGCTATATCATATGCCGCGCTCAGTTCATGTTCAATATCGTGAGAGCCCCAATCACCGATCCTGCCGGTATTCAGCAGATTATTATGGGCAACCGTACCGGACCACATAAATTCCGCCCAAGCATCATAATTCTCCGGTCGTTCCAAAACCAGAGGAATATTATGAATCATGGTTTTTAGGGTAGACTCACACAACCGGTCCATCAGCTCAACATGCAGCGTGTTGGTAAAATAGCGTTCCATGACATGAGCCATAATATCAGAGCCGCCGCAGGCCGCTTGATATTTAGGTAATGTAAAAGCCAACTCGGGATTTAAAATCGAAAACTTGGGATAAATGACTTCGGAATTAAAACCTCGTTTATACCAGCCATCCTCATTGGTAATTACACTAGCCGTACTGGCCTCACTGCCGGCTGCCGGGATTGTTAAAATTGTACCGACCGGCAAAGCCTCCTTGAGCTCTGTCTTACCGGTAAAAAAGTCCCAGACGTTACCTCGATACGGAACGCCCATAGCGATAGCTTTGGAAGAGTCAATTACGCTGCCTCCTCCAACTGCTAAAATAAATTGAATATTTTTTTCACGGCATATTTTGATGCCTTCATTAACTAAACTAAGTCGGGGGTTGGGTTGAACCCCTCCAAGTTCAACATATTCGATCCCGGCATCTTTTAAAGATTGGAGTATTTTTTCATAGAGTCCAACTTTTTTGATACTCCCGCCACCATAATGAAGTAGAATTTTTTTGCCGTAACGGACGATTTCTTCCCCTACTTTGGTTTCACTCCCTTTGCCAAAAATAATTTTGGTCGGATTCTGAAATATAAAATTTTCCATAAGGCGCCTCCTGATATAATTTCACTATTTAATCATCGATTCAACATATAATTCATGCTTTATGTATTTTATACTATTACAAATAACGACTACCCGAAAATAGCCCGAGCAGTCGTTATAAAAAAATTAGATGTGCTTACCTGTACAGCGAATACTACTTATAGGGATTCTCATCGCGGTAAAGCATTGCTTGAGGTCGGTTGAAGGCAACATCCTCAACTCCCAGCATTTTCATGGCGGCAAACAATACTTTGCCGGCATGTTTAAAGGCTACTCCGCCGTGATGCGGGTAATGTTTGCCGATCAGAACATGACGGTAAAATCTGCCCATTTCTTTGACTGCAAAAACTCCGATACCGCCAAATGATTTGGGGTCGACATCGATGATTTCGCCTTCCGCCACATAACTACGCAACATTGCGTCGGCAGTGCTTTGTAAGCGGAATAAGGTAATATCGCCGGGACGGATAGCTCCTTCCAAAGTCCCTCGGGTGATATCTGGTTCTTTGTCCGGTTCCAAACCACGGTGCATAATTAATTGATATTTCATGGCCGCATTCTTTAAGAGGCATTTCGCCGTGTTACCGCAATGAAATCCCATAAAGAGATCATCCGGTTGATAACCGTTAAACTTGGCTTTATTGTTGTCGAACATATCACGTGGAACTGAGTTGTTGATATCAAGCAAAGTGGCAGGCATATTGGTGGCACAGGTGATGATATACTCGCTTAAAGCACCGTAAATATCAGTTTCACAGGCTACCGGAATTCCTCTGGCAGTCAGTCTTGAGTTGACATAACAAGGAACTATTTTGAACTGAGTTTGGAAAGCCGGCCAACACTTATTGGCAAAAATGGCATACTCCGAAGCGCCCTTATTATTTTCCATCCAGTCTAACAAGGTCAACTCATATTGGGCGAGTCTCGGCAAAATCCCGGGATAACCGTTTCCTTCAGCAAGCTCGGTTTCCATTTCTTTGATGACGCCCGGAATCCGTTTGTCATTTTCGTGTTGATTAAAATAAGCAAACAGATCCAGCTCCGAGTTCTCCATAATTTCAACACCTAAGTCATATAAAGGCTTTATCGGCGCATTACAGGCTAAGAAATCATGGGGTCTGGGACCAAAACCGAAAATTTTTAATTTTTTCAAAGCCGTAATAACCCGGGCAATCTCTCCAAAATCTTTAATCATAACGGCAATTTCAGAAGCAGTTCCGACCGGATATTCCGGGATATAGGGCTTTAATTGACGTAACGCCAGATTATAGGAGGCGTTTAACATTCCACAATAGGCATCCCCCCGGCCGTCAAATAAATTATTTTCAGTTTCTTCGGCTGCTGCCGCAAACATAACCGGACCGTCGAATTTTTGAGCCAATAAAGTCTCCGGCCCTTCAGGTCCAAAATTGCCAAGATAGACCACTAAAGCATTTATATCGGCCTTCTTTAATTCGTCCAATGCCTTTAAAACATCTTTTTCATTTTCAACCGTAGTTTTGACTTCAGTGACACTCAATTTGTTATCGGTACAGGCTTTAACAACTGCAGATCTCCGCTTTTGGCTTAATTCCACCGGAAAACAGTCACGGCTAACCGCCACAATACCTAACTTTACTTGCGGAATGTTAATCAAAATATGATACCCCCTCAGTTAATATTGATAATAAAATTCTACAGCTTAATTATAAGACTTATGAATTGTACGTACAAGCAAAAATTGATAAATATAAATTATGGGTTATCAAGAAGATCCGGTTTTAGTTTTAGTTTTCCAGTCGAAAGAATTTCAATTAAGCGTATAAACCAATTTTAATTGTCTATAATATGAATGGCGGCGGCGCAAGCCAATCGTCGTATCTGCCGGCTTAGCTCTATANNACTTTACTTGCGGAATGTTAATCAAGTATTATACCCCCTCAGTAAATATTTATAATAAAATTCTACATCTTAATTATAAGACTTATAAATTGTACGTACAAGTAGGAATTGAAAAATATCCAATCATGGAGTTATAAAGAGGATATGGTTTATGTTTTCCAGTAGAAAAAACTTGATTAAACGTATAAACCGATTTTAACAGTTCATAATATAAATGGCGGCGGCGCAAGCCAAACGTCGTATCTGCCGGCTTAGCTCTAAAAAGGCTTTGAATTACGACGATAGGGACTGTACCCTATCA
>DNPP01000150.1:0-1554 GCA_003501365.1 Bacillota bacterium
CGGGCCGGGTACCACCGTTGTTGTAAGTACGGATTATATGGACGAGGCCGAAAAGTGCGGCCGGGTAGCGATGATGAGTTCCGGCAAGATATTACAGGTCCGTACTCCCTTGGAGTTAAGACAACCATTAGCCGGGAAAATATATGAAGTCCGTAGCGACCGTTTGCTTGAGGTTATGGATTTGTTGAGAGGCAGTGTCAAGGATGTTCAGCCGTTTGGGGATCGTTTACATGTGCAATTAAAAAAAGTGCTGGCGTTAAATCCTGCTGAGGGACAAAACTGGTTGGCGACTATCCTGCAGGAGAACGGATTTAGCGGGACTGTCACTATGGTTGAACCATCGCTAGAGGATGTGTTTGTCGATTTGTTGGCGGGGTAGCTTTGAAAGAATACAGGAGTAAGGGGACAAGAGCCAGGGTTTCAGGCGAAACTTTGAGGGCCCTATAATCCTTAATAAATAGTCTATTAATTAGTTGTGTGCTTCCTTCTGTCTCCGGACTTTTGTCTCCTAAATTTTGTTGAGAGGTCATAGCATGTTAGCAGTCATAGTAGATAACTTGACCCGTAAATTCGGTAAATTTATCGCCGTGGATCATATCTCGCTTGAGGTAAATCGCGGGGAGATTTTTGGATTTTTGGGTCCCAATGGAGCCGGCAAATCGACTACTATCAGGATGCTCTGTGGTATCTTGGTTCCATCTTCAGGAAAAGCCACAATTGCCGGATATGATATTACCAGGGAACCGGAACAAGTCAAGCAAAACATCGGTTATATGTCACAGAAATTTTCGTTGTATGAAGATTTATCAGTGAAGGAAAATATCGAATTTTATGCCGGTATTTATGGCATCCCCAAGACGGAAGTAACCGGCGTTATTGAACGGACCCTGAGTCTTACCGGACTTCATGGACAGCAGAAGATGTTGGCCGGAGAATTGCCGACCGGACTTAAGCAAAGATTGGCACTTGGTTGTTCCATTGTCCATCAGCCGCTGATTCTTTTTTTGGATGAGCCGACTTCCGGGGTGGATCCGATCTCCAGACGGCAATTTTGGGACTTGATTAGGGATTTATCGCTCAAAGGCACGACGGTCTTTGTGACCACTCATTTTATGGATGAAGCCGAGTATTGCAATCATATCGCTTTTATCGCCGCCGGTAAACTGGTTAATTTGGGGACGCCGACCGAGTTAAAACAACGTTCCGGGCAGAAGAATCTGGAAGGGGCGTTTATTTACTTTTCCAAAAAAGCGATCGAAGACAGGAACAATCCATGAAACAATTATGGGCTTTGATTAAAAAGGAGTTTTTGCAAATCCGGCGTGATCCGCGGACGCTGGGAATCGTTCTATTTGCTCCAGTGGTCATGTTGCTCCTTTATGGCTATGCCATCAATTTTGATATTCATCATATTGCGATTATTGTTTGCGATCAGGACGGGTCTCAGGAGAGCCGGGAATTTATCAAGGGGTTCAGTTCGTCGGAATATTTTGATGTAAGCGGATATGACTTGAACCCGGAACATTTAATTGGCTATCTCGATGCCGGGAAGGC
>DNPP01000150.1:1915-12273 GCA_003501365.1 Bacillota bacterium
AATACAGCCACGATTTCACTGGGGTACTTTTCCAAATATGTTCAAGCGTATTCAACCAACATCATCATTAAGCGGCTGGCACAGAGTGGGAGAACGGCTCTTAGCGGTAATTTAATTCCTTTCCAAATAGAGCAGCGGGTCTGGTATAACCCGGAATTGAAAAGTTCGCATTTTATTGTACCCGGATTGATTTCCACCTTGTTGATGATGGTAGTGGCGCTTTTAACCGGTATGGCCGTTACCAATGAAAAAGAACGAAATACCTTTGAGCAATTGGCAGTCAGTCCTATAAAGCCCTGGCAGCTGATCCTGGGTAAAATTATTCCCTATGCCATTGTCTCCTTTTTAGGCGTGTTACTAATTATACCAGCCGGTATATTTTGGTTTGGTGTGCCGCTACAGGGGAGTAGCTTGATTTTGTGTGTTTTCATTCTAGTCTTCTTGATAGCGGTATTGGGAATCGGTTTATTCTTTTCAACTATTGCCAAGACACAGCAACAAGCAATGTTTATGATTATACCGGCTACCACCCTGCCGGCTATTCTTTTATCCGGTTTTGTCTTTCCCATTGAGAGCATGCCGCTGTTCTTACAGTTGATAACTTATTTAATCCCGGCCCGATTTTTCCTCATTGCCTTACGGGGTATATTTCTCAAAGGAGTCGGTCTGGAAATTTTATGGCCGCAAGCATTGATCTTGCTAATCTTTTCGACTGTTTTGATGACTGCGGCCGCCCTAAAATTTAAGAAAAGGCTTGATTAATATGAATACCAGGATATTGGCTATTGCCAAAAAAGAAGTGATTCAATTATTTCATGAAAAAAGAACCCTACCGATGATTTTTGTACTTCCGGTAATCATGGTGGTGCTCTTTGGTTATGTGGCGGGAGCTGATATTAAAAATGTCAAATACGCGGTGGTTGACCGGGATAGATCGGCTACCAGCCGGGAGATTGTTGCTAAAATCGAGCACTCCCGCTTTTTTATTAACGAAGGACTAGTGGCTGATGAAGCCAAAATTGGGAAGCTGCTGGATGCCGGTAAGATCAAAATTGGCTTAGTTATCCCAGCAGGATTTGAACGCGATATTCATAGTAATGCTCAGCCAAAGCTCCAAGTTTTAATTGATGGGACCGATTCCAATACGGCTACTATTGCCCAGAACTATTTCTTAAGTATCATCAATAGTATGGGCCAACAAATCATCAATACCCGCTTGGCGAGGATGGGTGGCAATCTATCCCCAGCCGGCTCTGCTGCGCTTAATTTTAACTATCATGTGTATTATAATCCGGAATTGCGGGCCACTTATTTTATGGTTCCGGGGGTCACGGTCATGGTATTGTTACTTATCACCACTATGTTGACGGCTTTATCCATAGTGAAGGAGAAGGAACGGGGGACCATTGAACAGATTATGGTGACTCCGGTCAAGTCCTGGGAGTTTATTTTGGGAAAACTTTTGCCATTTCCCTTTCTCGGGATGCTGGATGTATTATTGGTAGGATTGGTGGCAAGCCTGTGGTTTGGGGTGCCGATCCGGGGAAGTATCATCCTGCTTTTAGGATGTTCAGCCCTGTTCCTCATGACCACATTGGGATTGGGTTTGCTTATTTCCACCATTTCCAGTACCCAACAGCAAGCCATGCTGAGTACGATGTTTATCTTAATACCGAATATCCTGCTATCCGGGTTTGTGTCCCCGATTGCCAATATGCCCAAAGCACTGCAGTGGCTTACCTTTATCGTTCCGGCCCGTTATTTCATCGAAATCATTCGGGGAATTTATCTCAAAGGAATCGGTATCGGTTTTCTTTATCCGCAGATGGTGGCATTGGCGGTGATCGGAATATTAATTTTGGCCTACTCGGTGAAAGGATTCAGGAAACAATTGGCCTAAGCGGGATTGAAATATTAACCGTAAACAGGTAATCCTATCGAATTGATGAGGTTTGTGAGAAAAGCCGCTTTGATATTGTGATTTTGCTAGTTACCGATATTATTAGTGAAGGCTCTGAAATGTTGTACACCGGCAAGGAGAAAGCACTAGTCAGCAAAGCTTTTAATATTTCATACATTGATAGTTGCGTTTATCTTCCTTCGATTATCTCCAGGAAAAAACAAGTTGTACCCATGCTTTCATCCGTGATGTAGGTTCTGCTATTTCCAAATCATAACTTGAGCAGGGTTTCTTGAAAATCCTGATGGAATGAAATCCGGGTAACCGACAATCAAGGGGGCCACTGCGGTTAGATTTTGAGGAATACCGAGCTCGGCTTTGAAATCAGCTTGATCGAGCAGGGCTACTGAAAAACCGATCCAACAAGTTCCCAATTCCATCGTGTGAGCGGCTAACATCAAGTTTTGAGCTGCCAGGCAACAGTCACCATATGCGGTTAATTGATCACTACCATAGATAATGATCAGAGTTCCCGCATTATAAAAAATATTAAAATCGGGGTCGGACAAGATTTTTAGATAATTGTGGGGGTCGGGTTTGTCCTTTGTGAGACTCAGAAACAAAGCCTTGGCCCGATCGGAATATTCTTTAAGTAATTTGACATCTTGAATCACTACAAACGACCACGATTGTGAATTGGAAGCGCTGGGTGCCATGGTAGCCGCTTCCAATAACTGCTCGATCATATTTTTGGGTACCGGATCATTTTTATATTTGCGAATAGAGCGCCGGGTATAGAGAGCCTTCATCAAATCCATGCTAAAAACCTCCATAGTGTAAACTCGGAAGGGGTTTTCCGTGCCGAAGAGTTATGATCATCGATATGCAAGGACCCGCGAAAATATTCGGTTCAAAGAGGGAACAGTCAGTCATTTACTTAGTATGAACTTTACTCAAGATCCAGTGGCAATGTTTGGTGTAAAAGTATACTTCATAGGTGGTAGTCTCGATTACCAAATCAAAGTAAAATTTTTGGTATTGCCCTTCAGGAACGGTTCGGATTGAGGTTGTTTCGAAATTGCGATATTTTTGGCCTTGCCATGAGAATAATAAAGGCATGATCTTTCCATCCAGTTGAAAGGCAGCCAGCATTCCGATTTGTTCGTTAATTTGTTTAATCATCGTGTCCTCCAGTATATTTTCTACTATAACATAGAAAACAGCAAAGGGCAAACAGTTGCCCGTACTATCCAGAATGTGCTGTGACATATTCTGACCGGCCCCGGCTTTTTTATTATATTTACTATACAAATAACGATAAATTTTATAAAATATTGGAGGAGAGGATTTTCACCTCAGAACATAAGGAGTTTAAACAGGGACTATGGGTAACATAGCGAAGACAATTGGAAAAAATAATGATCCCGTTTGCTCAGAGCCGAATCATCCGCATTATAAACAGTTGAAAAATATGTGGCTGAACATGGATGGAGTACTCTTAAATAACTTGATGAACCCGAATATTCCCTGGTTTATGAAGGCGATAATAGCCGGACGTTTTGTGGTACGGCGGAGATACTCACAGCGGGACGGGTTTTTTTACGGGCGGCGTCGGAGTTTGAAAGCCCGGGATAATGAGTAAACCAAGCTAAATATTTCTGACTCCATTGGGCAAAATTTGGGAAGTCGCTGCTGAAAATATAGAGTATAAAAAAAGAATGCTTCCGACAGTCCTTAACCATACAGGTGGCGGACTAAAGGACCATGCCTATTTTGGACTCGTCTGTGCCCTCCTTTCGTACTTTATCACGTAAGTCTCTTCTGCAATTGACCTTCATTTTATTATAAATATTTTCCAAATGCTTATATACCGTCAACCGGGAAATCATTAGACGGGCTTCAATCATATTCGCTGAGTAATTCCGGCAAAGTAGCGCTGAAATCTCTGCTTCCCGTCCGAGGATTTAAATCAAGGACAGATTATTTTCGGAGTAAAAATTGAAAATCCCTTCAGTCAATCAAACCAGTTAAATGAGAATCTTAACAAATGGATTCCGTAATGAAAATAACACTAACCTTATCTACTCGCATATCATATAACATTAAAAGGAGATGGTATATGGATGTGCGGTATCACCGGATGGATTGATTGGAAGGAGGACCTTACCCAAGAAAGGCCGATTCTCGAAAGAATGACAGAGGCTTTGGCCGCTAGGGGTCCTGATGCATTTGGCTATTGGGTTAGTGAGCGAGCTGCCATCGGCCATCGGCGTCTGGTTGTAGTTGACCCGGAAGGGGGAAAACAGCCGATGGTCCGGCAAAACGGCTCTCGACATTACGTGCTGACATATAATGGCGAACTTTACAACACGGAAGAAGTCCGTCGCGACTTACTTGCTCGGGGTCGGCAATTCCAATCTTATTCCGATACCGAAGTAGTCCTGGTATCATATATGGAGTGGGGAACAGCTTGTGTTGATAGGTTTAATGGTATCTTTGCCTTCGGAATATGGGACGAAGCGGATCAAAGCTTATTTTTAGCCAGGGACCGCATGGGGGTAAAACCTCTTTTTTATACGGAGCGAAACGGTTCTTTTTTGTTTGGGTCGGAATTAAAGGCTTTATTGGCGCACCCGAAAGTTCCTCCAGAGGTGGATTGGGAAGGATTCGCTGAGATCTTTGGTTTGGGACCGGCGCGTACTCCGGGGCATGGTATTTTTCAGGGTATCCACGAACTTAGACCAGGTTGCTGGTTAACGTATGATAGGAGAGGTACCCGAATTCATAAGTATTGGGAACTCAAAAGCGGACCCCATGCCGATGATTTGGATACCACCACCGAAAAAGTAAGATTTCTGGTGGAAGATTCGATTAGGCGCCAGTTGGTCTCCGATGTCCCGGTTTGTACGTTTTTATCGGGCGGTCTGGATTCCAGTATTATCTCTGCGACAACCGCCAATAGTTATCGTAAGCAAGGAAAGCCGCAATTGGTGACTTATTCCATTGATTATGTGGATAATGATAAGTATTTTAAGGCTAGTGACTTTCAACCAAACTCGGATCCATATTGGGCTGCTCAAATGGCAAAGGTATTTGACACGGATCATCGAAAAGTCTTGATTGATACGCCTCAATTGGCGGAAGCATTACAACAGGCGACTCTTGCCAAAGACTTACCGGGCATGGCGGATGTGGATTCTTCTTTATATTTGTTTTGCCGGGAGATCAAGAAAGGGGCAACCGTCGCACTATCAGGAGAATGCGCAGACGAAGTGTTTGGCGGTTATCCTTGGTTTTACCGGCCGGAGACGGTTAACGCCAATACTTTTCCCTGGTCTTTATCGACCGAGATTCGCAACCGGATTATTAAACCGGAACTTAGAGAACGTTTGAATATTGATGAATATATTCAATATCGCTATAGAGAAGCTTTAGCAGAAGTACCCCGCTATCCGGAGGATGACCCATCGGAAGCAAGACGGCGGGAATTATTTTATTTAAATATTAATTGGTTTATGGCCCTGTTGCTGGAACGTAAAGACCGGATGAGTATGGCTTCCGGGCTGGAAGTCCGGGTTCCTTTTTGCGACCATCGGTTAGTAGAATATGTTTGGAACATTCCCTGGGAGATGAAGAGTTGGAATCAGCGGGAAAAGGGAATTTTGCGTCGGGCAGTCAGGGGACTTTTACCGGATGAAATCATCGACCGTAAAAAAAGTCCGTATCCGAAAACCCATAATCCATCCTATTTGCAAGCCATGCGTAGCCAACTGGGCAATATCCTTGAACAACCGAACGCTCCTTTGAAAGAATTGATTGATCTACCCACCATTAAGGAGTTAGTATATACAGAACATCAGGATATGAATCGACCCTGGTTCGGCCAGTTGATGACTTTGCCGCAGTTATTTGCCTATTTAATTCAGATTAACGAGTGGCTATGTAATTATAAGGTAGTTATTAAAATCAATTGATGATTGTACGGATTATGAGAACGGGTAAAATGAGGGTAGCATAAAAAGTTAAGGCTGTTGACGAAGTTCAACAGCCTATTATAATGAATAAAATATTTTTTTGGTTTTGTTTCATGGATATCGATCACTTACGACTTACTTGTTTTGATATTTCCCATGCTATTTTGGAGATTTTTAACATCATTCATCACGGCAGTTTTGTTTTTGGTTTTTACATCCGCTTGAAGTTTAGCGTAAAGAGTATCAAAATTAGCGGTTTCACGAAGACTCTTACCCTTTGCCCCGGTAGGCCTAAACCGTAACATATCCCCGCCTAAAGAGTTGGTCTCTTTATTTACCGCAGCCCAATCATCTTTTTTAAGTGATGCATCTATTTTTGTTAAACGATCAGTTATTTCCTTTTCGGTCATACTTGAGATGGCCGGGGTTCGTTTTGTGGGCGCTGGTCTGACTTTATCGGAAGGCGTCCTCTTAGTTGGCGAAGTCATCTTGGGCCGGGTAGGAGCGGGTCTGGTTTTGTTGGTACTGGGGAAAAGCGTACAACCATTGATAGCCAAACTTATAATCAACAAACTGATTCCCAGAATTGTTTTTGGAGTACGCACCTTTTTCACCTCCTTAATTAATCTTAGGTTACCTAGGCAGGGTTTATTCTAAACCTATTCAACGACTGAAAATGATGGAAACGTTGGAAAACTACTTTACGTTTGGCGGTTTTGAATTGGAATTTTATATTAAGCAGGAAAATGCCGGTAATTACAGAATTACTTCATAAGTTTTTGGTAGTGGTTATAATAGTGTAAAATAAATTGGTGGAATCAAATGATTAGTTTTAGAAGAGCGACTTGGAATGATCGTGAAGCGCTATTGGAACTTATTGAAAAAGGCTTTACGGTATTAGAAAAAGAGGTAAGCAGTATCGAAGGCGAAGAGCATCGAATATTGTTCTCCTATTTATATCATCGTTCGACGTGGCGCCCGGAATGGCTTTGGGTAGCTGAAGAAGAACGACAATTGAGAGCGGCGGCTGGATACTTTCCACAGACTTTAACTCTGGAAGAGGTTGAACTACCTGTAGCAGCAATTTCACCGGTCGTTAGCGATCCTCAATTTAGGGGACGGGGGTTGGCCAAAAAATGTCTATATCAATTAATGGAAGACCTCAAAGCGCAGGGAGTGCCGTTGGTTTTTTTATGGGGGCTTCCTTTTTATTATCCTAAATTAGGTTTTGTGCCGTTATTGCCGCGATACAAAACGAAAATAACTATCAACGAATTAAACCGTTCGTTAACCAAAGCGGCGGGTAGATTTCGCGAGTGTAAATCGGCGGATTTATCTATTATTGCCGATTTATATCAATGCCAGCGACAAAAGTATTGGCTCCAACCCGGTCGTAGTTTAGAATGGTGGCGTGAACGGTTCACCGAATTCGATATTGAATTGGCATATATTCAAGAGGTGCCTTTCCCAAAAAAGGAAAATTTCCTGGTTTGGGAGAATACATCAGGGGAAGTATCAGGATATCTCAACTATAGTTCGGAGTATTTTAATTATATATTTCATCCCGAGGGGAAAAAAGTAGTTATCAATGAAGCGGTTTCAATTAATCAAGAAAATGCGGAGATGATGTTGAAAAGTTTCGCCTCCTTGATCAATCAAGAACAAATTTTGTATATCCGGGGAACCCCTGAGCATCCGCTTAATGCGGCCGCCTATCGCATGGGCGGGATACATTTCGATCCGGCGCCATTGGCAGGAATGGTGAAAGTGGTTGATTGGCGGTTGCTTTTTAAACTTTTAGCACCGCTTTTGCAGCAACGTCGCTCCAAAGCAAAATCGATAACGCAGCCGATCCATTGTACTTGGATGGTAGATAATTGTCTAATTCAAATGATCGATCAAGGCGATTTACTTCAAATTGTTGTTGATGAAAAGCAAGGAACGGCTGATATCAATCAAAATTCGTTGCTTACAAGAGTTGTATTTGGCCTTTATCATCAAGCAGAACTTCAAATATTTGAACCAGATGTTGCCGAATACTTATCCAGAGTATTTCCCCAACAATATCCATTCATTTGGGATGTAAATTATTTGTATTGATAAGACACAGTGTGAATTTGGTAATTTAGTTATGGACTGTATTAATGAAGGAGGTAGGTTAGCATGAGCCAATTGGCATTAACCAAGGCTGCTGTGTTAACTCCGTTTAATCTGATCGATGAAGCCGCTATTTTAATCGATGGAAAGCGGATAGTGGCTGTCGGCCCTATGGATTCCCTGGAGATACCCTCTGGATTCCGTGAGGTGGCACTGGAGGGTTTGTTTATAGCTCCGGGTTTTATCGATCAGCACCTCCATGGCGGTGGTGGCGCAGAAATCTCAGCTGGAACTTTAGAAAGTATAGTCGAGACCGCAAAATTCCATGTTACACATGGTACAACTTCTTTTTTAGCCACCACAACTTCAACTAGTCATGATCGTTTGGCTGAGATTGCCAAATCATATGCCTGTTTGAACGATTTGGAATATAAGGGTGCCCGTTGCTTAGGAATCCATTTGGAAGGGCCCTATTTATCAACCAAATATTCTGGCGCCCATGCGGAAAGTTGTCTGCGACTCCCTTCTGTGGGAGAGGTATCAACTTTACAACATATAAGCAACAATGGAATAAAGTTATTGACTATGGCTCCGGAGCTCCCTGGCGCAATGGATGTGGCTGCGGAGTTGACGAGTGAAGGGATAATCTGTTTGATAGGACATAGCGATGCTGACTATGATGTTACGTTAGATGCTATTTCTGCAGGCTTTAAAGGGGTAACTCATTGCTTTAATCAAATGAGTCCGTTTCATCACCGGAATCCGGGTATCATCGGGGCTGCGCTTACCCGGCCGGAACTATCATTGGAATTGATCGCCGATGGAATTCATCTTCATAAAGCCACTATCGATCTAGCTTGGCGTGCCAAAGGAGCGGATGGTATTATTCTAGTCTCTGATGCAATGGCTCCAGCCGGATTGTTGGATGGTTTATTTCAGACTTCGGTCGGTGAATTAACTCTGGCAAACGGTTCTTTAAAAAACAATGCCGGTCAATTGGCAGGTAGTGTTTTAACCTTGGACCGGGCAATTAAAAATCTCATACAATACACGGATTGTACCTTGACTGATGCGTTTAAAATGGCGACTTATAATCCAGCCCGGTTTTTGGGGATTAATAAAAGAAAAGGTAGTCTATACCCTGGAAAAGACGCCGACATGGTGATTATGACTAATGATTTGGAAGTAGTGGCAACTATGGTCGGTGGTGAGATGATAAGTGGACTAATATCCCTGGATTGAAAATTTCGATACATAAAATAATTTTTGACTAAAAACAATAATTCTTGAAGGAGTGTTATTATAGGTGGACATATTAAAGGACATCATCGCGGCGATATCTATCGGGCGGCCTGTAGAAGTCAAAAAGCTTACGGAAGCGGCTTTACAAACAGGGCTCACGGCTAATGATATTATTGATAAAGGTTTAATCGTCGGGATGGAAGGAATCGCCGTCCGATTTAAGAATAATGAAATCTTTGTACCGGAAGTTATGCTGGCTGCCAAAGCAATGCAAGCCGGATTAACAATTCTAAAGCCATTCTTGGCTGAAACCGGTCATCAATCGATTGGTCGGGTGGTGATCGGCACTGTTAAAGGCGATCAGCATGATATTGGGAAAAATTTAGTAGCCATGATGTTGGCGGGCGCTGGATTTGAAGTTGTTGATCTGGGTAGTAATGTAACCCCCGAACGATTTATAACGGCTATTATAGAACATAAGCCCCAAATATTAGCTTTGTCGGCTTTATTAACAACTACCATGCCGGAAATGCCGGCTTTAATCACCCGACTGGAAAACGAAAGTCTTCGCCATAAGGTTAAGATTATGGTGGGAGGCGCTCCTGTATCTCAAGAATATGCTGATAAAATAGGAGCCGATGGTTATTCGGCGGATGCGGGCCAAGCGGTAGAGATTGCTAAAGGTCTGATTTGATTAACAATTCGATGAAACACAACTTAAATTTGCTTTTTTATTAATTATTTATTGACATCTCATTCTTAATATGATAATATAACAAAGCTGTCGCGAGTGACCGGCACAAACCGGTAACGAAAACAAGAATGAATGATTTACCAATTGACAAGCGACAGAAGATTTGATATAATATATAAGCGTCGTTGAACTGACGAATTCGGTAAAACGGCCAACAATTGAACCTTGAAAACTGAACAGTAGGAAAGAAAAATGACTGGTAAGTCATATTTCAAAGGTACAGAGATGTGCCGACAACACAGTAATGTGTTGAAAACTCGTCATGATTGAGATAAATCATGGCCAGAATGTAAGTAAGAGCTAGCAGTCAAAGGCTCTATTGAGTTTGCTAAGTAAGATGGTGTAACAACTATCTAAACTATAAACTTTTTATGGAGAGTTTGATCCTGGC
>DNPP01000416.1:0-6984 GCA_003501365.1 Bacillota bacterium
AACCGTCGGTTTGTTAACCGTCGATTGGTCTATTGTTGGTTGCTTAACATGTGAATCTTGGGTCATTGCCTGTTTGGCTGCCGGTTTTTTGGATAGTACCCCTGTTGACTCTGGTTGTTTGAAATTCTCCTTGGTTACCGGTCTTTGCTCATTATCATCATTGCCGGTAGGCTGGAAATTGGTTTTGTTTCGGGTTACTGAAACTTCCGAACGATTTTGTTTTAGGTTGACGGCATTCGCCAATAGTTTACTAAAACTGGATTTACCGGAATTTGAGAGCGCATGAGCGGTTGCGGACGTGGGAAAATTGTCCGAATCTTGCAAACCAGGGACAGCTATAGCGGGGTTTATGGATAGATTAGGCATTCGTTTCACCTCCTTTCATCCTAATTATCGGACGAAAGGAGGGAATAGATTAGCATTTTTATGCACGCTGTGAAACACTTGGATTAGTATTAGATGTTGCGATATTTATTTAAACGATCCTGGGTCAACTTAGCCAAATAAGCCTCAGGCAGATTTTCCATGATTTTAGTGACCTGATAAGGCCGCAATTGATCAAAAATTGCAAACACAGTCTCCTCGGGCAATTTTTGAATAACCGCAGCCGCCTGTTTTGGCTTCATGGTTCCGACTCGGATTAAATAATCTTTCAGCTTTTGTTCGGGGGTGGGCGACGGAAATTTGCCCGGCATCGGTGGATTGACAATATTCTGAGCTTGTACATATTTGGGAGTATCGTTGGTAGCAGTAGCAGGATGTTCATTTTGCCATTTATTTTTATCTTCATTCAATTGATTGCGGTCCGCTGCTAATTGGGACTGGCCTTTTTTCAACCGTTCTTCCAGTCGCCGCAGTTCTGCTTCTTTTTCACCCAGCAGTTGACTGCGTTTCTTACCCAATTCATAGCTTTGGGGCAAATCCCGAAGATCCGGGAAGAGACTCGCCGCCTGGAGAATCAATGTTTTAGAGTCAATTACTCCAAATTGGGCAAGACCCCAAAACATAAAATAAGCCAATGCAATCCCTAAAGTCAATTTCAAAAAACCCGAAAAAAACCGGCTCATTTTTGCGTCTCCTCCTTGATATTCTCGTTATGCCGGATAAATTGGCCGGTTCCCAGCTCATCCAAAAATTTTATTTCTACGTTTAATTCTTCAGCTTTATAGGTTTCAAAAGCTTTTTCTTTCAACTTCTCCACTGTTTTTTTCTCTCTAGATGCCGCTATCAATTCTTGCCGTTTATCGACAACGTTATGAGTACAGACCCCTAAATATTGATCGGCCATTTCAACCTGCTTATTCTGCCAGATCAAAAATTTATGGTAATTATTAGCCACGTAGAGATCCAGTTTCTGCCGACAAGTGTTACGATAAGTATTAAGCGTATCGACCACTTCATCCTGACGCTGCATTAATTGTTTTTCAGCTTTTTCACGTTCAACCTCGGCCACCTGCAGTTGGCGTTTGCGCAGATCTTCGATCCTGCCTTTAACTTTTAAAACAGTTTCCAACTTGAACTTAAACTGGGCCATTTAAACACCACCCATCATCGAAATCAAGCGGGCTAATGTCTCTGTGAAAGGCGCCTTCTCAAATACAGCCTGGCTTAAAAAATTATTAATTGGCTGAATCATTTTAATAGCCCCATCAATCTCCGGATTGCTGCCTGAGGCATACGCGCCGATATTGATTAAATCTTCATTGTTACGGTAGGTTGCTAAAGAACTGCGCAACCTGCCGGCAGCTTTTTGATGGTCCTCTTTAGCCAGTTCGCTCATTAACCGGCTGACACTGGCCAATACATCAATGGCCGGATAATGATTTAAATGGGCAAGCTGACGGGATAATACGATATGGCCGTCCAAAATGCCGCGTACCGCATCGGCAATGGGTTCATTCATGTCGTCGCCCTCTACTAAAACAGTATACAATCCAGTGATAGTTCCTTTTTCAGCGGTTCCGGAACGTTCTAATAATTTAGGAAGTAAAGCAAAAACCGACGGAGTATAACCCCGAGTAGTCGGAGGTTCACCCACTGCCAATCCTACTTCACGTTGGGCAATAGCAAAGCGGGTAACCGAATCCATCATAAACATTACATCTTTACCTTGGTCCCGAAAATACTCGGCAATCGCGGTAGCGACCATGGCCCCCTTGATCCTCACCAAAGCCGGCTGATCCGAAGTGGCCACCACTACTACCGAACGGGACAAACCCTCCGGACCTAGATCCCGCTCCAAGAAGTCTCTCACTTCACGGCCCCGTTCACCAATTAGGGCGATAACATTGATATCGGCTTCAGTATTTCTGGCGATCATACCCAGCAGTGTACTTTTCCCCACACCACTACCGGCAAAGATACCGATCCTTTGGCCACGACCACAGGTCAATAATCCATCAATGGCGCGAATACCCATTGATAAAGATACAGTAATCCGGTTACGTGATAATGGATTGGGGGGCGCGGCATTTAACGGATAATAACTCTCGGTTAAAAGCGGACCCTTGTCATCCATAGGCTGGCCTAAACCATTTAACACCCGGCCCAATAAAGCTTGCCCGACTTCCACCTGAAGTGTTTGACCTGTGGCGACAATTTCACTGCCGGGACTAATCCCAGCCATCTCCCCCAGGGGCATTAAGAGTACCCGACCGGATTTAAAACCGACTACTTCGGAAGAGAGCGGTTTACTGGCGCCTTTTACATTAATAAGGCAATGCTCACCCAAGTTAGCGGCAGGCCCGTCTCCTTCCACAGTCAATCCCACGATTTGATTGACCCTGCCGGTTCGTTTCACCGGATCCAGATTCCCAAGCACCGGTAGATATTTTTTAGCCTGAAACAAAGGCATTTTTATGGCATTCATTCAATCGTTCCAACCTTTAAGAGTTCAGTCATAACCCTGTCCAATTGCGATTTTGTCCGGGCATCCAGATTACCCTGATCAGTCTCGATAAAGCAGCTACCTATTGGGATACAACCATCTTCTTCAATTTTAATCGGTTTCGGTTCACTGAGCGAGCTTTGTAACAAAACCAAATTTCCACGAACCACCGACAGATCATCCGGGTGAATTCGGATCGTAATTACACTTGCAGTTGTGACTCTCGCCAAAGCTTCTCGGATGATTGTAAGCTGACGCATCGGGTCCAATTTTAACTCTTCACCAATGATCTTCTCCGCGATTGCGACCGCCAGTTTAAGTAATTCCGGCTCCGAGGAATTTAAGCGCTGCCTTCTTTCGGTTTCAATTTCGTTGATTAGCCCCAGTGCTTGGGTTAGATTTTCAGATAACTCCTTTTTTACCAAGCTAACCGCGTCTTGTCTTCCATCGGCTAACCCTTGTTGATGAGCCTGTTCTTTGATCGTCACGCTTTGTTGATTAGCTTCTTCGATCATAGCGGCCGTTTGGGTCCTGGCATCGTCAATCATCTTGGTTGCTTCCTGATTGGCAGTTGCAATAATCGTTTCGGCTTCTTGTTTGCTTTTCTCGAGTAATTCTTCGGATTGTTGACGAGCGCCGGTAACCACCAGTTCCGCTTGACTTTTGGCCGTGTTCAGAATACTGCCGGCTTGTTGATTAGCCTCGCCCAGTATTGATCCAACTTTGCTTTCAGCGCCGAAAGTTAGTTGGTTGGCGCGTTGTTTTGCCTCTTCTAAAGTATCGGCAGCCCGTTTGCCGGCTCCATTAATGATATCTTCCGCATGAGGCCTGGTGTCTTCGGCAGTCGGGGCCTGTTGCTTAGCTCCCGAAAATAATGATTCAAGCGTAGCGGCCACATCGGCAATGTGATCCAAATTTACATCACTTGGTCCCCAATTTTTAACTGCAGTTGTTTTGGAGGCCGCCGGAATAGCCCAGGGTTTATCCTGCTTAGGCTGGAGTTTTGGGTTCGGCTGCTCGTCATAATCCAATAAAACAGAGGCCAATCGCCTATGCTCAACAGGATTAATCGTTATATTAACTTCTTCGTCATCATCAGGTTCTTCGCTAATTGACTCCGAGGGTGGAGATTCCGCCTCTTTCTGTAACTCATCGGACAACTTTGAAGCAGCCGATTCCGGAACTACTTGCTCACCGGAGCCGGGCTGCTCGCCGGAAGTCGCCGCCTCGGTTAGTTCGGGAGCATCTTCGGCCGAAAGAGGATTTTTAGGCAACGTCATCCAGGGAGATTTGGACTTAGCAGCAGAGTCCTGAATAAAAAAAGCATCCACATCAACTGATGGCAATTGACGAGGATGAGTCTCAACCCATTGTTCGGACTTGATGATCTTAGACAATCAACTCATCCTCCCTGCCGCGAGAAATCACAATCTCACCTGAATCCTCAAGTTGTCTAATAACGTTGACGATTTTTTGTTGAGCCTCCTCAACATCACGCAATCGCACCGGCCCAAGAAAAGACATATCTTCTTTCAACAGGTCCACTGCACGTTTAGACATGTTTTTGAATACCAAATTCTTAACTTCCTCGCTGGCAGTCTTAAGGGCCATTCCGAGGTCTTTACTATCCACATCCCGCATAACCCGTTGTACAGTCCGGCTATCGAGTTGGGCAATATCTTCAAATACAAACATCCGGCGTTTGATCTCATCGGCGAGTTCAGGGTTATCCTCTGCCAAGGCTTCTAATATCGTCTTTTCCGTCCCGCGATCCACCCGGTTTAAGACGCTAACCACCGACTCAATACCACCGGCAATGGAAAAATCCTGCATTACAAAAGAAGACAATTTCTTTTCCAGTACTAGTTCCACTTCATGGAGTACTTCCGGTGACGTTCGATCCATGGTGGCTAACCGCTTGGCAACTTCAACCTGTTGCAGAGGGGGCAACGCCGATAAAATAATCCCCGCCTGTTCAGATTTTAAATAAGCCATTACTAAAGCAATAGTCTGGGGATGTTCATTTTGAATAAAATTCAGCAACTGACTGGGCTCGGTCTTGCGGGCAAAATCAAAAGGTCTCACTGTAAGTGATGAAGTTAACTTTTCAATTACATCATCAGCCTTATGAGAGCCAAGGGCCTTATCCAATATCTCCCTGGCCATTTCAATACCGCCCGATAAAATATATTCTTGAGCCAGACAAATTTGATGAAATTCCTCAATAACCTGATCCCGTAGTTCCGGCGGCACCCTTTTGAGGTTGGCAATCTCTAAAGTGATCTCTTCAATTTCATCTTCGCGCAAATGTTGTAAAATTCCCGCTGAAACATCCGAGCCGAGAGATAACAATAAAATTGCCGTTTTCTGTTTTCCGGTTAGTTCTAATGTCTTTGACAAAAGAGTCACTCCGTTTTATCATATTCGAAATTAATTTTGTTCTTCCGATAACCAAGCCTTTAATAATACAGCCACTTCTTCCGGCTTTTCACGAGCAATTTTTTCAATCGCCGCCAACCTTTCGTTACGGACTCGTTCTTCAATGGAGACTGCAGTTTCAATCGTCGGGATGATGGGCTCGTTTGTCCCGCCATTATCTTGCTCTTGCTGTGCGGTATCTTCGATCAGTTTGTCAATCTTGGTACCAATAATCGGGACCGGCATCTCATCCACTTCCAATTCTTCAATTTCCGATCTATGTTTGCCACGCTTACCTTTACGTTTTTTAAGATCCTGTTCAATCTGTGCAATGGTGGCTAATTCTTCCCCATCCTCGGCAGTTGCTGCGGCTTCTTTTTCTTTTTCTTTGGACACTCGAAGCACTTCCACTTTCGGAGGTACCGGTTCTTTTACAATTACCAGAATTATCAATGCCAGCAGCAGTAAGCCCAATACGGCGGCTGTTACGACCGTAGCCCAGGGCGTCGGTTTCGGTTGAGCCGGTTGAGCCGGTTTCGAGAAATTAATAGTCTCAACTGTAAGCCTGTCGCCGCGTTCTTCCGCAATGCCTACTGCATCTTTAACAGTATTATACACTTTTTGTTTGGTGTCTGCCGGCAAATTGCCGTTAACCCACACACCTACCGTAATCCGTTTAACTTTACCCGGAGCCGCCACTCGAAACTCTTCTACCTTGCTGATCTCATAATTGGTGGTGCGCTCGCTTTTTTCCCCTTTATAATTGGTAACACCGGAATCCGTAGCCTTATACTGGGTAATATTCGAATCGGTACCCGGAATCCCATTGGCTGAACTACCGGTACCTTCATAAGTCTCGCTTTTTTCTTGCTCACTGCGGGGAGTGCCCTTATCGGCATAAGTTTCGCTCTTTAACTCCTGATAATCCAAATCCAGGTCGGCGTTAACTCTGATTACGGAATTATTAAAACCGAACACCTTGGAGAGCATACTGTCAATCCGCTTTTCCACCGTCGTTTCATATTCCAGCTTGGCGGTCAAGGAGTCAGCAGCACCGGTTGAACCATTCATCCCATATTTTGAACCGCGTTTCGGTTTGAGTTCCGCAGTGAGATCATTGGCAAAATTATCAATAATTGTTACATTGTCGGTTTTTATCCCCGTACTGGCGGCCACTAAATTAAGAATTGCTTCAACCTGAGTTTCGGTAAGCACTCCGGGAGCCCGAAGTTGCAATTGGACTGAGGCGGTTCCCTCCGGTTTATCGTCGGCGAACACATACTCACTCTGATCCGGCATATTTAATAGGATCTTGGCATCCAGAATGCCATCCAACTGTTGTAAAGTCCGGGTCAATTCTCCGGAAATCGCCCGCTGTTTATTGATTTGATTGGTAAAATCCGTAGTACTGAAGGAATTTTTATCAAAGATCTCCCAACCCACAACACCCCCATGGGGAATTCCCTCTTTTAATAAATTGGCTCTGACTGATAACGCATTGGGAACCTCAATCCCGCCGGTAACCGATGTTCGGTAAGGAACTTTTAATTCATCCAGTTTGGCGATGATTTCGCTTCGGTCTTGTTCGTTAAGTCTGGCATACAATAGTTCATAGCGCGGAGTTCCGGTGATCCATATCAGTAAAGCCATCGCAATTAAAGCTCCCGCCGTAAGGGAAA
>DNPP01000416.1:7298-7922 GCA_003501365.1 Bacillota bacterium
TTGAGAAATTCCTTCACTTTGCCTTCTGATCCTCCAAAAAGTAGCTATCTCTATTTTATACCAATTTACCTATTTATGCCATAGCAGCAACTTTTACAATTTCAAAAATATAAGGCATGTAACGTGAGTGACAGTAAAAAATCTTGTGATCCGCTTAACGAAAAAATCTCATATCGTAACGCTGGACAAAGCCTAATCCGTTAGGCTTACTGCCGACCTCATGCCGCATGCCTGTTGTTCTATTTATTTTTCAATTAAAGTTGAGTGCGCATTATTTCCTGATATGCTTCAACGACTTTATTCCGGAGTTGCATGGTCATATCCAAAGCCAGACTGGCCTTTTGAGCCATTACCATTGCTTGGTGCACATATTCTAATTTTCCTTGGGCAAGCTGGCCGTCCAGTTCGGCGGATTGTAATTGCAAATTATTAACCGGTTCCAATGCTTTGGACAAAACCGATTCAAAAGATTGAGCCATTAAGGGGTTACTTTGAGTTGCAGATACAGGTTCAGGATCACTCAATGACCGTAAAACCGAATCCGTCTTGGTGACGGCAGTCAACGGTTTCAACATTGTCGGCGACGTAGCCGCCCGATTAGTAATATCCATGGAAGACCTCCAA
>DNPP01000416.1:8247-8742 GCA_003501365.1 Bacillota bacterium
AAATTTTCCCCAATTCTAACGAAGCGCTGAAAATGGTCTTTGCCGCATTAAAGGCGGTAACATTGGCCTCATAAGAACGGCTGGCGGTAATTAAATTGACCATTTCGCTTACAGGATTAATATCCGGATAAAGAACATATCCATCCGCGTTGGCATCCGGATGGGAGGGATCAAACACCATCCTCGGCGGATTCCCATCCGGTTGTACCCGAAGAACTTTAACACCGCCCGGTTTAGAAACGATCTGGCCTCCGGTAGTCATATAATCATCCAATACTTCGGAAAACACCGGCACTTTCCGTTGATAAGGCCCGCCTTCCTTAGTCCGCGTAGTATTCACATTTGCCAAATTATCCGATATCAAATCCATCCGTAGCCGCTCAGCAGTCAATGCGGATGCGCTAATTTCCATGTTGCGAAATAAATCCATTCAAATCATCTCCCCTCGATCACCATTTTCAAGCTGGTCATTTTGCCTTTCCAGCGTTCGGAGAC
>DNPP01000320.1 GCA_003501365.1 Bacillota bacterium
AGTGTTGTTTCGGTTTGTCCGAAGCCTTCCATGAGTTTAAGCCCGGTATATTGATAAAATTTATTGAACACCTCGGGATTGAGGGCCTCTCCGGCTGTGGTTGCATATTTCAGTGATGAAAGGTCATACCCTTCGATACCTTCTTTGATAAAGAAACGATAGATCGTGGGCGGCGCACAGAAGGTAGTGATTTTATACTTTTCGATCTTCGAAAGCAGATCAGCCGGTTTAAATTTTTCCAGGTCATAGACAAAAACCGCCGCCTCCATCAGCCATTGGCCATACAACTTACCCCATACAGCCTTGCCCCATCCCGTATCCGCAACGGTGAGGTGTAAACCATCCGGGTCGACATTATGCCAGTGCTTTGCAGTGACAATGTGCCCCAGCGGGTACGCAAAACTATGACAAGCCATTTTCGGCAAGCCGGATGTGCCGGAGGAAAAATAAATGAGCATAGGATCGGTTACTCTTGTCTTTTGAACTCCCTGCGGGCGCTCAAAATTTTCGGAAGCCGCTTCCATATTCTCGGTAAAGCTATGCCAACCGTCCTTCTTTCCCTTCGTCCCCTCGGTGCCTTCTTTAGCAATGATTTTTATTTTAAGCGAGGGGCATTCGGCCTGTGCTTCATCCACATAATCTACGACTTCGCAGGTCGCCGTACAAACCACCGCTTTTACTCCTGCCGCATTGAAACGGTAAACAAGATCTTTGGTGGTAAGAAGATAGGTAGCCGGGATGGCGACGGCGCCAAGTTTGTGCAATGCCACAATCGAAAACCAGAATTCATAATGCCGCTTGAGGATCAGCATCACCATATCGCCTTTTCCAATCCCCAGGTGTTTAAAAAAATTAGCAGTTTTGTCGCTGTATTTCTTGATGTCGGCAAAGGTGAATATCTTTTCGGCGCCAGTTTCGTCACACCATACCATGGCTCTTTTATTGGGCTCCAATCTTGCCATCTCGTCGACCACATCATAGCCGAAGTTGAAATCATCCGGAACATTCAGACTGAAGGTTTTTAAGATTCCTTTTTCGTCATAGGTTTCATTGACATACTTTAAGTGAAGTCCTTGCATTATGATAGTCTTTCCTTTCGTTAGCTCAATAGAGAAAACGGAATTAGCGTTAACCCCGGGCTTATTTTATTTTAGCAAGTATTGTTTATATTTACCGGCAACTACAAATTTTCTTGCTCGGGTTTTGGAATCACAATGGCCAAAAATTGGCAGTCCGCTCCGTTCACGGCTATCATGCCATGCGAATGGCCCGAATCATATAGCACACTGTCACCGGCATTTAAAACTTCCACATGTCCTTCGAGGTCCACCTTGAGGCTGCCTTTGAGGATGTAGTCAAACTCCTGGCCTGCGTGAGTGGAGTAATACAGCGGTGTGTTTTGCTCCTCCTGACTGTACGGAACAGTCACCAGAAACGGCTCGACCAGCTTGTCTTTGAGCCGATACGCCAAATGTTTATAGTCAAAACCCTTCCGGCGTTCAATCGGAAGACCGCCGCCTTTTCTCACTACCGTGTAAAACGAAAGCGTGGGGTTACTCCCGGTCAGCAATTCCACAATATCTACTTTGAATCTTTGTGCGCATTTCATCAGAAATGTAAATGTAAAATCCGAATTTCCGTTTTCGGCGGCAAGATATTTGTCAACCGAAATTTCCGTAATCTTCGCCATTTCTTCCGGCGAGATATTCAGCATCTCCCGCATGCCTTTAATCCGTTCGGAAATTTCCAAAATATGCGTCTCCATAATGTCTCCTCCTTTGCAATAATTTGTTTATACCATGTAAAGCCATTAAAGCGCATTTTCATTGCCAATATTAATTACATCATATTGTCTGTCATATTGATTATATATTCAATTTTGGAATATTCAATAGAAATATCAAAAAATTGATATAAAAAAACGCCGTGAATGCCGTCAATAACGACATCCACAGCGTTTCATCAATAATTACGGTCTACCGGATAGCCAACCGCAACATATTCCAGGATAATTTCGGCAAAACGACTTTCGGCCGCGTTTCGTCTTGACCGTCTATCGCCACGTTCCTGGGTTTAACCCGTTCCGGTTCCTCAAAGCTGTTGACCGCCGCCGGGTCCGGACCGTCCAGCACTACATGTTCCAGCGGAGCAACCGCGCCAAAGGAACGAAAATCAAGATCCATTTCCACATCTTCATTTTGATCGCAATTCAGAACGAAAATACTGACTTCATTGGTTTCCTGATTCAAAATAACAGCCGATTGAAGCAGCGGCACATCGCCGTATACTTTGGATTCAAACTTCGGGCATAACATTATCGGTTTTAAAACAATGCCCCTGCCGTATGTCGATACTTGTTGGAAAGGATAAAAGATCGATTGTTTGATCACCGGACCGCCCGCTTGGGTGTAAATCGGCGCGATGGCATTAATCAACTGCGCCAGACAAGCCATTCTGACCCGGTCGGCATGATTCAATAAGGAGCAGAGCAAGCCGCCAAGAACCAGCGCATCGGTTAAATTGTAAATCTGTTCCAAACGCGGTTTCGCATAATCCCAGTTTTCAGGCTCAGCGTGGCGGTTAGCCCAGACATTCCACTCATCGAAGGATAAATTTAGACTTTTGGGACTGCGCGTTTTCGCTTTCACATAATCGGCGGTCGCAATAATCGTCTTGATGAAATGATCCATATTGACAAAGGAGGCGAGAAAATCCCCGGTTGTTTCCACATCATCGTGACCAAAATAGCTGTGCAAGGAAAGAAAGTCGACCTGCTCATAGAGGGTCTCCAATACCGTGCGATCCCACTCCGGGAAAGTAGGCATGCCACTGGTGGAACTACCGCAAGCTACCAACTCAATCGTCGGATCGATCCAGCGCATCATTTTGGCTGCCTCAAGTGCCTTTTTACCATAGTCTGCGGCCGATAGATGGCAGGTTTGCCAAGATCCATCCATCTCGTTGCCCAAACACCAAACCTTAATGTTATATGGATTGGAATGACCGTTCTGACGGCGCAAATCGCTCCAATATGTGCCGGCAGGGTAATTACAGTACTCGACCAGATTCGCCGCCTCCGCGGGCGTTCCCGTCCCCAGGTTGACGGCCTCCATAACCTCAGAACCGGCTTTTTGGCACCAGTCAACAAACTCATCGATCCCAATCTCATTGGTTTCAACGGATTTCCATGCCAGATCCAGTCGTTTGGGGCGATTTTTGACCGGTCCGATGCCGTCGGTCCAGTTATAGCCGGAAACAAAATTGCCGCCGGGATAACGGATAATCGGCACCTGCAGCTGCCTGACCAAATCCAGGACATCCCGGCGAAACCCTTGTTCGTCAGCCGTGGGATGATTCGGTTCATAAATGCCTGTATAGACAGCTCTACCTAAATGTTCAATAAACGAGCCATATAGCCGGGGGTCAGTATGCGCGATTTGATAATCCTTCTCAATAATACATTTTGCTTGTTTCATTAAAGACTCCTTCAATTTACGTTAAACTAAATATTATTAACCCAATTTTCAGCTAGCTTGGTGTTGGTTCATTCTTTAACCGCTCCGATTGTTAAACCGGAAATAAAGGCTTTTTGGTTCAATAGGAAGATGATTACAACCGGGATAACCGATAATACCGCGCCGGGCATTAACATATCGTAATTGTTACCGTAGGGCGTTATCAATGAAGCCAAGCCAATCGGCAAGGTTAAATTTTGGTCCGACCGCAGGGCGATCAGCGGCCAAACAAAACTATTCCAACTGAACATCGCCTGAAGAATAATCATAGCGCCGAAAGCCGGTTTCATCAACGGCATCATGATCTTAAAATAAATTCCCATTTCGGAGCATCCGTCAATCCTGCCCGAATCAAGCAACTCCATCGGCAACCCTATTGCAAATTGCCGGAAAAAAAAGACGGCAGTCGGTGGAACGGCGAAAGGCAATATTACTCCCGCATAAGTATCAATTAAACGCAGGTTGGTTATTAATTTATACAAGGGAAGGATTAAGATCTCAATCGGGACCATCATGACTACCAGTACCATCACGAAGATCAGATTGCGGCCTTTAAAACGGTACACCGCCAAACCGTAGCCGACCATAGCGCTTAAAAAAATGGCGCATATCATTTGGAAAAAAGTTATCAAGATACTGTTTTTATACCACGAGAAATAGATACCATCTCGGTTAGTGAACAACGTATGATAACCGTTCAAAGTAAACTTGGCGATGGGGAACTCAATATTAATGCCGTTTCGGACCAGTTCCATCCCGGACTTAACTGAAGAAACCAACATAAAGTAAAAGGGCACTAAGGCAAAGACACAGAAAAGCGCCAAAACCGCAAAGATTAAGATTACCCCCAGCCTTCCCTTTTGTTTTGGCTCAGAGGCGGTGACGTCTTCCTGTGTTAGCAGTGTTTGACTCATTTTAATCACTATCCCTCTTGAAAAATCCAAAGCCGGTAAGTTGCAAAATATTAACCACCATCACCATCAGAAACAACGTAATGCCGATGGCCGACGCAAATCCCATATCAAAATTGTTGAAGCCCATTTGATAGATGTAACAGACAATCGTCATTCCGATATCCCCGGGATACGCCGATTTCCAAAAGGCATAACTCTCGGCGAACATGGCGAAACCGCCGTAAACACTGATGGTGATCACGTATATAATGACAGGTTTCAAGCTGGGTAAAGTGATCCGCAGAAACCTTTGCCAGGCGTTGGCGCCGTCAATTTCCGCCGCCTCATACAATTGTTGGGGGATGCCTTGCATTCCCGATAAAAAATAAATAATATTGACGCCCAACCAGCGCCAGGTACAGAGAATTACCAGGGCCAACATGCCGGTGCCGGCTCCCTGCAACCAAACTTGCGGCTTGATTCCAAAAAGAGCGCTAAACTGATTCATGAGTGCAGTCGGCATCTCCCCGAATGAATAGCGGAAGAAAATACCGGCGACAACTATCGAGGTGAGAGCCGGCATGAAAAAAGACGATTTAAAAAAATTCTTGAACTTGGTTGATTTACTGTTTAAAAATACCGCCAGTACCAAGGGTATCGGAATTAGGACCAGAATGGTCCAAAAAGTATATTGGGAAGTCGTCACCAAGGCATTGCTGAAATGTTCATTGAACAGCCGTTGGTAATTATTGAGGCCGATAAAAGTAACATCGTTAAATCCGGCGATTTTTTGAAAACTCATCACGATTGTCGATATGAAAGGATATAAGTAAAACACTAAAAATGAAATAACAAAGGGAGCCGTAAATAGATAAGGAACAACCTTTGGTGAATTCCACCAGGTTCGCTTTAAATTACCTTTAATTTCTGCCATTACGTCTAACCCGCCTTTTTTAAATTTCAGGCAACGATTGATAAAAATACAAGCGCTGTGACTGCGAAATCGGACCACAGCGCTTGTATTGTCACTGAATTGATTTGGTAAATTATTGGGTCTTTCTAAGTTCGTCGGCAGCCGCTTTGAGGGCCTCAGCCGGAGTTTGACTTTGTTCTTTAAGAACTTTGAACATAACATTTTGTTTGATTAAGTCGCAAGCCCGCGGGAATTTCTCCGTAATGTTGGTTGGATTGATATCATTTTTTATCTGGAGCAGCATTTTAAAGATATCCTTACCGTAATAATCGGTAAATTTATTGTCGGCCTGCATTGCCGGGTCATTGTATACGTCCCAACGAATCGGGTCAAAACCAAGACGAGTCCAGGTCTTGATGGAGCCTTCACGGGACAATTTGGCAGCGCTCAGGAATTGCAACATTAATTTTTTGTCCTTGCATTGAGTGGTAATGGAGGTACCGGTACCGCCCATACCGGCGGAACGTTTCCCGCCTTTTTCCCAAGCCGGAAGCGGACGAACGATGATTTTGCCCTTTAAATCAGGCATATAAGAGGTAAACCGGTCCAGATACCAGAACGGCATCCAAATGGAGGCGGCCCCGCCCTTATTCATGAATCCCCAATATTCCTCGCTGTGATGGCCACCGCCGGGAGCGGGAATCGCGATTTTATCTTTATAGATCATATCTTTGAAGAAGCTGAGAACCTTGATGTTTTTATCGTTGTCAAGAATGGGGTTGCCTTTGGCGTCCAAATAATCGGAACCCAATTGACTTATTACGGGATAGAAGGACCATTGATCGGTAACTTCCAGTGTCGCCATCGGTTTACCAGTGGCGGCAACGACTTTTTTACCAGCCGCTACATAATCATCCCAGGTAAGGATTTTGTCTGCGTCCACGCCGGCTTTGTCCAAAATCTCTTTATTATAAAACATGACTGTAGCGCCGACATGATAGTCGACACCATAATATTTCCCGTCCTTGGCGTAATTGTCAAATCTGGCTTTGACTACATATTTGAGCACGGGGTTGACAATACTGTTCAGCGGAACTAATTGCGGAGTTTTGCCCTTCAGGTAGTTCGGATATTTACTGATCTCGATATCGACAAAATCAGGGGCGCCTACGCCGGATTGGAGAGCGACCAAGAGTTTGTTATGCATCTCATCATAACTTAATACGCTGGTATCCAATTTAATCTGATTATCAGGATGAGCCTTATTCCACGTGGCAGCTGCATCAACCCAGAAAGCCTTGTGCAGTTCCTGGAAAGTCCAAAAAGAAAAAGTCGTTGTTTTGCCGGCAGCTTGGGTCGGGATAATCATAGCCACCAAAGCAATAACTAGAATAACCGTCAATAAAATTCGTTTCATTATTTTCCCTCCAAATAATTTTATCACCGAGAACTCCTCAAAGCCATAAGTCCTCAAACCCCTGGCAACGCTAATGATATTCTTTTCGAAGCAAAGCCCTATCTACGTATATTTTACACCAGTTTCAGGCCTAATGAAATGTCCGCATCACCTCCAGATTTTTTAAAGCAGATGGGAAACCCGTCTCATCCAGATATCGACTTTTAGTAAAATTTTCTAACCGGTTAGATTTAAGTAGTAATTCTTGACGATAAATTAAAATCCTTCAATTTGTAAAAATTTTTTTACACTAATTTTAAATGTGTTAATAGGAATATTACATTTTATAACGAAATATACTTCCAAAACGGTTAAGTAATGATCCGGGGTGTTTTCATGGCAACAATCAGAGATGTGGCTGAATTAGCCGGGGTTTCAGTAGCGACGGTTTCGGGGGTAATCAATCAAAGCTGTAAAGTTAGTGATAAATTGACTGCAAAAGTACTCGCTGCAGCCAAAGAGTTAAATTATCATCCGAACCGGTTAGCTAGAGCCCTGTCGGTAAAACGAACCCATTTAATCGGCTGTTTAGTGCCGACCATCGTCAATCCTTTCTTCCCGCAAATTGTTAAAAGCGTCGAAGATATCGCCTTTCAAAACAATATCGGGGTTTTCGTTTGCAACAGTGAAGGCCGGAGTGAAAAGGTCTCCTATTACATTCAAATGCTGCTGGAAACGCAGGTTGACGGAGTGATTATCGCCCTTTCCTGGGAATTGGCCAAGCCCGAAGTGATCAACCCCTTTCTTGAGGCCGGGATTCCCGTAGTGGGACTGGCCGGAGCCCGCCGGCTTGCGACAATCGATTGCGTAGTTACGGATGATGTCCACGGTGGTTTTGAAGCCACCTCGCATCTTATTTCCTTGGGTCATGCCAAAATTGCTTTTATCGGCGCGCAAAACAGTGAATCCACCCGTTTGCGCCTAATGGGATATCAAAAAGCCTTGACAGAAAACGACATTGCCTTTGATGAACGGTACGTGGTTTTGGGAAGCGCTTTTTCCGAAGTTGAATCGTATACCCTTACCAAAGTATTACTGGAACGTTATCCGGAAATCACCGCCATTTTTGCTTATAACGATATTATGGCTCTCGGAATCCTTAGCGCCGCTAATGATAACGGTTATCTGGTCCCTCAGGACATTTCGGTGATCGGTTTTGACGATACGGTGGCCTTCAGCCTCCCTAAATTGTCAACTATAGCGATTCCTAAGGAAGAAATGGGCCGCATCGCTGCCAATATCCTGATGGACCGCATCCAAGGAAAAGCGGAACCGCCCCATATTTTTGAAATACCTCCCAAGCTAGTAATTCGTAATTCCACCAGTCGAGTTCGGGCTGACTCGTTTAGAATCACGGGATAATTTTCTTATGAACAAAAGATCCCGACCTTATCGACCGGGATCTTTTGTTCAAAGAACTTATAATCGCTTTGTTATTGTGGAGTTTAATTGTTAATTGTCGATAAACTCCCAAAACGGCCTTACTGTACGATAATTATGGCTGTCTTGCTGTCGGATAACTCCCCGTCGCGGACCGTGAATTGCACGGTATACGTCCCAGCTGCTGCCGGTGTCCAACTAAACTTCTGGGTAGCCGAATTGAAGTTTGCGCCGGCCGGGAGATTACTGACGGCATAAATCAGCGGATCGTTATCGGGATCAGTCGCTTTGACGGTGAAAGAAACCAGTTTTCCTGCTTTCACGATATAGCTCGGAATAGCGCTCATGACCGGCGGCCGGTTGCTGCCGGGATAAGCTGTAATCGTCATCGTTTTACTATCCGTCAACAGTCCGTCACTCACCGTGAATTTCACGGTGTAACTCCCGGAAACAACTGATATCCAGCTAAAGGTGGCAATAGCCGGATTAAAGCTGGCGCCGTCCGGCAGATTGGCAGCCGAATAGCTTAAGCTGTCGCCATCGAGATCATTGGCGCTGACGTTAAAGGTGAGCGACTCCCCAGCTGTGACTGAGTAATTTGGAATCGCCGCCAGCACCGGCTGGTGATTGATGTGATTGACAACGATGGTCGCCGTCTTACTATCGGTTAATTGATGAGTGTTGCTGACCATAAATTGCACGGTATAGGTTCCGGCCTGGGAAAGTTCCGGAGTCCAACTGAATTTCCCGGTAACCGGATCCAACTTAGCGCCGGCCGGCAGATTAGTGGCTGAATAGAACAAGTTGTCGCCATTGGGGTCAGTGGCGCTGAGCGTTAAACTGAGCAATTTCCCTGCATCGATGATGTAATTAGATAACGAATTTAATAGCGGCGCTCTGTATACAGTCACATTGGCTACCGCCTTTTCAACGCAACCCTCAACCGTGCCCTCTACCGTAAAGGCTCCAGGACCGGTCTGGGCATAGTTTTGGGGGTCAATATTATTCCATGCGACTGACCGCGCTTCGGTAACTGCCCCCGTAGAGCTATGTCTGCATACTACAGTCACTGTTCCAGGCATTGTGGGGCGAATCCCGGCCATGGTTTCAACCGCTACGACAGGTACACTTATAATTTTACTTTTACTGAACAGCCAGTCTTGAAGGGTACCGTTATTGGGATCATTCAGATTCTCATCGTACTGGCCGTTATAGGTAGGAAGCCAGCAAGCGTGGGGATTCCATACGTACTTTACTCCATCCACTATCAATGAACTTTCCGGCAATATCGTAAGTCGATAGTCTTTAAGATATTTGAGACCATAGTTATTATGATTGTTCATTGTTGTAGTCCAGCAATAGGGATCTCCTTGTGATATAAAGGACCAGGTAGGCAGATAAACGACAGCGTTTGCTTCCGCAACACTGGTCAAACCGCTGGCAGGCGTCAGTGGACCTATTGCTGCGGGGAAATCCGGGAACGCTCTTACAAAATTCCACACCGCGCCTCCGCCCATTGAATACCCGGTAACATATACCCTGTTGGGGTCAACCTTTCCTGTAGCAATCATTCGGTCGGCATACGCCTTGGTATCTTGAAGAGATTTGGTCGTCCAAGAAGATGCCGAAGGACATAATACATAGCAAGGGTACTTGGCCTGATTTTCAGGATATGCCCACACAGGTCCCGGATTATGGAATCGTAAATGAACTTCATTGTCTCCGCCCTGTCCCCCGCCATGGAACATAATTAACAGCGGCTGTTTCTTGGATTTATCGGCCGGTGAAAATAAACGATACTTGGTCGTTCCCCAGGTGCCGTACACAAATTGATCGATTATTTCACTTTTGATAAGTGCCTGCCGATATGCAACTGCACCGGGAGAAACTGTTGTTAAATCTGTATATTTTATGTCACTGTTTTGTGTTACAGTATATTGCTGTTTAAACGCAATCGTTCCTCCACCATACGTTGCATCGGTTACGGTCGAATCCGTTGTAGTTGTGCATGCATGTTGCAATTCAATAACTATATAGCGACCTGAATTTGAAGGTGTGGAAGTTATTTCGGGATTATTGTTAACATATACTTTTGCGATTTGACGAGTTCCGTCATAGCCTACTCTCTCCGTAGTACCGGACATATAAGTGTTATGGGCGCGCACTGAGAAAGCAGCTGCGCTAATCGATGCCGGATCAACGTCTTTTCCTGCATCAACGATCACGCCGATATTCCGTTCATCATAAGGGAAACTTTTCTGGATCAGATCAAATGTCAAAGTCGGGCTTGACTGTTTCTTTTGCGCAAACAACCAATCGATTACTTTACCGCGGCCTGTCGTTTCAACATAATCTCCGCTATACGCCGGCTCCCATTCGGCATGTCCGGGCCAGCAATATCCATTGCCATAATTTTGCGACTGGCAATAATTTTCTTCAAGTATACTTAACTTATAGTTTTTCAAATACGGAGCATATGTTTTAGAACTTGCAATATAGCCGCTGTATGAGAAATCCTCTTTACATACAAAATCCCATATTGGCAGTTTTGAAAGCGATTGCGCCTCCGCAACACTTTTCAGTCCTCCAACGCAGATAGGAACTGCTGCTGCTGCTAAATTGGGATAATATCGGATGAAATCCCAGGTGCTTGAACCGCCCATGGAATATCCGGTGACATAGATTCTGTCGGGATCAACTTTTCCCTCTGCAATCCACTGCGTAATAAGTGAAACCATACTATCCATTTTGGGCTTTGTCGTTACATCCACCGGCGCTACTATATGACAGGGATATTTTGCCTGGTTTGTGGGATAGGCCCAGGTTGTAGCTCCGTTCATAAACTTTACATGACAATCGTTATCATTTCCTTGTCCGCCGCCATGGAAATACAGAACGAGTGGAAGCGGTCCCGAAACGGCATCATTAAAGTAAACGCGGTAAGGAATCCCCTGGTATGTACCGCTTTGAAATTTCTCAATAATCGGATCGACGATTCCCGCTTGGGTAAAGTTTGCACTATCAACGATTTGCGCGCTTGTATACGAGAAACTTCCTACCAGCTGTATGCTGTAGTTGAGTGCTAAGGCATAGCTTGGTGTACAGGTTTTTGCACCGTCGTTTTCACCGTTTGCGCCTGTGCCAACATCCCAATCGAGTTCTAATATGATATAGCGGCCAGTAGATTTACTTGCAGCGCCAAGCTTGTTATCTTGAGCGACATACGCATTTCGAATCGGACGGTTACCGTCAAAGTAAACATTGACTCGGCCATTTTGAATATAGGTGTTATGTGCGGATACCGTAAAATCAGCAATGTTGATTGTACTTGCAGTGACGTCCGCTCCGGCATCAATTATTACTGCTTTCGTCCGGTCGCCGGATGAAACCGGTTCATTTTGAAGGGTAAAGTTGAATGTAGGTGTTTCAGCAGCATTTACAGAAATAATCAGCGTAACTAAAATTATAAAACTCAAAAACATAGGCATAAACCTTTTATAATTTATATTACTTTTTTTCATAACAACTCTCCTTTTCTAATTATTCGCTTTT
>DNPP01000471.1:0-160 GCA_003501365.1 Bacillota bacterium
AACCGGGAAAGCATGGCGCTAGAGCCCCCAAAGGCGCTCATTGTTATAACACCTTGTGATTTTATAAGCGGGCAATTTAAGTATGGTTTAAATTGTTCCAGATTTTTGATAGGAACCGTTAAAAAATCACCATAATTTCCGGTGTCGATCAAAGCGTCAA
>DNPP01000471.1:479-3925 GCA_003501365.1 Bacillota bacterium
TAAATGCCAATCCTTCTCCGGCGTTTAATTGATTGATGAAGCTTTGCTCGGTTGAAAAAGTAAGCGTTTCCTTTTGGTAGTCAATATCGACTATGAAAAATCGCAAAAAATTGGTGCCAATCACTCCATCAAATTTTATCCCGAAAGATTCGATATTACCAAAATCAGCAACCAGTGCGCCGCAGTTTTGGACTGCTATGTTTCCGATTTTCAGCGATTTCAAAACGACAACATCGATATTCCGAGAATTGCCCACTTCATCATCGACGATATCTTCCGCCTCTTTTTTTAATCCCATCGAGTCGGCGATTTTTTTATTAATGACTGTTATAAATGCTCCGGTATCAACAAGGAAGTTATACTCCTGTTCACTACCATTGATTTTCGTCTTGATATAAATCATATGGTTTTTAAATTGAGAAGGGATTAAGCTTTCATGGATGCTGCCGGCCGGTAAACTCCCCCCCGCCAGAATTCTTTCGAATTTAGGAGAAATTTTACAGCCATTCGCCGTAAAACACAGAAAGATAACTATCATGGCAAAATATACTTTAAACTTTCCCTTTACCAATTTCGATTTCTCCTATCTCAATTTTGAATTTTATTAACCTCTACTCCTGTGGATACTTATTCGAAATGAGGATATTAATCCTTGTCCTCTTCCCCAAGGATCCATTCCAAAATATCGGCAGGTTGACATTGAAGGTAATGGCAAATGGAATCTAAGGTAGAAAAACGAACGGCTTTAGCCTTTCCACTTTTGAGGATTGACAAATTAGCCATGGTAATTCCAACATTTTCCGCGAGTTCCGTTAGGGAAACCTTTCGTTCCAGCATGACCTTATCTAGATGTACAATGATACTCATGAATTTCCCTCCTTAAATCGTTAAATCATGTTCTTCCTTCAATAATGTACCCTGACGGAAAATCTCTGCTATAACTAAAATCACTAAAGCAATAAAGATTGTATCACCATTGAAACCACTTTTTGCAGTAAATATGGTTCCTTTTACAATCACATTCTCCATAATCGCCCGACCTAAAAACAAACCGGCAATAAACTGGGCTACTATACCACCAAAGATTAATAATCCAATTTTCCGTATACGGTTTACATTTTCGATCACAAAAGGGGTTCCCGCTTCTAATGTTGTTAATATCTTCCGTAGTTGATAGATAATAGCCATTCCTAAGCCAACCATAATAATTCCCAAAGACAAAAAACCCAATATCAATTGTTTTGAATTCTTAATTACTGCATCCATAAATTCTACTTGGAGAAAATCTGTTTGCAGCGTAAAAATTTTGGGGTGGGATTGAATATTGGTGAATCCAATTGATACAATATCATGACTACTTCCAATACTAATACATGCCCCCTGCGGCGGACCAAAAACAATCAATAGAATAGAACCGACTACTAAAAAAACAATTAAAGCAATTCCCATTACCCAAACGACTGAAAGGGCAATCCGTAGAAATGAGGCAACCGAACTTTTTCCTAAATATCTCATTCATATACCCCCTTCCCAATTTTTCCACTCATTTAATATATTCATGTTATCAAAAAATATATCGTTAGTCAATAAAGTTTTATTGATTAACGATATATTTTTATCAATATTCAAGATAAGTTCATCCTGGAAAAATATCCTTTGATTTTTTATCATGCCCTTTTTTGACTGGCATAACTTGGTTCTTGACCCATACCATATTGTTAGGTGCCCGAAGACAAGGAGTCTAGCGGCGCAGTAAAGATTTCCAGTCCTTTTACCATTAAGTCAGTTGGACTTATATTTTGATTCGAATCGTATAAATCGGTATATATCTGATAATATTTTTTAACGTCATAACCATATAACGGCTGCCCTTTGAAAATAAACTTCACATTATAAAATTCCGCCATATTTTCATATGCCTTATATCCATCGGAGTATTTAAAACGATTCATTTGCATAACCTGATTGAAAACCTCAATTAAAAGATGAGTTCCCACTTCATGACTGATAAATTGAACCATCGTTTGCGTATCTCACATCAGCATATTGAATTATTGATTGGAGGTCCGATTTTATATCTCTGGGGCCAAACATCAATTCCCTTTTTCTGAAATAGCCATTATATTTTTGGATAAACATATTAAAATCCCTATTTTGCAATGCTTTGCTTAATGAATCAAAATATTCGTTAAACTCCATTGGCGATTGAAAATTAATATATGCGGGTAAAAACATAAAAAAACAGTTAACGGCCCGGTACTGCCATCACCCCAATTAAGAAGACTACGATGTTCATTAAGATATATTTGGTCTTTCTTGGACATCGAATCTTTATAAAGTGAAATGTATTCCGAGTCTGCTGGCACTATCCCGCCTAAAGTTTGCAAATGAAATATATAGTTGGGAAATTCTTCGACGACGGCTTTTATTTCCTTTTTGCTTTCACTGTAACCTGTGGTAAATAAGCATAGCATCATCAGAGCAATTAATAAAATTTTAGGTTGACCCAAGTTATCTCCCTCCAAAAACGACATAACAGTCTCTCCTACTTGATTCTCTCCCATAAATCTTTTGAAAAACTCCCCTTTGCAACGCTTTCCACTGAACCAGTCATAAAGACATGCCGATCTTCTCTTATTTCTATATCTATCTCTCCACCCGGCATATGTACTTTAATTTTATTATCGACCAACCCCAATTTATATGCCGCACTTGCCGCAGCACAACTGCTGCTGCCGGAAGCCATTGTATAACCTGCTCCACGTTCCCAAATCTCTATATTAATATTGTTTCGGTCAAGAACTTTCAATAACTGCATGTTTATCCGGTTGGGAAACAATTCATTATTCTCAACTTTTGGCCCCAATCGCCAAGCTAGATCTCTTGATATACTTTTGAGCGGTATAACACAATGGGGATTACCAATCGAAAGACATGTTACTTGATAATCAACTTCATCGATAGTCAAATTCTCCTTAATTACTTCTCTTTTTAAACCTTTGACAGGAATCAATTCACTGTTAAAGGTTACAGTTCCCATATCAACTTTAATCATTTTGCCTTGATCATCCAATATCTCAATCACTACCGGTCCACCGAGAGTCTGCAAATTAAATGACTTTTCTTTTATATATCCTTCATCGACAAGATATTTAGAAAAAATCCTTATCCCATTACCGCTCTTCTCTGCTTCGCTTCCATCCGGATTAAAAATTTTTAGGCTGAATATCCCATTTTGATTTATCGGCCCGTAAAGAATTCCGTCCGATCCTATCCCAAAATGTCGATGACATATTACTTTAATGGCTTCAGCAGTTAATTTTACTTTCGATTTACTAGGATCGATAACAATATAATCATTACCCAAGTTGACTAATACTTTAACTCAGGCAAAAATCAAGCGGCTTTAGGACTCAAATTTTTAGGATGAGGGGTCTTGCCAATAA
>DNPP01000269.1:0-5262 GCA_003501365.1 Bacillota bacterium
GAGATGAAATCTGCCAACTGATCCGGCAGAAACCCGGTTTCTAAGTCTAATTGGGCATTGCCATTATTGAAGTTGCGCAAAAAAATATTGTCCACATTGGGAGTGGCCTTAAGGCGACGTTGTAATTGTTGTAAGTCCGAATAATTAATGCCGCTGACCATGAGTTGTAATGTCCGTTCACTATCCACCAATTGTTTCCCCAGTTGTTCGTTGAGAAAATCAACAGCTAGATTGCAGGCATTATTTAAAGCTTCTTGCAGCGCGACACTCTCATTGATATGGACGCCACGGGTAGTGAATGTTTGAGAAACCAAGGTTTGACCGGTATCAACCCTGCTTACGCTGATACTTAAATAGGCCTGTTCGGCATAGGCTCCATAACTTTTACTGATTAATTCACTTCTTATATTTCCGACGACAAGTATCTCAGCCTGGTTTTTGGAATTGACCACAGGAAATCCGGCATTTTTCATGCTTTGGACAATTTGGGTGGATACATTTAAGTTGGGTACTAAAACCATCAGCCGGGGTTTTCCGGCTCGTAATAAAGTGAGTTTTAAAGCATCAACGCTCTGTTTCAAAGCATCCTGCTTTACAGTGGCCCGGACCAACACTTTATAGTAACCGTCTTCGACCCACCCTTTTAAAACTTCCTGATGGGATACATAACCGCTGGTTCTGGCCTTGATTGTATCCTGGATTAATTCATAATTTTTGACGTCTGTTTCACTGGCGATAAGGGTGCCGACTACTTGATCCACTGCTTTGCGTAAGGCATCGGTAACAGCCATTTGTTCCGCTGCTAATTTATCATCATTTAATATTGGACTGGTTCCTTCGGTTTCGACAGTGACGCCTTCCTCGGCATCTGCGTGAGTCACGCTTGTTTTGAAATAAAAAGAAACCGCAAAGATTAAAATAACTATCCAAAGCCAATGGAATCTTCGGAAAGGCACTGAGAAAACCTCCTTAAAATAAACTCCAGAAAATCCTGGAAATATATCAATTAATTCGTGCTGTTTTTTATGTTTCCTGCTAGATAGGTTGAAATAACTATTATGACTTCTGACTATGATTGATGAACATGCGGCGGCATAAGAGACGTTTTCCAATGGTTATAAATTGGGATTTTAGTAAGATGAAGGGTTCCGGAAAGATGCCTTGGAATTCCGCGAGGATGGTTTGGGGTGAAAAGACAGCCACTTGATAATCACTTAACATATTTTGAAAATGAATTTCTTGCTCAGTCATGAATTCAGTTTAACCAATATTTTAGTGTTTATAAATTACTATTTTTTTATAAAATGATGAGGGAATATTCTATGCCAACTTTTAACCTTAAGCTGTTAAAAACATTTTTTACTCGGTGAAATTGACTTGTTAACCAATTCGTAACGATTGCCGCAAAGAAGTATCTTATTTCAGCGCTAAAATGAATCTATAATGAATCTATTAGGTTTTTTATCTTTTTTGTTACTATCGTAAGGTAGGGAAGACTACGTTGAGCAAAATTTTAATTATTGAAGATGAACTCAATATATCCAATCTTTTAAAATTGCATTTAGAACGGGAAGGTTATCAGGTCGCTCAAGTCTTTGACGGGTTAGCCGCCATGGATTCATTTTTAAAGCTGATGCCGGACTTGGTAATTTTGGACTTAATGCTGCCGGGTAAGAACGGATTGGACATTTGCAAGGAGATCCGGGAAAAATACGATACGTATATCCTCATGTTAACAGCCAAGCAAGAAGAGCTCGATAAGATACTCGGCCTGGAGCTTGGGGCGGATGATTATGTGATTAAGCCTTTTTCAATCCGGGAGTTGTTATCCCGGGTAAAGGTTTTGCTCCGGCGGCCTCATTTAAACAAGTCTGAGAAAGAGGCGGAGGAACAACCTTTGAGTTCAGGAGAGCTGGAACTGCGTCCCTCTCAAATGGAAGTAAGACTTGGCGGACGGCGGCTTTTACTGACCTCATTGGAATTTGATATTTTGTATTTTTTAATGCGCAATAAGGGAATTGTTTTTAAACGGGAACAATTGCTGGAGAAAATTTGGGGTGATGACAGCTATGTCTATGATCGCAGCATAGACCGAATTATCAGCCAGTTACGGAAGAAGATTGAAAGCAACCCGGCTAGTCCTAAAAAAATCGTAACTATCTGGGGAGTGGGGTATAAATTTGATGAAAATTCCTAAGGTACAATCCTTTGCCCGATTGGTGCTGGGCTATTTCCTCCTTTTGTCTTCAATGTATATGGTCCTCATTTTTTATGTTCATTTTGGGATTGTCCACAACATCGTATCCCATAATATCAAAGAAAAGCATGATATGCTCGTTTATTTCAAGAACTCAATCATTGAAGAGGAACAAAAAAATCCACAGTTCGATTTGAATGCCTATATAACCCAAGAGAATCGCTTATTTAACCGGCTAAAACTAGACTTTGTCACCAGAGACCGGATTGAGATTCGCAGTGCCGACCATAAAAAAATTATGCGGGTCGCTTTGCCGGATCGCGACGGTCGTACCGCGGTTGCCATTAAAATAAATTTGAAGCAAACTTCGGGGTATTTGGTTTTATACTCGGCGGAATTGAATCGGATTAATGCCGGAGCCCGCAACTTAACTATTTTTATTTTGGCTACGGTGTTACCTTCACTATTGGTTGGATTCTTTATTTTTCGACGGGTATACCGGCGTTCCAGCCATTTAGTGGGCGCAGTGGAACGGATTTCCCGGGGAGATTATCATACTCGAGTCGGTCTTTCCGGGAATGACGAATATACTCTTATCGGGCAGGCTTTTAATGATATGGCGGCTTCCATTGAGAAGTCAACCGAGAAGTTAAAAGCAATCGATGAGCAAAGGCGCAAATTTATTGCCGATATCTCTCATGAACTGGCGACTCCGCTCACTTCGATCCAGGGTTTTGTGGAAACCCTACAAATGCAGGAACTTAAATTAAGCATCGCTGAGCAACAGGGCTATCTAAAAATCGTTTGGGAAGAAACCGAAAGATTGTCTTATCTGGTTAAGGACCTCCTGGAATTAGCACGTATCGATGCCGGTACCATGACCTTGATGCGGGATCGGATCATATGTGAACAATTTCTGCTGGAATTTGCCAAACGCAATTCATTACGGCTTAAAGAGAAACAAGTGGAGTTGCAATGGATAGTTGAACCCGGCTTATGGATATATGCCGACTACCGTCGTTTAGAACAGATCTTTCAAAATTTACTGGACAATGCCCTTAAACATTCGGAACAACTCCATCAAGTAACGGTTACTTTTAGTGAGACGCCGGAATATAGCCGGGTTTCTTTTACCGATGACGGGTCGGGTATCCCGTCCCAACATTTGGAGCGGGTCTTTGATTCGTTTTACAAGGTGGTCAAGCGGCCTGAACAGAGCAGTAGTTTTAATTCCAATGGGTTGGGCTTATCGATTGTTAAAAGGTTGGTCGAACTACATGGTGGGACAATCCAGGTTGAGAGTCAGTTGGGAGTTGGCACCACCTTTGTTTTAATCTTTCCCAAAACGAATCCGGAGGACCATTTCGCTGAGAGGAATTAATTAAATTACGCCGAATAGTAATACTATGAACTTAACCTGAATCCGGCAAGTAACTTCATTAATTAATTCACGTTAAATAAGACTTGCCGGATTCAGACAATAAACCCGATCCGGCCAATTTTATCGTGTTACAGCGGGAAAATTGCAATGTACTTGCCGGAACAAGGTTTAAACGGTCAAGAATAGGGGCCGTTTTTTGTTAGCTCGTCTTAAATTTACTGAAAAATCTATTGACAAACAATAGAATCCATATTAAAATTTAACTAGGTTAAATGATTTTTTGAGGCAAATAAATGGGCTTGGGTTATACTATCGAATGAAACAGGAGGCTGATGAAAATGAAGAAATGGCAATGTTCAGTATGTGGTTACATTTATGACCCGGCAGTTGGTGATCCGGAGAACGGGATTGCAGCGGGAGTTGATTTTGAAGATTTGCCGGATAGTTGGGTTTGCCCGGAGTGTGGTGTGGCTAAGGATATGTTTGAACCGGTCGATTGAGGAGATGATGCAATGGAGACCTATGAATTAGCTCAAAATGTCTGGTGGGTCGGCGCGGAGGATCCGGATTTGCGGGTTTTCGACATCATCATGCGCGCCGAACACGGGACAAGTTATAATTCTTATATCGTAAAAGGCAGCCAAGCAATCGCGGTCATCGAGACTGTAAAGGGAAGATTTCTTCAGGAATTCATTGAACGGGTTAGCGGAGTAATTGATCCGGGCCAGATTAATTATATTGTCTTAAACCATATGGAACCGGATCATTCGGGCGCCATCGGTGAGTTGTTAAAGATAGCTCCTCACGCGAAAGTAGTAGTCTCTAAAACTGGCGAACATTTTATCAAAAATATTTTGAATTATGAGCCGGATTTGATGAAGGTCGGCGATGGAGACAGTATTGATCTCGGGGGCAAGACATTGCAGTTTATCTCGGCGCCTTTTCTGCATTGGCCGGACAGTATGTTTACATATTTAAAGGAAGATCAAATATTATTTGATTGTGATGTTTTGGGGGCACATTACGCCGATCCAATGGTCTTTGGCGATTTCTCCACCGACTATTTTAACAATTTCAAATATTATTATGATCATATCATGAGGCCATTTAAACGCTATGTAATCCAGGCCGTGGATAAGTTGACGAATTACCCTCTGAAAGTAGTGGCTCCGGGGCATGGGCCGGTGCTCCGGAAAGATATTCAGAAGTATATCGCTTATTACCGAGAATGGAGTCTTGCCAATCCGGAGCAGAAACGGGCCATTATCGCCTTTGTCAGCGCTTACGGCAATACTGAATTGCTGGCTGAGAAACTGGCAGAGGGGGTCCGTCTCAGTGGCGCCGTAGCGGAGGTTTACGACCTGCAAAAGACCACTCCGGCGGAGTTATTGGAAAAGGTGGAGGGTTCCAAAGGACTGATGGTCGGTTCACCAACTATCAACGGCGATGCGGTTAAGCCGGTTCATGATTTACTTAGCAGTTTGGCCACCATCAATCTCAAGGGTAAATTGGGAGCTGCTTTCGGTTCTTACGGCTGGAGTGGAGAGGCTGTCCCGATCCTGGAGGGCCGGATGGCCGGGATCAAGTTTAAGGTGATAAATTCAACGGTGAAGCCGGTGCTGATTCCAACCGAAGCCGACCTTGCGAATGCGGTGGAATTTGGTAAGGCTTTCGGCAAGGCAAT
>DNPP01000269.1:5540-6134 GCA_003501365.1 Bacillota bacterium
AGATAAACATCGCTACTTTGGACTGGACGGCGTTTTTGAGGAATACGTCAACACCCGCAATTTCTAGTTGTTTGTAAGGGATTAGCTCTTCTTTGGTAATCCCGAGCAATTTTAATGAGGCTTCGCAAGCGATAAAGCGGATGTTACGGTCCATCGCCATTTTAAATAAATCGGCGGCTGTCTGGCCGTCTTTTTGGCGGATTAATTTTTTCATGAGCCAAGGTCCGATGCCTAAAAAGTTCATTTTGGAGAGCCCGATCCGGTCAACACCTAAAGGCATCATCCATTTAAATAAGTTCTCCAGAAAGAGCTCACGCTTGATTACCTTTGTGCGTAACAGATTCATACCCCAAAAGGTAAAAAAGATGGTTACCTCCATGCCCTCCCCGGCAGCCCCGTTGGCCAGGGTTAAGGCGGCCATAGCTTTATCAAAATCACCGCTAAAAAGGATTAAGCTAAATTTTTCCGGTTGCGCCATTTGTGTTTCTCCCAAAATGCGCTGTCAAGCGCAATTAATGGTAGTATAACCGGTTTTGGCGGCACTAATCTGGAAGTTACTTATCATGGGATATAAATTTTGGGAGACTAAAAAAC
>DNPP01000269.1:6427-21090 GCA_003501365.1 Bacillota bacterium
GCCGCCCATCGGCGATTGGTCCAATCCGGAAAAGGTTAAAGCTGCTTTAGGTTTTATGGAGGAATGGGCAGCAGCGGAAAAATTTCCTTTTATGATGAGGCGGACCCCCAAACGTCTGGTGGAAGCGCTGCATAAGGCTGAACCTACTCTCAAGGCTAACGAAGATCGCAATACCGCCGACTATGNNGAAAACTGACGCTCGCCGACAAACCGAATATCGACCGCTTATTGGACTCCTTACAATCGGAAACCTCCGATTTGACCTTTACCAATCTTTGGATGTGGCAGTACAGTTATGGACTGCAAGTGTTTTATCATCCGAGTTTGGATTTTTGGTTTTTATGGTGCAGTCCACCTAACTGGAATAAGTTTTTTTTGCCGCCCATCGGCGATTGGTCCAATTCTGAGAAGGTTAAAGCTGCTTTAGGCTTTATGGAGGAATGGGCAGTAGCGGAAAAATTTCCGTTTATGATGCGGCGGACCCCCAAACGTTTGGTGGAAGCGCTGCAGAAGGCTGAACCTACTCTCAAGGCCAATGAAGATCGCAATACCGCCGACTATGTATACCGGTCCGATGAACTGATTTCACTGGCCGGCCGCAAGTTTCACGGCAAACGCAATCATTTGAACCAATTTTTGCGGAAGTACCAATGGGAATACGTGCCGATGGATGCAGTGCTTGCCAGGGAATGTTTAAATTTGGAAAGTGAATGGTTTAATCTGAAACATGGCAATTTGGAGGAGTTGTCGGAGGAAGATCAAGCCATGGCAATGTTATTGGGAAATTTTGAAGCATTAAAAGTCATCGGCGGGATCGTCAAGGTGGATGGCAATATCGCCGCTTTGGCGGTGGGCGAGAAATTGAATGCCCATACCGCGGTGATCCATATCGAAAAAGCCAATACCGAGTTTGATGGGATGTATCCCGCTATCAATCAACAATTTGCCGCCAATTGCTGGTCTGCTTATGAATTTATCAACCGCGAAGAGGATATGGGGCTCGAAGGGCTGCGCAAGGCTAAATTATCGTATAACCCGGTGTTGATGGTTGATAAGTATAGTGTGAGCAGGTAGGTAGAGCAGGACAAGTTATGATTAGTGTAAAGACCGCTGGTAGACCTGGCGGTCTTTTTTTATGTGTGCGTCCAGCGAAGCTGGACCATACTTGCTGGTGAAAGTCCGGCACGGGTAATTGCCAAGAAGCCCGTTAGCAAATCCCGGTGCTTCACAGTAATGTGGGGTATTGAGCGGGAGGATAAAGTACCTGCCTAAACAGCAGAGCGAGCGAAAATGCAGACCGTAACATAAAGTGAATTCTGCCGCATCGACAAAAAGGGCTCTGGTATACAGAGGAAAAAGGGGAAGCCGAGCCTTGGCATAATAGGCGAAGGCCATGGAAAATGGGAAGAGCTTGGAGAGTATCGAAGATACAAACACCATTGAAGAACCCCCCGGTGTAGAGGAAACGGTATGTATTGAAAGTGTGGTTCGGAACTGGAGAGACCCTACTTTGCACAGTAAAAGCTGTAAAGAAGTTTCATATAAGCTGAGGAAGCGAAATTGTAACTTGCAAAGAGGGAGTCGGAGGAGTCCATATTACCAATAATTTTGTAGGCAACAAAACTACAAATAGGAAAGGGACTCTACTTTATTCAAGTTTACCGACGGAGGTAAGAGCGAGTGAATGCCCAAAAGGCTAATAACACCATTGAAAAAGTTTAAGAACTTCAGAGGAAACTATACCTGGCAGCCAAGCTAAACAGTAAGCGGAAGTTTCATGCTCTCTATGACAAAGTATACCGTAAAGATATACTCATAGAAGCATGGAAGAGAGTCAAAGCCAATGGTGGAGCAGGAGGTATTGATGGAATATCAATACCACCCCAAACCGGTCAGAAGGACATACATTCCAAAAGGGAATGGAGAACAGAGACCGTTAGGCATACCCATTATCAAAGACAGGGTCATCCAGATGGCGGTAAAGATAATTATCGAACCGTTATTCGAAGCAGACTTCAAAGAAAGTTCCTATGGATTTCGACCTAAAAGGAGCGCCCATCAAGCCTTGGACAGAATCCGGAAGGATACTGCCAAGAAGGGTTGGTGGATAGTGGATGCGGATATCAAGGGCTATTTCAATAATATCAACCATGAAAAGCTAATACTTATGGTAAAACAAAGGATATCCGATCGAAGAATCCTGAAATTGATATGGAAATGGTTAAAGGCCGGAGTAATGGAAGAAGGAATAAAGGTGAAAAGCGAGATAGGAAGCCCCCAAGGCGGAGTAATATCACCACATTTGGCTAATATTTATCTTCACTACCTGGACTGTAAATGGGAATACCACTACCAACATCTTGGTAGGCTCATCAGGTATTGCGACGATTTTGTAGTAATCTGTAGGACAAAGGAAGAAGCGGAGCATGCCTTAAAGGCAGTAAAATCCATCATAGAAAGGCTTGAATTGAAACTGCATCCTAATAAAACGAAGTTAGTGGGCATGTGGGATGGAAAAGAGGGGTTTGATTTTCTAGGATTTCATCATCGAAGGAAACAGACGGAAACATCAAAAGGACAGATATTTAATGAGACGCATCAATTTCCATCCGTGAAGGCCATGCAAAAGATGAGGGATAACATCAAAGCGGTATTTGCCAGAAGGTCGGCTTTACTGCTGGATGTACAGAAAATGATAGGAATTCTGAATCCCAAGATTATTGGGATGAGAAATTACTATGGCCTAAGGAATGCAGGAAAACAACTTAACAAGATGGATTGGTATATCATAAAGAGATTTACTCTATGGTATAACTACAAAACACAGAACAAAAGGCGATATGCTCATGTTTCAAAGGTCAGAAAGATTATTTATGAAAACGGATTAAAGAAACTTGCAATCTAGCGAATGCTGAAGGAAGAAGAATATCGGAAAGCCGTGTGCGGGAAAATCGCATGCACGGTTTGATGAAGGGGAAGGTGGGAATTTAAATTTTCCCACCAACCTACTCTACCTTTTATGGTATTATTTTTGAATTCATTTTTATATTAATAATTTATCAACTATTTATTAAATAATTATTGTATTTATTAAATAAACTATAAAAATAATTTAAACAATGTTCAGTTTTGTTGGAGGATAAAAAATTACTATGGAGAATATTACCAAAAATTTGAAAATTTGTTTTTAGGGAGTGAGTTACTTGCTATGTAATCAAAGGAACATTGCTCATATTGACTTGGCTGATGATGAGGGCCGGGTTTTTTTATTGCATCCGTTAAAATTCGACAAATTTTATAATATTTAGACAATTTATTTTTGAGGGGGGCTCGTAGACAAATGCAGATACAAAGAATGGGATTGTTAGGGTTGATTCTATTATTAATGTTCATCTCCGGTAAGGTTTTTTCGATAGTCACTCCTGAATACATGATTAGCGGGCAAATATTCGGTGCTGACGGTAAAGCACCAATCTTATCCCATGTCCATTTAACGGTTATCAATGAAACCTATCGCAATCAGGTTCAATTGGTTAAGGCGAATCCGGATGGTCAATTTGTAATGAAAATAAAGAATGCCGGATTATATAACCTTTGGATAGGCGCAGTGAACCATGAATCCTTGAGGATTCCTATGGTTGTCACCAAAAATGATCAAAAAATAACTTTAAAGATCAACTTAAAACAACTTCCACTTAAAAATACATTGGATGAAATACGGATACTCGGAGATTGGTACAATTTTGATAACCGTAAAATGGAAATCATGCAACGGAATGATGACGGGAGCTATTTATATAAGGGCAATGCGAATTCAAATGCTGTAACTTATCAACTCATGGGAGTGGTTGATGATCAGCTGGTCCCGGGAACAATGGCCGATGCTTATGATTATGACAATAATCTAGGTTACCGTTCCATTTTAAAGGTTAAACCGGGGCCCTTTGAAATAATCTTTAAACCTTCCAGTTTACCGCGAATCGTCGGAAAGGACTTGCCAAAGGTAAGTTTTGATAAAACTCACGTTCAACTTGAACAGATATTTAATCTTACAAAGCAATACGAGCAAAAAGCCGCCGAGAGTAAAAATGGGCTTGCTTCGACTTCCGATTTGGATGAATTGAATATAGCGCTAGAGAAGGATATCCATAATGGAAAAAATTTGTTGATCCGCCAATTTTCAGCCGTATATCTCATTGAGCTTCTGTCACTGAATCGTAAACCGGTTCATTCCGATCTTGGCCTGGACATCATAAATATCATGCCTGCCAATTCCGCATTTTGGGGCATTGAACCCAATACTGCAGTGATTGTGGGTTATAGCTTGCTCAATGAATTCCCAGATTTATTGAAGCAATTTTCAGAACTCAATCCCGATCCCAAAGTGAGGGCTAAAGCTTTGATAGCCATTGCCAATCAAGCTAAGTCTTCCGGGGATGCCCAAAAGGTCAATCAAATTTATACTGAGTTGGTTAAAGACTATGGAAGTATCAAAGAAATTCAATATGAATTGTCCATGCTTAATCCCAATAGACGAATTGATAAAGATAAACCGGTCCCTGTTTTTTCAGTGAAGTTGTTGGGAAGCGGTGAAACAGTATCCAATCAAAGCTTGCTTGGAAAGTACTATTTATTGGACTTTTGGGCTACTTGGTGTGGAAGATGCCGGAAAGAAATGTCCTTTTTACATGATGCCTACGAGAAGTATCATGAGAAGGGTTTTGAAATCTTGAGTTTATCACTGGATGACAAACCTGCCGATGTGGACAAGTTCCGGAATGGTCAATGGAAGATGCCCTGGCTGCATAGTTTTGTCGAAGAAGGTTTTGACAGTCAACTGATGCGGGATTTCGAAGCGAAAGGTTTGCCTAAAATGATTTTCATCGGTCCTGACGGCAAAATCATAGCTTCGGATTGGGATTTACAGGCTCAAAACCTGGAAAAGACAATTAGTAAGTACCTGGAAAATCCATAAAATTGGGTTATTTTATGATTTTTGTCCTAAAAAAAAGAATCGTAGATAGGATTAACATGATTTGCAGGATTCAAGATAAGAATGGGTTTTTAATAAAAACCAATGATATAAATTATGGGTGAATTATACCTATTAATTTACTTATTTTGAATTTTGGATTTGGTGAAATAAGGGGGAATCAATATGCGAAAGAATCTTGTCATTATTTTGGGAGTAAGTGCACTTCTCCTAATGACTATCTTTCATTTAGCACTGGCTGATAATACGGAAATTAATTCGCTTGATGCCAAACTTGAAAAATACAGCAAAAGCAAAGAACTCTCCGGGTTAAGAACGGAGAACAGCCGGACGTTTTTGGAGAAAGACGGACGTAGAACAGTGATCCTAGCCAATGAACCCCTTAATTACCAAGGTGATGACGGTAAACTATATCCGGTTGATTTGAATCTTGCTTCCGATAAGGCAATTAAAAATGATACTTTTGGCAAAAATAGATTTCGGCATAAATCATTGAAAAATACCATCAAAATGAATTTTGCCGAAAAGTCAGCTGACGGATTGATAGTGAAGCAAGGTAATCACCAGATCAATTTCACGCTGAAACATAAATACAATCGTGTGGGTAAAATCACCAAGAATAAAATACGTTATGGTAAAGTTTTTGATAATTGCGATCTGCAATATACCGTATTGCGAGGCCGGGTCAAGGAAGACTTGATATTTACCAGCGTTCCCACGACAGCGATTATTAGCTATAAAGTTGAATTTCCGGGGCTGCGGCCGCAAAATGGCAAGTGGGATAGGGTTAATCTGGTAAACCAGGATGGAAAAATAATTTTCCGGATACTTCCCTCTTTCATGTACGAAGAAGGAAATGAGGATGAATATCAAAAGATCGATACTCGGTTTCACTATGAAAAAGATCAACTCTACTGTGACTTGATTTTGGATATGAAATGGCTGAAAAGTAAAAAACGGAAGTACCCGGTAGTGGTGGATCCGACTACGGTAAGTTCAGCCATGAATATGATGTATGGCGACACCGGTGATGATTCTAAATTAAGAATGCAACTTGATTACCCGGAGCGCCATAGCGCGGTTACTGCCGAAGTGAGTGTGGATGGAGAAAAATATCATGGCCATCTAGGAGATAATGACTATGGTTGGGCTTATTTTATGGATGCCTCAACCGGCTATAAATATTTTGATTTCCATCAGACCAATGATTATTCTAATCAATGTACCTTAACGGCTGATCAATTGACCCCCGGGCATACCTATGAGATTGGGGTTTACGGAGGAAACGGCAAACGATTCATGGGAAGCAGAAATTACGGAACTGCCTGGGCAAGACTTACTTACGGAAGCCTTGACGGCAACGATCCTAACGATACGGCTCTTCATTTAATTAACCCCAGCGAAATACCGTACTTTGCCCAAGGGTATAACACCGGTATTGGAGGAACCTCGGAAAATGTCATTCAAAAAGAAATCAAGATTGTATACCCTCAAGAAGTCAGCATTAAATTTTCCGCAGATATTCCCTACTCCGGCGCAACAGGGCCAAGCTGTGTAATTAGGGATGCTGATACGGGCGGAGCAATCAGAATATTAACGCCTGCTAATTCAGGCAATACAGTGACTCAACATTTAGAGGCCGGTCATTATTACCTGGAACTGACGCCCCAATATTATAATAATCAGTGGTATCATTGTAACGCGGTATTTCGTTTCCCCTATCTGACTAAAAATTATGAAAACCAAATTATTATCAGTACCAATCCGGGTTATATCGACAGCTCTTTTCGGGTGCCGAAAGCCGGTAATTTTGTCATTGAATACTGTACCCTTCAAAACGGCTCTCCCAGTTATCAATACTTACCGAGAATGGTTCTTTATAAAGACAGCACTCCTACGGCTATCAATGAAACATTCGACTTGGTGGCCTTTAACCGGATTGACGGCGGTAAAATAGTAACCCTTGAGGCGGGACAGGATTACCGGCTTTTTTTATGCAGGGGCCGAAACGGCAATACCGGCTGGGGATCCATCACTTCGGAAACCAGGGTGTATATTCCCCGGAACACCATGGAGAACCATGTCACCAATTTACAGATTGTCGATGTTGCAGGAAAGGCGGTTGGAAATAAGGCGGGCTGCAATGATTATATTCAATTTCAATATAATGATACGGAAAGCAATCCGCTGACCGAATACAACCTGAAAGTCTTTGACGGCTCGACCACCAAGACTTTTACCTTTCATAATTTGAACATTGCGCCGGGAACGGTGACAGTGCCGGTTGCATTGGAGGACTTGGGGTTTACAACCGGGGCCAATGTTACATACCAAATCGAGGGATCCTGGGATGGATTCGACCAAAGCGATTCCTCCAGTGATACTCCATCGTTTGTCCTGGATATGGACAAGCCTGGGGTTGCGATAGACAGTACTAATAGCAAAGCCAAACAGGATAATACCATTGTATTGCAATTTAACTCCAAGGATGCGACCACTGATATTCAGACTCAAAACATCAGTTGGACCGCTTATACCGCCAGCGGCCAGCAACAGGGCAGCAGCGGAAGCTTGGCAGCCACTGCTGCCAGCTATACAATTAGTGAATTGCCGGCCAACGCCAGGGTGCTGGTGACGGTTGCTGCGACCGATGCGGCGGGCAATACGGGATCGATGCAACAAACGTTTTATACCTACCCGAAAACCGCATTGTTAATGGCCCCGGTTGCTAAAATCACCGGAAATAGCGGCAGCGGGTATCGGGCCGATCTGAAGGTTAAAAAAACGGCGGCTTCCTATTATCGGGTGCAGCGTTTCTTGAAGCAAGGGGCTGAACTTGTGGCGGACTATGATTCCGGGTATATTGACAGCAACTCCCTTTCATTAATGAAGGCGGGGCCGCCTTATGTCAGTATCACCAGCCCATGGAGCGACAGTTCCGTTGCCCAGCCGGCTACCATCAACATCACAGCCGCAGCAGGAGATGTTGATGGTACAGTTACCAAGGTGGAGTTTTATGCCGACTCAACCTTTTTGGGTTCGGCCAGTGGCAGCCCTTATAGTTGTACTTGGAAAAATGTTCCCGCCGGAACTTATAGTTTAACCGCCAAAGCCACTGATAATGATGGGCTTACCACCACCTCGGCTCCTATCAGTGTAACGGTGAGCAACAATGCGCCAACCATCAGCATTGCCAATCAAGTAACCGGAACCGCCGGGGCCAGCGATAGCGGCACCGGCAATTCAGGCACCGTGACAGTGAATGCCACAGCCGGTGACAGTGACGGTTCCATTGCCAAGGTTGATTTTTATGTGGATGGCAGCAAAATAGGCACTGATAACAGCAGTCCCTATAGCATAAGTTTTTCCTGGACCTATGGGTGCAATTCTAGCCATAAGATAACGGCGGTGGCGACGGATAATAATGGGGGTACCGCTACTTCGGATTCAGTTTATGTTACATATAATCAAAATTGTCATACGGAATATAGATCGGAAAACCATCCATATTATGCTGAAGAATGTGAAGAATATTGCAAACTTAGAATTTTTGGGGATTGTGTGGACCATGGTACTCGCTGCTGGCAAGTTTTGAGGGATAACTGGGTCCAAGTCCCCTATCAAGTCTGTGACTATAGTTTCACCATCATTAACGGTACAACCACGGTCACTCCGACTCCCACTCCCACTCCGGGTGTTGAACCCAGTGAACCAACAGTCAGTACAGAGGATTGTTACCTCATCCCCGATCGGCCGGCTCAGAAGCATCAAAGCTATGTCTATAGAATCTGGACTAAAAATGGCGATCATGAAGTGTGTTCCGGAGACTATCAGCTTGATGTGGTCAATAATGCGCCGGATGTTGTTTCGATTCAGCCTGTAGCAGGCGTAACCTGTTATTCCAACGGGATTATCAAGCTGGTTCCCCAAATCCGCGACCTTGACGGGGATACCGTTTATTTCACCTATTCGTTAAGCGGACCCGATATATCTAGTCCCGTTACCACAACCAATGGGGAATGCGCTTTCGGCAGCAGCAGTTCTCCGTTACAAAACGGCGCTTATACCTGGACGGTAAGCTTTATGGACAATTACGGCGGTAGCGGTTCGGTCAGCGGAACCATCCAAGTAGATAAAAGCTTGCCGTCGGCAATTCTCGCCATTAATGACGGAAGTATGTATACATACAACAATGTAGTGAACTTGTCGATCACGAATGCGACTTCCGATGTTACCAAGATCCGACTATCCAATGACGGCAGTAATTGGCAGGAGTTCAGCGGCGGGAATCAGACCATCGGTAGTTGGGATCTGGGAACGGGTGACGGGAAAAAGACCATATATCTGCAAGCTTATAATCAATATGGCAGTTGGGGTCCATCCGCGCCGATGCAAAGCCAAATCATTTTGGATACGGTTGCTCCTTCGGTGGATGATTTTAAATTCTTGAGTAACGAAGGCGGCGCCGACCAGGTGTACTTTAGCTGGCAGGGCGGAAGCGACAGCGGCGGCAGCGGAATCAATAGCGCCCGGCTCGAACAATGGAATGAATTAACCGGCAGTTGGAAGTTGCTGCAGGATAATTACAAAGAACAGGCTGTTACCATAACTGCCGATGGATGCGATACTCCGGTGAGATTCCGTATCCGGCTTACTGATAATGCTGGTAATAGTTCCGGCTGGAAGGAAGCGCTCGCTTATACCAAGGCTAGCCAGGGAAATATCGATTTAGCTAATACCACTAGCGGATATAACAGCAGTGACGGCCATTATATCGACCTTAAACTAAAACTGGCCGACGGAGCTAAGAAATATGCCGTGCTTTGCCAGCCGGAAAATGGCACTGGTTTTACAACATTAGTTGATGCTGGGAGCCTTGCATGCCACTTGACCGGATTGCTTGGCCATGGCCAATACAGCTTTACGGTGCTAACCTATAACAGCAATAACGAGATCACGGAAGGCAGTACCGGTACCGTCAAAGTTCAAAACACTTCTTCGGAACCCTTGTCCGGGATTGGTCCAGTTGGTCTCGTCCAGCAGAATCAAAATAATACGATTCGTTATACATTTGATAAAACCCCCTATGATGTGGATGGCGATACTTTAAATGTAACCTACTTCTTGAGCAGGGACGGCAAAAATTATACTTCTTCAACAAGTTCCATTTTGTCACAACTGGCGGACGGCACCTATTGGTGGTACGCCACGGTTGAAGACGGTTATGGGGGAAAAATTCAGACCGACCCGGTCAGCTTCGCCGTAGATACCACCGCTCCGGTAATTACCGTGGATAATACTTCCAGTGCCTGGGCACGGGAACAAAAAGTAAATATCCAGGCCGAAGATAGCGGCAGCGGCCTGGCGAGCTTACAGTATAAAATTAATGAAGGTACCCTTGTAAATTATAGCGGGGAATTGGATATTACCACTCAAGGCACAAATTACCTGACCGTCGTGGCTACCGATAAAGCTGGTAATACCAGTACCTACGCATATATTTATTTCATCGACAACACCCCGCCCAGCGGCGGCAGTTTCCAATGGAAAACAGCGACTAAAACCGATGGGACGGGGCTGGCCGGCAGTGATCAGATCCCGGCCCAGTGGACGGCGGATGACCCGGAGACCGGTATTGCTCAATTTAAATATGCCTGGTCCAGCAGTTCCAACTACGATCCAAATAACTTACAGACTTTATTGTTGCTTGATCAGCAAAGCACCTTTAATAACACTTTCGGCGGAACATTTGTTGACGGTCAAACTTACTATCTGCATATTATTCCGGAGAACTATCTGGGGATGCAGGGGCCGGTTATCGACAGTCCGCAGCTGTTATATGATCATACTGCCCCTACTGTAGCGATTAACAGTCTCTCCGGCGGAAAATATTTCAGCAGCCAATATTTCCTGACCGGAATCGAAAAGTTAGGAGTTGATTTGAGCACATCCGATCCGGATACCGGAGTGTCACTGACCCAGTATGCGCTCATCCAAAAGATTACTGGAGAAGAAATTACCTGGTATAAGTCTCTGGAGGACTTAAAAACCAATACGAAAGATAGTATCGTTCAAGGTCAGATTTATTATCTGGCGATCCAAGTTGCAAATGGCACGGGGTTAACGGCTGTGGCCTATTCTGATCCTTTGATAATCGACACGACAGTGCCTGAGATAACTATTACGACCCAGTCCGAGCAATACGATACCCATAGTTTTACCGGTGAAATTAAGGCCAGTGATAATAATACCATGGTCAACAAGGTTGAATATTGTATTGGAAGCGCGCCGGGGAAGGCCGATCTCTCAAACGGTCTTTCCGGAGCTGATGAAAACGGATGGTTTACCGTAAATTATCCGGCGGAGACGCTTCAAGTCCACCAGTACGCCAGTATCCCACTAGGTACCGAATATTATTTCACCGTCAAGGCGACAAACGTCGCCGGACTTACTGGAACCAAGTCCAGCAACGGCACGGTGGTCACTAGCTCCAGTGTGATTGCTCCAATGGTAACGGATGACGGTACTTATGCTTCAGAAGCAAACAAGCTTCACTTTTCATGGGAGTTTACCAATAGTGTGAAGTCCATCAAGGGGTATGAATATCGGGTGCGCTCTGGAGCCGGGGCCGTTCTTGATTGGCAATTCTATGACGGCGCAGGAGCGGTTTCCTTGATAATACCCAATTTAACATTGGTTAACAGTACAGTGTACTATTGCGATGTCCGGGCTCGCTATGATGACGGCTACTCCGACATTGGAAGCAGCGATGGGATTATTAGTGATTTTACTTCCCCGGTTATTAATAACTTAACAGTTCCCAATTTTTCCGATGGAAGCGGCATTACTTTAACCTGGAACGCCGGCGATCTGGAATCGGGAGTTCAATGCCAGTTAGCTTTAGGCACTAGTCCCGGTACAGCTGACGTTACCAATGGATGGGTGCAGGTAGGCGGCTTGAAGACATTTAAACTGAATCAGGACAGTAATGGAACGCTCATTCAATTTGTTAGCGGTCAAAAATATTATGCAAACTTAATGGTAATCAACGGGGCCGGCTTAACGGTGGAGAAGAATAGTCAGATACCGGTTATCGTTGATTTAACAGCCCCGCCTGTACCAGTGGTCCTCGATGAAGGCAAATATTCCAATCATAATGACAGACTGCGGGCGAGTTGGAAGTGGAGCAAGATCGACCCGGAATCTGGAATTAGTGAATATCAATATACCATTACGGAAAAACGCTCCTTGGACGGCGATGAGGTCTGGATTTCAAATGGACTTAACAAAGAATTGGAAGTATCGGAAGTTACCGTCGATGGGACCTCTTACCCATTAGAACTTGACAATGAACAAACCTATTACATTGCAGTCAAGGCCATTAATAAGGCTGGAACGGCGAACGTAGGATTTAGCGACGGTATTCTGATTGATACTACAAAACCCGATCCGCCCGTAGTCGTCGATTTCGGTGATTATTCATTATCAGCCACTACTTTACAGGCGACCATGAAGTCCAGCGACGCCCAATCCGGGGTCGCCGGGTATCAACTTTCGCTGGGAACTTTGGATAATCCGCAAGCAATCATCGATCATCAAAGTGTTTTAAGCGCGGATGGCGGTGTGGCAGATTTTAACCGTAGTGATTTGTCACTCCAGGAAGGCGAAATATACTTTTTTACCATCTCTGCCACAGATAATGCTGGTAATATTTCAATGGAGTCGATGAGCGACGGGATCATGATTGACACTAAGTCACCTAAGATTACCAAGATAACAACCCCTGGAAGATACCTGTCGGATCCGACTCAATTGAGTTTCAACTGGGATCTAACGGATATGCTCTCCGGATTGGCGGCATTGAAATATGCCATTGGCAATAATCCGAGCGGCAGTAGTTTGACCTGGAAGAATGCCGATTTATCGGGTTCGATGAGCCTGAGCGGACTCAATTTGAGTGATGGCAAGACCTACTATATTTATATGAAAGCTCAAAGTGTGGCCCAGAACGAATTATCACCGGATCTTTGGTCGGATACCTCCTGTTCCGAGCCCATCACCATTGATACCACTGCACCGGAAGTCATTAATATTACTACACCGCTCGACGGACAAAATTCCCGGCATTTTCTACTGCAATGGGAAGCTCAGGATGCTGTTTCCGGAATCAGCGAATATCGTTACGCCATCGGCAGCACTCGGGGCGGAACTGATGTAACGGGAAGCTGGATTTGTTTGGTAACCAATAAAACCAGTATCAGTTTTTACCGGGATGATTTCCCGCTCACTCAGAGCAAACAATATTATATCTCGGTAACGGCCAAAAATGGGGCTGGACTGTGGTCGGAAGTATATAAATCCAATGCCATTGTGGTTGACTTAACACCGCCGGTGATTACTCAAGTGGATTATCCTTCAGTATACCTGCGTTCCCGAAATGCCATTACCGGGATCGTATGGTCAGTGAATGATCCGGAGACCGGGATTCAAGGCTACCGGATTCAGGCGGTGTTGATAAAAGACGGCCGGAGTTTAGACGGGGCAGTCACTTTAACCAGTCAGACCGCGGGAATAGTTAACCTGACCGGCCTCAACCTGGAAGAAGGAAAAACCTACTATATCGCCATGCAATTTGAGAATGGAGTGGGCGATTGGTCCGGGGTCAAATACAGCAACGGGTTTGTTGTTGATACGGTGGCTCCTGTTGCAAAGATTACTAATCCTGCTACTGAGTTTGTAACTAATCCGGGACAGCTTGAGATCCCCTATGAAGTTACGGAGCCCGGCATTATAGTTATCCAGCTTACTGCGCCAAATGGGAAAATAGAGACTGAAAGCGTAACAGTTCAGGATAAAGGCGTATATTTTTTCAATCAAACCTTGGAAGGGAATTATGTCTTATCCCTCACTCCAACGGATCTGGCAGGGAATCCTGGAACGACAGTGACTCAAATTGTCCGTCTGAATGCCAAACCGGTCGCTGTAATCGGCCCGGACTTAGTCGTCACCAAAGGGACTGTGGTCCATTTTAAACCGGAGGTATCCGATAGTGACGGTCGGGTCGTTCAATATCAATGGGATTTGGGAAACGGGGAAAGCAGTACGGAAGCTGCGCCAAGTTGTGCCTATAAAGAACTTGGTATTTATACGGTTGCCTTAGTTGTAACGGATAATGACGGAAAGTTTTCTGAAGTGGCCCGGCGGCAGATTAAGGTCACCAATACCAACTCCGGAGAGCTGACCATGGATGAGAATTGGTATGGTGTCATGGAAGTTAGCGGAGACATCGTTGTGCCCCAAGGAAAAGTGTTGACAATGATGGCCGGGACCCAGTTGACTTTTACCGGAAACTATCAGATTAAAGTTTTCGGGAAATTGGTCGTTGACGGCACGGCAAAGGACCCGGTAACAATTGGGGATACAACCACGGCCTGGAATAGTATCAGGCTGGAAAATTGTGACTCTGGCTCACAAATCAATTATGCAATTATTATGGGCGCGTCAGTGGGGCTTGTAGTGCACCAAAGTCAGGCATCACTTTTAGGGTGTATTTTTAAGAATAATAAGATTGGTCTGCATGTGTTGGCTTGTAATCCGGTAGTTCAGAAAAATACTTTCCAAGAAAACTTAATTTATGGAATCAAGGAAGATGATGGAGCTGCGCCGACAG
>DNPP01000200.1 GCA_003501365.1 Bacillota bacterium
CGGCCGTATAAGCCGGATGAGTAAAACCGCTGCCGGTTGCCGTGGCGATATATAACATTTCCAGATTCAGATTAATCCCGACATAAGTATTTTTTCCGGTTTGGTATTGTTGGACAGCGCCGATGCCATCGATATTATAAGGCTGCGGCGTGATATCGTTATCCGCAAATGTTAGACAGCATAAGAATGTCGCAAATATAATCAGTATCAAGAATTTTTTCATCTTTTCCCCTTTCTATATATCTTGAAATAAATAATGAACACGATACCTTTTTTGAACCTGCCCCTTGGTCAATGTCATCAAGCTAAGCATCCATAAATAGGAAATTTTTAAAAATCCTTTATGTTCATTCTGTCCACCCAGACCTGAAGTTCTGGGCTAGGTATTAAAAACCATTCCAAACCCCGGACAAGCCGGGCTTGGTTGTGCTTCGAAGCTGCGTGTCAAAACACACACACCGAGGCCTGGAAGGCCTTTAGAACGTTTTTTAATATACCTAGCCCCATCGTTGCCCCATCGTTCACGTTGGGGTGGAGATGTAATCAAACATCTTCTTCCGATTCCTTACAGCATAGCTTGATGACATTGACCCGTTCCCTTCCCCCCGTGATGTGGTTCAATAGGGCTAATTCAGGTGAAAGGGGCATCGCCGATCTTTGGGCCAAAAAGTGTTGCCGGTGGTGGTGTAAATAGCTTCGAAGACTGCACGCACTAGTATGTGAGGTTAATCTTCCGCAATCAGATCTTTTCTCATTTTGGCGTCCCAATTTGCGGAAGGCCGCGGCCGGAGATATTCCTGCATTTGGGCGTCGCCTTTCTGCCAGTTGGGGTTTTCCGGAATCACTTCATTGCAAGTATTCAGAGGATAATGAATGACTTCCAGCTCAATGTAGTCCGGTGTTCTTTCCAAGACCCGCGTATCCTGAAAGTCGTCATCGAAATTAAAATCGCTTTCCAGCGGGATAATCCGGATAATTGTTTTTACCGTGTATGTATATTCCCGCCTTTCATTCCAATCACCGTCGGGAATTCCGTCACTATCGGAATCCTTGTTATACGGATCGGTAAAATACTTGTGGATTTCCTGAAAGTCGGAAAGGCCATCGCCATCGGAGTCTTGATCCAGGTTACTTTCGGAATAGCCGATTCCTGTCATTAAAAACAATAGCATCAAAATACCAATCATTCCAACCCATCGCAACCTTTTGTGTGATATGTAAAATCAAGGCTTTTGATTTGGAGTCGGATTTTCATTCGATTGATAAAGCCAATACTCGCTCAAAGTAAAATGAACCTTGACATGAAAATGTTTAAACCAAGAACCGCCCGAAGCCTCCATATCGCCAATCTCCGGGTGCCACAGACCATCTTTCCGGCTAAAGTTGGCCGTAGCTTCAAAAGATTTTACATATTTCGGTTTGGGATCCAAGACAAATTTTAATTTCAGAGGCAATCCGGTATCAACAGCCAGCCAGGCAGTGCCTTTTTGAATCCGTTCGTCATTCTTCTTCCAGGTATATTCATATAAAACACATTCTTGTTGGTTGATTGTTTCTTTTTGGTCTGTCGGATGATAATAAACATCTTTTTGAACTTTGGGATCAAAAGGATTGACATCATCATTACCGAAGGTCAAGGTCCGCTTGGAGGATTTCTGGGACTTGTTCATGTCAAATTTGTCCAGATGATGATTCTCTCTTTCGGTGACGTCTTTGCCGTTTTCTAAAGCTTTTAAACACTTTGTTTTGACCTGATTGTTTTCATCCGCCGTTAATTGCAGCCATGTTTCCTCTTCTTTAGTCAACTTACCCCGGGTATTGTATTCCTCCACATGGGTTTGGACGTTTCCCGGTATGTATTTCTGGGATTGAGCGGCAATTTGGACCGCCTTTTGCCACAGATCATCCGTCTTTTCTGCCCCATAGACTGATATTAACGATAACCCGAAGAGAAATACGCTCACTATTAGCATCAATGAAAGCTTCAACTTCTTAACCCTAAACATAGACTACCACCTCGTCTGATAAATTTGCCGGAATGGAACGTAGCTATTCCATTCCATTGCAGTTATATTATATAGTCCGGATCTAAAACGCCTCTAATGAAATTCTTAATTTTTTCCAAAGTATTTCTAAATTTTCTAGCAACAGCATTTTTTTAAAGACTTTAGTGAAATTTAAGAAATAATTTGGCCCCGGTTTCGAATTAGGCGTTATAATAAAAAAATGAAACATTATTTAGTTCACGGGGTCAACCGATATGTCGATTAAAATGAAATTGCTCATTTCATACTTGGTAATGATCACGATTCCTATCGCATGTATCATTCTTACCGGTAATTCAATTGATACTTTTCTTTATCCCGGACAACGGGATGTTCATGGCGAGATAAATTTTGGAATTACTGTCCGTAATGAAAAAAGCCAACAACTTTTTCAATTATTATCGAAAATGACTCAAATCCAAGCCGATCGCTTTGCGGACCCGGATTATTTGAAGAGATTTGAAGTCAAACATAAACTGTCTACACTTAAAATGTCACTGATTGTCATGGGCAATGATCAAGTAATATACATTTCTCCGGCCTTACCAAAAATTCTGATTCAATACATTCGCCAGAAAAAGATTAACTTCAATCAGTGGTTAGTCCTTCATGACAAAGCTTATTCATTTCAACATTTTTATTTTGTTTTCCGAAGCGGCGCACCGGGTAATCTTTATTTATTAACCGATAGCACCAACTTTTATCATTTCAGCAAAAATATTATCCTCCTGTTTTTTGTGACTGTAATCTTTTTTATCGCGATTACCAACGGCTTATTGACCTATTTCATGTCCCGCAACATCATCCGGCCGCTCAAGGCGCTCCAAACCGCCACCGAACAAATAAAAAGCGGCAACTTGGATTTTCAAATCCCCATCCGTCGTTCCCGGGATGAACTTGGAAAACTGGCAGAAGCCTTCGAGGAAATGCGCAACCGACTGAAGCAATCACTGGAAACCCAAATGCAATACGAAACCAATCGCAAAGAATTAATCGCCGGGATTTCCCACGATTTAAAAACTCCGGTGACTTCAATTAAAGGATATGTGGAAGGAATTCTGGACGGGGTGGCCGCTTCTCCCGAAAAGACGCAACATTACCTCCGGACGATTCAATCCAAGACCAACAGTCTCGATAAACTCATTGATGAACTTTTTCTCTTTTCTAAGTTGGATCTCAAGCGGCAGCCGTTTCAGTTTGAAACAGTCGATATTCAAGAGTTATTGCAGGACTTCTATCAGGAAATGGAATTTGAGCTGAAAGAAAAAAATATCAGTTTTCTTTTTAACGATAATTTTAAAAAACGAGTATTCATTCAAGCAGACCGCGAGAAGTTGGTGCGAGTGCTCTACAATTTGGCTGAGAATTCAGTAAAATATATGAATGATCGAGAAGCTCCAAAGATTATCATGGAGATCCAAGCCGACTCCGATTATGTTACTATCTCTATCCGTGATAACGGCCGGGGCATCTCTCGCGAAGAAATACCATTTATCTTTGACAGTTTTTTCAGGGCGGATCGCGCCCGCAATACGGAAATCGACGGCACTGGCCTGGGCCTAGCCATCACCAAATTAATCATCGAAAGACATGGCGGCAAAATATGGGCTGAAAGTAATCCGGAGCAAGGCACAGTTTTTGCATTTTCAATTCCGAAGATCATTAACTTGGGGTAAAGTAAACAGTAAAAGAAATCCCAGCTTGTAAATTGGGTCCGCCCTCATTCTATCTTTCTCCCCCAGGGAGAAACGAACTGTTCTTCTTTGCAGGTATTTAGCTTGGTGCTAATGGATTTTCTATTGTTTTCTTGACAAGACCTTCGTTTCTCTCGATGCTGAGAGAAAGCTCGGCTCCCTGAAGCCGCTGAATGAGGGCTAGAACCCTATTGTATTGCTTGTATTAAGCGCATTTTTTAGCTGGAAAAGTTGAGTCATCGATTAATGCATTTCAATACAAGTGTGTACGAGGGTTCATCGCTTTTAAGTGCGAAATACATAAAATCAAGCTCATTCCAATCAATATCTTTCGGCATTCCTCTTTTCGTGTCTTTTCGTGTGTTTCGTGGTTCATTGTTTTTATTAATGAAAGTATTAACACACTTCAACCACGAAAAGCACAAAGCACAGGAAATTAAACCCAGGTTGTAACTTATATCTTCGTATGTTTTTGAAAATCCGAATAGAAAAGGTGACCGATGAAGGATGAAAAGAATTTTGATCATCGAGGATGAAATCAGTATCGCCGAGCTGGAACGGGATTATTTCGAGATTAACGATTTTACGGCAGAGATCGAAACCCGCGGTGACCGCGGAATCGAACGGGTAAAAAACGAGGATTATGATTTGGTGCTCCTGGATCTGATGTTGCCCGGCGCCGATGGCTTTGAAGTTTGCCGACAGATTCGAACTGTAAAAGAAATCCCGATCCTGATGGTCTCAGCCCGCAAGGAGGATATCGATAAAATCCGGGGACTGGGCCTAGGGGCCGACGACTATATCACCAAACCCTTTAGCCCCGGAGAACTTGTTGCCCGCGCCAAGGCACACCTAGCAAGGTATGAGCGACTAACCGGACAACATGTCGAACGAAAAGATGAAATCAAAATCCGGGGCCTACAGATTGATAAAACCGCGCACCGGGTAATAATTAATAACCAGGAAGTTATTTTGACAGTCAAGGAATATGATTTGCTTATATTACTGGCAACCAATCCCGACCGCGTCTTTACCAAGGATGAGCTGTTTGATCGGGTTTGGGGCATTGACGCCTTGGGAGATTTGGCAACACTCACGGTGCATATCCGCAAAATCCGCGAAAAAATCGAAGCCGACCCCTCCAATCCCCAATACGTCGAAACCATCTGGG
>DNPP01000118.1:0-466 GCA_003501365.1 Bacillota bacterium
ACTATCGTAATACCCATCTGGCTCGATATATTTTTTAAGTAATCCATGATAATCTTGGCCGCATTGGGATCTAAGGAAGCAATCGGCTCATCACATAAAATCAATTTGGGATTTTGAATCAAGGCCCGGGCAATGCCGACCCGTTGCTTTTGGCCACCGCTTAATTGGTCGCAGCGTTCATAAACCTGCTCATCCAGGCCTAATAAATTGATTATCCGGAAAGCCTGCTTTTTCTCCTCGCGGCTGTACCGGCCCAGGACACCGGCAAGAGTCGATTTGTAACCAAGTCTGCCGTGGAGTACATTCTCAATCACAGTCAATCTGTCAACCAGATTATAATGCTGAAAGATCATACCGATCTTGGTGCGCAGTTTTCGTAGGTCTCTTTTTCTCAGCAGCGAAGTAATGACCCCATCAAAGGAAATTGCTCCGCCGGTTGGTTCAATCATCCGGTTAATACAACGCA
>DNPP01000118.1:788-7292 GCA_003501365.1 Bacillota bacterium
TACTGAAAAGCTGACGTCTGCCAGTGCCGGCGCAGCGCTGTGATAATACTTGGTAATATTCGTCAATTCCAACAAGGGTATTTTTGATTTCTGTTTCAAATTAAATCCCCCTTTCTTTTGACCACTGGGGAAGATAGGCACTGGGACAACCATATCCTTACAATAGACGGACATGGTTGACTCAAATGCCTATCATCATATCGTTAATCAATCCGCAACATCAACTATCTTGTACTTACTATAAACCAAGGACTTTTCGCATCGGATCATACCATGAATCGTCTACCTTTAAGAAGCGGTGCGGTTGAACATACAGGGAACCCTTGGACCCCTTGGGAGCAAATATCAACGGATTTGTGGTTACCGCGTCGGAAGTGAGCGCCTTAATAATTGCGTTAAGGGTCTTCTGGCTCAAATAAGCGCTATTGGCTTCCACGGGCGTGTTAAATACCGGTATTGATTTGATGATGATATATTGTGCACCGGCCAGGGTATCAAACGGAGCGTCAGCCCCTTTATTTACGGTATAGACTGCCCCTATGGCATTGTCTTCTCCCGAAGTTAACGTCACATACTGAGCAACATCGATATCATCCACTGCCGAGATGTCGGACTTGTCGGTAAGCAGATTTACTAAAGACAACTGGTGGGAGCCGCCGAAAAGCACTGTCCCGAAGAATTTTCCGGATTGGGCAATGTCTTGCTTGGTCATGTTCTTCCAATTCGCTTGTTTACCGAACTTACCCAAAATGGCTGCAGCAGGCATATTAAAGCCAGAGGTCGAACTGGTCGATACAAAAGACATTTTCTTGCCGACGATAGTGTCGATGTCATAACTGTTGCCTGATTTATACTGGCTTTCATTGCCTTTCTTAACCAGAAATCGGCTGTGATAAAGGGCGTCTTTCAAAGTCCCCGAGTCTCCGCTCTCCACCACCACCGGAATGATCTTGGGATCTTTGGCATGTTCCACCAGATATTCCCAAGGCCCGAAATAACCTAACTGAGCATCGCCGCTTTCCAATGCGGACATAGCAATATTATAATCAGTAGTTAATTTGTTTTCGACTTTTTTGCCCGTGGCCTTGGCGATAATCTGGTCAAACTCTTCGCGTAAGGCTTTCGCATTGTCCCCCGAATTATTGGGTAACCAGGCAATCGAAATGGTAGCGGGTTCTTTGACAGATGCCGCATAGGACATCGAACTGAATGAATAGCCCAAAAACAACCCTAAAGAAATAAACAATACAAACAGATAGATTTTCTTCACGTAAACACATCCTTTCATTTTCTAATTTATATTACCGCCACTGAATCCCAATATATAGCATGGATGGCTTTATATTGGAAACAATGAGATAACCCTTATGGTCCAAACTGTATTTTCAGTTTATAACGATCACTCCGGAACCTTGAAACCACAAATTCGATGGGTTGCCCATCGGGAAGTTCCGCCAGGCTGGTGACTTTTAAAACTGAAATATGTTCGTTAATTCCCAAATAAGTCAGATCTTTGGGCGTGGAGAAGGTCGCCTCAACCATTTGATATTTGCTTTTAGGAGCAATCCCGTACTGTTCTCTCAAGATCTTATAAAGTGAGCTAAAGTTTACCAAATGTTTTTCCAGGTCCGGTAGCCTTTTTTCAGGAAGTGACGAGGTATATAGCGACAAAGGAACATCATCCACAAACCGTAAAATCTCCAACCGGTAAATCAATTCTATTTCCGAAAGGCCCAAGCGTTTTTGTTCTTCGGCGCTGGGAAGCGCCTTAGCCCAATCAAGTAATTTACTATAGTGGCTTTTTCCTCTCCGGCTGAGTTTATCCGAAAAGCAACCGCTCGAAAGAACCGGATAAATTACCATTGATGGTTTCTTGCTAACATAACAGCCTTTACCCTGTACTGAATAAATTCTCCCCAGTTTGCAAAGCCGCTCGATGGCTTTACGTACCGTATGGCGATTTACATCGAAAGCGCTGCTTAATTCATTTTCAGAGGGAATTTTGGTTCCTTCCTTGTATTGTCGGCTGTCAATTTCCTTCAGGATAAACTCTTCAATCTTCAATTGCTTAATGAAAATATCCGCTTTATCCTCCAAAAGTCCACCTTCCCAGCTAAAGTTACAATACCAAAATACCAATATTAGTAACTTTTTCTATTTACAAGTAAATTGTAACTTGGCGCCAAGTAATAGTGGTTAAGTCCAGATTAGAGTTGGATTAAATGGAAATGAATCAATCAAAAAAGAGAGTACCGAGGGCATAAAAAAAGACCGTTTTCGGTAAACGGTCTTTCCTGGTATGAGACATTCACACAGACAACTGCAAATCAAAATTTCCAGCCGAGATCTACTTCATGATTTCTTTATTCGCGGTTGATTGAAATAATTTTCAAAGATTTGAAGGCCTTATGAATCTTAGTAATCGATACTTTTTTGACTCTAAATCATGATCGTCTTGCTTTTATACTCCGTGACCTCTGTGTTCTCTGTGGTAAAAGCCTTTAAGACTGTTCCGGCGGAGCCCAATCACCCGTATTTACCATTGCTTATACGGCTTCTTCACCAAGTTGGCATTCAAATACCGAGGATCATCCGTCACTTCCCCGGCGATCCATTTCGGAAGCGAAAGGACATCGTTTTCATCTTCCAGCTCAATTTCAGCCACAATCAAGCCCTGGTTCTCGCCTTGGAATTCATCGATCTCCCAAAGGTAACCCTGATCTTCAAACTCATAGCGCACTTTCTCAATAATGGTACCGGCGCATAACCGATTGATCATTTCATTGGCGTCAGCAAAGGGAATCTCATATTCATACTCCGACCTTGTCATACCGACTGTTTTCCCCTTAATCGTGATAAAGCCTTGATCATTGTATAAACGGACTCTCACCACCCGTTCCGCTTCGTTGCAAAGATAACCCTGTATAATGAAGTTGGATTTAGCCGACTGGCGGTAATCATCCCCAACCACCAAAAACTTTCGTTCAATTTCCTTTCCCATTTGGCTCCCCCATTTTCTCGATATTCCTTTCGCTTTTCAAACCACCTTGCACCTTACACAAAAGCTATAAATTGCCGGCTATCAATGCCGATTTAATAAGTCCTTTGCTATCATAACATATAACCTAAGAAATTTGACTCTGTTTACGCCAATTGTTGGTCGGAACCTCTCCGATCGGATACCTAAGAGGTGTAATGTATAATGCCCAAACCTCCGTCGAGCAAGCCAAATGGATTCCATAGATTAACATCAGGCGATGCATGATATATTTCAAACAATCTTAGAATTGAGATAATCTAGCTGTTGTGGGAAAAGGCTAATTATGATATAATTTTTAGGTTAAATGTATGCGCCCGTAGCTCAATTGGATAGAGAGTCGCCAAAACCGTCTCGTCCATGAGACGTGGCGACAAAATGCGGAGTGGACTCGTAGAGGTTCATCCCGGCGTTTCGTGCAGACCTTTGAATTGAACGATTCGAAGTCTGGCGAAGAAAGTAATTCAATATGCGCCCGTAGCTCAGTTGGATAGAGTGGCAGACTTCGAATCTGTAGGTCGTGGGTTCGAGACCCTCCGGGCGCACCATGAATAGTGACGAGGGTTCCTTAAAATTGAACCCTCTTATTTTATGCCTAAAAAGTATCCATTTCCTAAGAATTGTTAAAACCATAGGTAAACGGGTTTTCACAGTGGTGGGATAACTAACATGATCGTCAAGGAAATAAATGGATAAAGAAAAGTATTGTGGTCCAAGCATATAGTTTTACGAGTGCGAAGATAGCCAAGGCCTATGTGGATGCTTAAGATTGGCAAGATAACCTACATATTTTGTTCATGATTTTTGACAAATTTAGATCTAATTGTGGATTATAATCTAAAATTATGATAATATCAAAAGTTGGTAATTAGCAATAGGAGGTATATAAGATGTCTTCTAATTTGCCAAATTGGCTGGCCGTTTCGGAATTTGGTCGAAAAGCACAAATTAATATACGCTTATCAGATTTCGAGATTCCCCCTATGCAAGATATCCTTTTAATTGGGAAAAAAGCACCAATTGGTCCGGAAGCCGTACGTAGAATGGTGGAAGCTATGTCGCCGGAACAATATGATATTATATTTTTAGACCATAAAATCTTTGAAGCAATAGTTATCAAAAAATCTTTGCTAAAACAAATATCCAAAGAAAAATTATTACCCATTATTTTAGAGGAAGGAGAATTGATAGCAACCGAAGAAACTGTGATAAAAGCACAAGTAAATATTACTTTTGAAATAAACAGAGGCATTGTATTATGATTACTACTGTTAAAGAAATAATGACTGAAAAACTTGTGACAATAAGTCCGGAAAATTCAGTTCGAAAAGCAATCGGCCTGATGGAACACTATAAAATCAATTGCCTTCCAGTAATAGAAAACAATCAGCTAGTAGGATTAATTACTTCGCGAGATGTAAGGTTAAATCATCCTAATCGGCTGGTTGCTGATGCCATGAGCAGAAATGTAATTACTATACCATTAAACTGTACTCTATGGGAAGCAGAAAAGCTTTTAAATCAATACAAAATAGAACATTTGGTTGTCATTGAAAACAATAAGCCGGCAGGTGTAATTACTAAAACTCAATTATATATTGAATTGGGAAAATACACAGATTCGCTTACAGGTCTAAATACAGCTGATTTTTTAAGATATAAAGCTTTAGAACTACTTCAAAAAGAAAATGAAATCTGCATTATTTTTTTAGATTTAGATAAATTTGGAGAAATTAATAAAAGATTTGGTCATATCATCGGAGATAAAATATTATGTGGAGTCGCACAAATTTTGATTAACTCGATTGATGCAAAAACAGATTATTTGTGTCGATATGCCGGAGATGAATTTTCCATCCTAACAACGGAGCCATTTAATTCGGCTGTAAAATTAACTGACCAGATTTCAAATGCCCTCAAAGCAGAAAACTGGCCCAATAAAATTAAGATAACTTTGTCGAGCGGGATTGCTGGAGGGCAGCGAAATACTTGCCGTAATAAGAATTTGATTAAAGTTGTCAATAACTTAATTAACACAGCCAGCTTGGCTTCAACTAAAGCGAAGCTCGAAAAAGTGACTTCTTAATCCCTTAAAGTAAAAATATGTTGAAAAATTAAATACTCTTTTGGGATTTATTTAGTGTTCTCTTATCAGAATCGAGCTTGTTTATTTCTTTTTCAACAAGCTCATCTAATAATTCTTTAAGCTTTTCGATTTCTTGATCCGGCAGCATAAATTGATCTTTAATCATTTTTATCATCCAAGGATAGTTTTTAATATATTAGAATTACATCATTCATAAGCAAATGTCAAAATAACTTTATATAACCAATAAAATAGCAAATAAAAAAACAACCTAATATAGGCGACCCGGCGGTCAATGGCTTAATCAATTATGCGATTATGCTTTAGATCCGTAGCTTTGCGTCTCCGATTTTTATCGGATTTGCAATTAGCTAATAAAGTTGTTAATCTAAAAACAATTCTCTTATTAAAAGAATAAATTTTATTTATGTTTCTGTCAACCATTTAATTAAATTGTAATTTTAATTCTAAAAGTATTTAACATTTAAATAATATCTCAATAAAAAACCCCACCTAACTAGGCAGTGGGGTTTTATACCTTTTGATAAGGAAAGATAAACCAAATAAATAACCCTAAATCATACTCGCTTTCTAATGTTTTGTTAATAAGTAAATTTTTTTCTCAATCATGCGGCATATCGTTATCCAAGCCATCCGTTGAGCGCTTGATAAAAAAAACTTTGCTTTTACCGAAATAAAAGCAAAGTTGTGTAACCAATTATTCAATGTATTGAATCACTCAACCCCAGTACGATACCCGCCGGACAAGCGTAATCTCCCGGTCAGCCGGTGCACTATTGATAAAAGGAAGATGATCGCATTGTTGATATGGACTATGATGATCCCTTTTATGGTTACTTAGGGCCGCTTTAGCATAGTTCAATTGATGAATTTGGGCATCCGCCGAGCGCTTTTCCATTGTAACTGCTTCAATGGCTTCCCGCTTTGTCTCTGAATCCATTTTACTCTTGCCGATTAATTTCACTTCTTTATCCAATAAAGCCTCAAATTTTTTCAAAGTCTTGATCTCATTGTTGTATTCCGCTTTCTTCGCTTGCGGAGTTTCTTTTTGGATGTGTAAATTATGTGGTTCACATGAAATCGCTGAATTGTGCATGATAGACCTCCCTCTTTTTCCTTTACCTTACTTATCGGAAAATACCGGGAGAACTTAAGTCCCAAAAAGGTCCCATAAAAGGCCTTCACAAACATGATTCAAATCCCATTTTTAGAAAACATCCTGCAAAATCAGGATCAAACTGCTTTATATCAAACATTGGATAAAATTTCTATAGTCTACAGCATCTTCAATATCAGAAGGCTTTTTTAGAATTTTTCCCGGTTTATTTCTTTGAAACTGAATTTTCACTTCCGCAATCTC
>DNPP01000334.1 GCA_003501365.1 Bacillota bacterium
TTGCAATTCCCCGATATTTTCTTTCATATTCATCCTCAATAATCAGCTTCTCAATTATCCTAACAATCCTCCGCAAATACCTTCAAATTTTGCAATTGAGCATACACATGTTCACTGACTTGTAATTTCAACTGCTGATAACGTTCTTTACTCAATTCCGCCTCAATCAAATCGCCGGTGTCGCACTTCTTCAGCTCCAAATGAACCATTGGGCCGATAGCCCGAATATAGCTGACCACTGCCTCAATCGATTCGGAACCGTTCTCTTCCCGTGTAATCTCCATCTCATGAGGTCTGGCACAAGTAACCGTGGTTCCATTATGATTTGGGGATGTCCCTTCTACTGCCGATTCCGCATTACCAAACTGAATAGCGGGGTCACTGATACTGATCCGGCCCCGGAATAAGTTGACATTACCGAGAAATTTATAAACAAATAAATTGGCCGGGCGGTCATACACCTCTTCCGGCGAGCCAATCTGTTCTATCTTCCCTTCATTCATAATCACTACTCGATCAGCTACCTCTAACGCTTCATCCTGATCATGCGTTACAAAAATGCTGGTCAAATGGATCTCATTGTGGAGATGCCGGAGCCAACGGCGAAGCTCTTTGCGCACCTTGGCATCCAAGGCGCCGAATGGTTCATCCAGCAACATCACCCGGGGTTCCACCGCTAGGGCCCTAGCCAAAGCAATCCGCTGACGTTGACCCCCCGAAAGCTGAGCCGGATAGCGACCCGCCAACCACTCCATCTGTACCAATTTAAGGAGTTCATTAACTTTGGCGCGGATTTTAGTCTCGGGAGGTCGCAAGCTCCGGGGCCGCACCCTTAGACCAAAGGCCACATTTTCAAAGACCGTCATATGTTTAAATAAAGCATAATGTTGAAATACAAATCCCACTTTGCGATCGCGAACACTCAACCCGGTTGCGTCTTCCCCATGAAAAAAAATTGCTCCCGAATCCGGTATTTCCAAGCCGGCGATGATCCGTAATAATGTTGTCTTGCCGGAACCGGAAGGTCCCAACAAGGCAACCAGCTCTCCGCTCGCCACCTCCAAATCGATATTGTGCAAAGCCTGAAAAGCGCCGAATGTCTTATTGATATTCCTTATCTCAATGCTCATTTACCCCGCCTCGCTAACCCAATGACTTCTGTATATCCTTTCGTGACTTATTTTCTACCAAAATATTAATCGCCAAAGTTACCAGCGCCAGGATAGCCAGTAATGAAGCTACCGCAAATGCCGCTGAAAACTTATATTCGTTATAGAGGATTTCTACTTGTAGGGGAATGGTGGTAGTTAGTCCCCGAATCCGGCCGGATACTACCGAAACCGCCCCAAATTCACCCATTGCCCGTGAGTTACAGAGAATAATCCCATACAACAATGCCCATTTAATATTGGGTAACGTAATTCTGAAAAAGGTCTGCCAACCACCGGCTCCCAATACAACCGCCGCTTCTTCTTCTTCGATCCCTTGGGCTTGCATCAATGGAATCAACTCTCGGGCGATAAAAGGAAAAGTCACCAGGAGTGTGGCGAGTATAATTCCGGGTACCGCAAAAACGATCTTTAGATTATGAGCGGCGAGCCATGGCCCGAGCCAACCCTGCAATCCAAAACATAAGACGTAAATCAACCCGGAGATCACCGGTGAAATTGCAAAGGGCAAATCAATTAATGTAATCAAGAGGTGCTTTCCGATGAATTGAAACTTGGCGATAGCCCAAGCCGCAGCCAGACCGAAGACCAGATTCAAAGGCACCACAACAGCTGCAGTCAATACCGTTAATTGAACCGCCGCCCAAGTATCCGGTTCACGGATTGACGCCCAGTAAACTGCCACTCCCTTTTCGAAGGCCTGAAAAAATATTGCCGCGAGTGGTATGATTAAGAACAATCCGATAAAAGTCAACCCCATACTAATCAAAAAGATACGTACCATCATTGGCTTCCAATGCATCCTTGCCACCTCTATGCTGCGGAATAACGTTTTCTACTCCACCATTGACTCAAGTTGATGAACAGTAACAATATAAATGATAAAATCAGCATGACTACCGCGATTGCCGTAGCCCCTGCATAATCAAATTGTTCCAGCTTGGTGACGATCAAGAGCGGTGTGATTTCCGTTCGTAACGGCATATTTCCGGAGATAAATACCACCGAACCATATTCACCTATGGCTCTGGCGAAAGCTAGGGCAAATCCCGTCAACCAGCTGGGAAAAAGGGTTGGAAAAATTATTTTTCGGTACGTTTGCCAGTGGTTTGCTCCCAAACTGAGGGCCGCTTCCTCAAGTTCTTTATCCAAATCTTGAAGTACCGGTTGAATGGTGCGAACTACAAAAGGGAAACCGATAAAAGTCAACGCTACCAACACCCCCAATTGGGTGAAAGCCACTTTGATCCCCAACGGTTCAAGAAACCGCCCAATCCATCCATTACCGGCATAAATCGAAGTCAAAGCGAGCCCCGCCACGGCTGTCGGCATGGCAAACGGCAGATCCACCAACGCATCAAAGAGTCTTTTGCCGGGAAAACGATAGCGTACTAATACCCAGGCCACTATCATCCCAAAAAAGCCATTGAGGAGCGCTCCCAAAAAAGAGGCTGTCAGACTCAAACGGTAAGAGGCCAGGACTCGCGGGGCGGTTACTGTCTGCAAAAACCGCGGCCAGCTTAACGTAGCGGTTTTCAAAAACATGATTGCCAGCGGAATTAGTAAAATTAAACTAATATAAAAAATCGTATAACCTAAAGTCGGGCCGAAGCCCGGTAAAATACTGCGCTGTTTAATAATCATCTATCTTTACACCAACTTATTTCACTTGAAAGATCTGATCGAAAACTCCACCATCACTAAAATGTTTCTGCTGGGCTTTTTGCCAACCGCCAAATTCATCGATAGTAAACAATTTGACTTTGGTGAATTGATTGGCATATTTCCGGGCCACCGCCTTCAAGCGAGGCCGGTAATAATTTTTAGCGGCGATTTGTTGCCCTTCCGGAGTGTACAAATATTTCAGGTAAGCCTCAGCAATGGCCCTGGTGCCATGTTTATCGACAACCTTATCCACGATTGATACCGGGGGTTCGGCCAAAATGGAGACCGAAGGAGTAATAATCTCAAATTTATCCTTACCCAATTCATTGACAGCCAGGTATGCCTCATTCTCCCAGGCAATCAATACATCGCCGATTCCCCGTTGGACGAAGGTAGTGGTTGAACCGCGAGCTCCCGAATCCAATACCGGTACATTGCGATAGATACTGCTCACAAATTCTTTGGCTTTCTCCTGATTACCCCCGGCCTTTTTGAGCATATAACCCCAAGCGGCAAGATAATTCCAGCGGGCGCCTCCGGAAGTTTTGGGATTTGGGGTAATAACCACAGTCCCGGGTTTAGCAAGATCTTCCCAGTCTTTAATTTCTTTGGGATTCCCTTTACGGACCAAAAAGACGATTGTAGAAGTATAGGGAGAACTATTGTACGGTAGCCGTGATTGCCAATTTTTCGGAATGAGCCCGGCATTCTCATAGATGGCATCAATATCATAAGCCAAAGCCAAGGTAACCACGTCCGCTTCCAAACCATCGATAACCGCTCTGGCTTGAGTGCCCGATCCACCGTGGGATTGTTGAATGGTAACGGTCTGAGCGGTTTTCTGATGCCAATATTTGGCAAAGGCTGCATTAAAATCACTATATAATTCCCGAGTAGGATCATAGGAGACATTTAAGAGCACAACATTGCCTGACGCAGCAATTGATAGCGTATTCATTAATGCAAAAGACAATAGTAGTAAAACCAACAACCCCAAAATCACTTTCTTCATAAGTCCTGCCTCCTGATAGTTTTTCTGTTGCAGCGCTATGCCCGATAGCATTGATTGCAAATCAATGGTGCAATATTGTTCGCTGTGCGCCTGCGTATTTGCAGTGTTCTAAAATTTAGGCCTTTATATTGTATTCTTTTGGCCCCATTCCGGTGTTCAAAACCGTAAATTTTAAAACCCATTACTTTACTAATATATTAAAAACAAAAACTGGTATTCCTGATTGCAGATATACCAGTCCTTATTGCTTGCCCTTGGCTAGCTTAGTAGACAAGGGCGGGGGAGACTTACATAGGCTAGCAAACAAGTCTGCGTTCAACAGCCCCCAATAGGCAGGATCGACCTATCCGTTTTGTCCCGCCAGAATATGAATGTCTTCCACCCGGATCTGTAATCCATAGCTCTTTTGCAAAGCCATATTCACCAGCCCGGTGTGGTTAAGGTTCATCATGCAGCAGCCCGGCAAGAAGCTGACTCGAGTGCCCACTTGGGGTTCTTTTACGATATGTTCGGCTATCCCGTCAAAACCAATCATGTGATAAGCCTTAACATCCTTGACCGCTTTTTCCCGGGCGACTTTAGGTCCAACCACCCAACCGGAGATTAATCCCGTAACCGGGTCGGCCTCAATCACTTGTAACACATGCGGAATCGGACAACCCGCCCCCATCGGGCGCCCCATAACGTAATCGCCCGCTAAAATACCCATTTTTTCAACCAAGTCACCCCGAAACGGCAACACGATCTTACGGGCAGAAATCTCTCCCGGAATGGGACTGAGTACAAAATCATAGGGATGCCCTAAAACATCCACCCGGTCATATGTTGCCTCCCGCATCTGCCCCTCCGGAGCCAAGGGTTTTTCTTTATAAAATGGGCAATCACAATAGCTTTTCTGCTCACTAAGGACCGCCCGCACAAATTCTCGGCATGACCGGTCGCCGCATAAACCGCAGTTTTTACCCGGAGGATGCCATAATTCCGCTATCGTCTTATTCATTTTATTGATTATTCACTCTCCCCGGTATAAACAATCGGCTATATTGCCGTCTAATTTTTTAACCACCCCAAAATGGTTACGCCAACCAATCTCCTTTTTACCAACACAGATTGTGCAAGTCCCCAAAGGCGGATTGCCTTTTAAACATAAATTATCCTGGGATATATCCTGGGAATTTCGGATCAAATCGTATAAGCGTTGCAAGGATGTTCCCTGTAAGGCATTGGTTTCGAGCAGGGTAACCTGAGGATGGATTTCCCGGATCTTTTGAATGAGGACTTCACGTTCAGCTTGGCTTACTAAGTCTATTTTGGTTACAACCGCAACATCGGCGAGGCTTACCATGGCCCCCATTTTTTCCGGAGCATGGATTCCAGAGATTGAACTCAAAACGATAATTCCCAAGCCTTGATTTAAATAGGGAGAACAGCGCAGACACAAACCGGCGCTTTCCACGATAAATAGATCCGTATTGTTTGCAAACGCCCATTCGATGGCATCACCTAGAACCATTACCCCGGCATGATCCGGGCACAGGTCGCCCGAGTATATTTTTTTGGTCAGGATGCCGAATTCGGCTTCCAGTTCGATATCTTCATAAGCCTTGACTACATCGATCTTTAAAAATGCGATCCGTATTTGATTATGGAGCTTACTAACGATCTGCTTTACCAGAGCGGTTTTTCCGGCCGAGGGAGGTCCGGCGATAATCGCTAATTTCAACTCAGTTTCAACTCCTTCAACTTATTTAAGCTAAATTTAAATTCAGCAACTCCCGGGTGATAATATTTCCAGCCCTTAATTCCTCCCGGATCAGCCCGATCCGCTTATCCAATTCCACCAGATTACGAGCGGCATATAACTCTAAATCGTTTTGAGTGATTACCTTCTTGACTGCGCCGTTCTCCATGATCAAGCGCTTTTCAGTATGCAAAGCAATCACCGGGTCATGAGTGACAAAAATAATGATTTTACCCACCCCATGAATAAGTTCCAGGACCTCCTGTTTGAAGATTCCGGCGTTCTCTATCTCATCCAACAATACGATCGGCGCCGCCCCGATTAAAATGGCATCTGCAATCAGTAGCGACCTGGTTTGCCCGCCCGAAAGGGTTGTTACCTTATCATTCCTGTGAATCTTTTCGCCGGTAAATATATTCGCTAGATCAATCGTTTCGCCGATAATGTTTTTGCCATGAATCCCCCTGGCCCTGGCATGGATCTGTAGAAACTCTTCGGTAGATAAATCCGCAAAACATTTGGTGTTCTGCGTAATCATCGCTATCGGTTTCAAAGCGGGGTTATAGCGGATGGCATCGCTGGGGACTTCCCGGTTGATCCGAATCTGCCGTTTAGTAGCAGTATCCCCTTGCGCCAGAAGTTCGATATCGGTAATAAAAGCTGTTTTACCGCTGCCGGTCGGCCCTACAATCGAAATTGTTTCTCCAGCCTGCAAAGTCAATTCATCAAAATCTTCTTTGAGCCCGGATTTATTAAACCCCGGCAGAATAGTTAATTCGGTGATCATCTATTGCTACTCCTCTCATACGTCTCTTAATCTTGTTCAATGTATGCAAGGAATAAAGCCCATGATACTTGATAACAAAAATTTAAAGCTATGACAAAATCAGATTTCTCATACGAATCAGCCGTGCGTTACGTATTTAAAGTAATTTAGCAATTGACATGAAGAAATGGGCATAGTATAATTTTGTTAATTTAATATTCC
>DNPP01000456.1:0-16588 GCA_003501365.1 Bacillota bacterium
CGGGCGGCCATTTCCAAAACGACTTCCGGCGGGTCTTGCAGATCGGCGTCCATAATAACGACGGCCTTTCCGCAAGCCAAATCCATTCCGGCGGTAATCGCGATCTGGTGGCCGAAATTACGGGAAAAATGAATCACTTTAAAGCGAGAGTCCTTGATGTGCATATCGATCAGCAGCGGATAACTGGCGTCCATACTACCATCGTCAATTAAAAGCACTTCTGCGTCGCCGTCCAATTTTTTGATTAAGCCGCACAAACGGTTATATAACTCCGGTAGAGTTTCTTCCTCGTTATAAACGGGAATGATCAATGAATAATCCGGATTTTGCATCAGCACCCTCTCTTCTTTATCAATCTGTATTAATTAAAGCGCTGTTTTTAATAATGGTTGATTCTACAGGTATTCTTATTCTCGCGCGGAGGCGCAGGGGCGCAGAGCTTTAAAACCCATCTGTTCTCCGCGTCTCCGCGTCTCTGCGCGAGTTTTTGTTTTTGGTAGTCGATTTTATCAAACGGATATATTAATCAATCATTTCAAGAACATAGCCGTAATCAATAATAATACACCTGTTTTTTCCAAATTTTTTGGAAATTGGCCTTTGGTTTCCGGCAGATATAAATCGACAGGCAACCGCCCCGATATACACTGTATTTGTTGGCATTAAATGATTTAGCCGGATTCACTTCTTCAAAGTAACTATATGCAGGGAATGGGGTAAAATCATCTACCATAATCGCAACTGCCGGAGCCTTGCCGGATTTGAATTGATCTTCTCCCCATATTTGATAGGAGAGACAGTTGCTCGTCGCCTCGGGAAGGCCATATTGCTTCCCCAGTAGGTTAATGGCGCCCGCATCCCAATAAAAGCCTGCCCATATCATACAGTTCTTGCGGTCAACTTCCGGCAAGCTGTGATAAACTGAGGATACTTGTTCGACTATCTCCGGCCATCCCACCGAGAATCGATGATGTTGCGGCAGGATACCCGGCTCATAATCACCCCTCTTGATAAAATTCGGAGTGGCTGACCAATATTGCGCTAAGACAGGAGGCGGCAAGAGCGGAAGAGACATCGGGGCCATCAAAACTGCGTTGACTAAAATAACTCCAATATAAACCCGTTTAAGCCACAAAATACCTTTTCGATTCGCTGCGGCAGCTGCCGTGAGCATTTTTTCAAACCAGACAGCCCCGGCCGCAAGTAACGGAAAGCAGGCCGAAACCATTTCCCGGGCTTCTAATTTTATCAGACCGGTATAAAATACAACCAAAATAAGGGAGGTGAAGCCTAATATCCGGTATTTCTTCCCTTCCCTGTGAAATAAGGTATAAACTAACCCTGATAGCCAAACCGGGAGAAAAAACGGATTTAACCAAAAGAAGAAAAGTGATATAAAAAATTGCAAGGGTTGCTGGTGCGGCCTGATGGAGTCTAAAGCATAATGATGAAAATAGGCAACCAAAGGCCAACTGTGAACCGATTGCCACACCAGATAAGGTGTGCAGATTAACGCTGCAATGACCGCCGCCAGCCACGGCCAGACAGTGAGGAAGCTTTTCCGCCTTGAAGTTAAAAGTAGAGAGAGCACTAAAGCCCCGCCTGTATAGATTATTATCAGTTTGGTCATTGCGCCCAGCCCGGCGGCGAGTCCGAGAAGCAGCCAACTTCGCGCACAAGTCCGTGTTGGTGTTTCCTGATTGATGATGATTCGGATTACCAGATAAAAAATGATGATAGTTGCGAGTTGCTCAAAGGGATCATAGGTAAAAACGGAGCAGACATATAAAATATAAGGAGCCGTGAGTACCGTCAAAGCGCTAAACCATTGGGCGAACCGGCCTCCGCCGAGTTCCCGGGCAGTCAATCCGGCGAAATAAACCATGACCGCTCCGGCGATAGCGGGTAAAAGATGAATTGCAAACAACGAAGTACCCAAGATCGAACGGGATATGGCCGCCAAATATGCCACTAATGGTGGAACATCGACATAACCGAAGTCAAGATGTTTGGCCATAGCCAGCCAATAAAATTCATCCCCGAAATAGCCGTAACCGGTGCTGGTCAATAAATGGATTAGCAATTTGGTTGAGGCCAGGTAGAACAAAATAGCGGTATCACTCCATAAAACAGGCCGGGTCAGGAATTTAGTTTCCAGTCGATTCATGATATTCATTTTTGATGTGCCCCCTTTTTAAACAATAGTAATAATTGCACTTTTTGAGTTTGTTCTGACTGCAAACCTTTTGAAATTTGTTTATATAAGTAGACAGTCTACAGACGTAAACAATATAACATCTTTAAATACCCTTGTCAATCGTCAGCGTGCAATACTGATTTACCCATGATAGACCCCTATATATTGGGGATTTTAAAATCATTGCTTTATTGAACAAATTGACAAAGAACGCAAAATAGTGATATATTGTTTACAATCGTAGTCGTATCGGGGAGGTTTATAAAATGCCGCCTACTTTAGGCGCTCAGGAATTGGAATTAATCCGGTTTATCAGTGATTATCAAATCCCGCTCAGCGCCAGGGAAATTGTAAGCCTGTTCGGAGAACCGCGTGGATTGGCGCGGACCACCGTACTAACCATGCTGGAACGTTTGCGTAAAAAGGGGTATTTATTGCGTACCGAAAAAGAAGGAATTTATCATTTTGAATCGCAAACCTCCAAAGGAGAATTCCTGAGAAATATTGTACAGAATTTCGTGGAGAAGACCCTGGAAGGATCTCTTTCACCCTTTGTAGCTTATCTGACACGGGGAGCGAAGATCAGCGATGCCGAATTGGCCGAATTAAAACAGCTGGTCGCCGATTTGGACAAAAGTCGGGCAAAGCGAAAGGATGAGTGAGGATGGTGATTTGGCCAATCTTTGGCAATGCCTTTACTGTAGGTTGGATCAAGTTGATAATCCATGCATTATGGCAGGGAAGTTTGGTGTTTATTCTGATATGGTGTATAATCCGGCTATTTCCCAAGATTCACCCCTCAATTCAATGCTGGCTCTGGCGCCTGGCCTATATCAAACTGTTAACCGCTTTGTTTTGGCCTAAGCCGGTTAAATTGTATCTCCATTTACAATTCGGTCTCCAGGAATTGTTTGCCAATTGGATGTTGATTAATTCGCATACCGCCAAGCATCTGGCAAATATGACTCAATCCGTCATGAAGACGGCTTTGCCGGTTCCGGTTTCCATGGGCCAAACCCCTATTTGGTTTTCCCTATGGCTGGCTGGACTGATTTTATTTACGGGCTACCTGTTCTTGGTATGGCGGCGGCAGCAAATCATATTCAAAAACTGTCATCCTATTGAAGACCCTGTTATCCAAGAGCGTTACCAAGAATTGAAGTGCCGCAACAATTTCCGAAAAATGCCGCTGCTGTTAGCCTCCAATCGGATTGATTCTCCCTTGGTTCAGGGGGTCATCCATCCGAAAATTATTCTACCAACCTCAATATTTACGGATTTTAGTCCTGACGGGCTTCAGTTAATACTGGCCCATGAGTTGGCTCATTACCGCCGAGGCGATTTGTTATGGAATTGGTTGCCGGTTATCGCGCGGGCGGTTTTCTTTTTCCTTCCGTTGGTATGGCTGGCCGAAAAATGCTTGATCCAAGCGCAAGAAAGTAGTTGCGACCAGTTGGCGGTCCAATTTACCAATGCTTCTAAGGTTGACTTCGGCAATATTTTGTTACGGGTATCCATCCGGCCGGGGTTAAAAAAACCGGGTGGTTTGACGGCCTATTATGGTTCAAGCTCTAAAAAGGTCTTGCAGAGGAGACTTTCGGCACTTCGGTTTGTCCGACAAATGGGAAATAATCAAGCGGTAATTGTAGGTTTTATCTTAATTATACTTGGGGTTGTCACGATTATTCCCTGGCAGCTTACTGCGGCCAGGATAATCCCGATTAATTTGTGGATTAACTACTTTACGCCCTACCCCTATAATTTTGAAATATCTGCCCATGTCATTCTTCCGGAAAAACAAATCAAAAAGACGACCCTGTTAATCGATGATAAAAAGCTGAAAACGGTTTATGATTTAAGCAGTAACTATTTCGGTTATGCTAAACCCAAAGGAAAAAACTTTCCCCTGATTGGGCCTCATAAAGTGACGGTTAAGGCCATAACTGATGATGGGACAATTGTGGAACAAAACTGGGTTTATTTTCACAGCTGTATGAATTGGACTAATCTCTATTCAGGTATATATAATGACAAAACAGTCATTAAAATAGGCCCCTATTTTTGGGTTTTGGATAACCCTCATTATTATAATTAATGGTAATCGGTGTCGACTGCCAATAATCAATCGGCATCGTAGGTTTGATTCCTATCAAGCGCGCATATGTAATAAACAGGGATTCCGGGGTTTCGGGAACCCTTTATTTTTTCCTGATTCAGGGTTGTCAATTTATGTCAAATTTGAAAGGGCCTTGGCTGGTTTTTTAGATGGGATAATAATAATTGACAGTAGGGTAAAAAGATAGCTCCGTGAAGTGGTTGCCATATTAAATATATTTCTAAACATGACAATAAGCTGTCAAATTTTTGGTGTATACTTAAAATAAAGGCATGAAACAGCCGTAAAAATTGACTGTTTTGCGCCCAAAACTTAAGTTTGACAAATAGGAGTGGCTAAAATGTTGGAACTCCCCGAAGCCAATGTCATTGCACAGCAGGTCAACAAATCATTACAAGGCAAGCGGATCTCGAATGTCAATGCCAATTGCTCTCCTCACAAATTCGCTTGGTTTTACGGCGAGCCGCGAAATTATTATCAGCTGCTTGCGGAAAAAGTCATTGAAAAGGCGATTCCCTGCGGGGGCATGATTGAAATCAGCGCCGGGGATGCGCGGATTCTTTTGGGTGATGGAGTCGGGTTACGATATTATGGCGCCGGCGAAGAACTGCCCGTTAAACATCAATTGCAGATCGAGTTTGACGATTTATCGTCACTGGTCGGTTCAGTGCAGATGTATGGCGGTCTTTGGGCTTTCCCGGAAGGGCAGTTTGATAATCCTTATTATCAAGCGGGTAAGCAAAAAATCTCCCCTCTGAGTGAACAATTTGATTTTGATTACTTCGGTTCACTTTTGGAAGATGGGAAGCCCAAACTGAAATCATTATCGGCGAAAGCCTTTCTGGCCACCGAGCAACGCATACCCGGGCTTGGCAATGGTGTGCTGCAGGATATTTTGTGGGCCGCCCGGATTCACCCCAAACGGAAGATGGCGACTTTGTCTGAAGAGGAACTGCATCATATGTTCAAAGCGTTAAAAACGGTGCTCGCCGAGATGACCGCAAACGGCGGCCGGGATACCGAGCGGGATTTATATGGTTGTCCCGGCGGATATAAGACTATTGCTAGTAAAAACACTGTCGACAAGCCCTGCCCAACCTGTGGGACGTTAATTAAAAAAGAAGCCTTTTTGGGCGGAAGTATTTACTATTGCGGAGGATGCCAGAGGTTATAAATGTGCGACTTTCTCGGAAAGTGGGGCTAAATTCATCTACCCGGCTTTTGGCATGACCATTCGCAGTGGACAACGGGGATTTTTTATCAAGCCCTGGATCGGCTTTGCCCGGGGTTGAAGCAGAAATATGTAAAGATTTTTGACAGCTCTTACTATTGTCTCTCGCTTGACCACCGGAATTTGGATCAGCTGTTTAGTCGGGAATATGAGTATCGGGGTATTGTTTACCGGATGTCCGACATAATTCAAGGAATTTATAGTAGCGCCGGGAGAAGACAGTTTGGACAAGAGTTGTAAAGATGGGTTGCTTGGTATGAACATAACCGGGTTTATCCATCCAAATTTAAAGAGTTGCTACTAAACTGTTTACAATGTGGTACTATATAAAAGAGCTTCACTGTAGAATCAGGAAGCTCTTACATTTGTTATTTCTTATTAACAACTTCTTTTAGGGATTTACCGGCGGAAAAAACTGGTGCATTCTGGGCGGGAATGTCAATCTCTGCACCGGTCTGAGGATTACGACCTTTGCGTGCTTCTCGTTTACGAACTTCAAAACTACCGAATCCAATAATTTGTACTTTATCTCCGGCTGCCATTGCTTCGGTTAACGCCTCAAAAACTGCGTCAACATTTACAGCCGCATCCTTTTTTGTACCGCCCGTTTTTTGGGCTACCTTGTCAATTAAATCTGTTTTTGTCATCTGCGATACCACCTTTTTATATTTCTTCAAGCTTTTGAAGTATCATAGTTTCTTGGTCAGTAGGCAAATTCCTTCTTTTACAAATATGATATTTGGTTATTTCGGCTCTAGAAAAGTATTGTCGGATTGCGGGATGTTACTGCTCATAGATATCGAACTTTACATATGGGAGATGTATGATGCACAGTCCGGCAGGATATTCCAAAACTGAAAGAAGCGCTATTAAAAAATAGAATTTAATTGAACCGGTTAATTGTGGCCGTTGATATTCCCATACGTAAGGTTCCCCATAAATCTTCCGACATAAATCTGGCGTTTCGCGGGGGGAGAGTGTCGCCAATCAAAGCTAATGATACGGCAATGATACCGGCGGCAAAAAAACCGGTAATTATCCGGAAAATACACAATACCCATAAGGACCCGGCCAGGGCGCATCCCAAAGTTCCAATAGCGAGTCCCAAAACGTTCTTCGAAGCCGATTTTCTGGCAAAGCAACAAAGGATAACCGAACCCTTGAGGGGATTTAGAAAGACTTTAATATACTAAAATACTTTGAGAGATTGGAAAAAGCTATCATATTTTGACCTAAAATAAACCCAATTCAACAGCGCACTCCAAGAAGAGTCTGCCCGATAAGCCTTCCCACGTGAACTCCGCTGGCGGACGCCTGGGATAACGAATGGGTTACACCTGAACCGTCACCCAAAATGTACAATCCCTTAACCTTCGTCTCCAGGTTTTGATCAACTTCAACCTTTGAATTATAAAACTTAACTTCGACTCCGTACAGTAATGTACTTTCATTGGCCGTCCCGGGCGCAATTTTATCAAGAGCATGGATCATTTCAATAATATCGTCCAATTGCCTTTTCGGAATCACCAGACTCAAATCGCCGGGTGTGGCATTGAGAGTGGGTCGTAAAAAATTTTGGGCCAGTCGATGTTCATTGGTTCTTTGGCCTTTCACCAAATCTCCAAAACGTTGTACCAATACTCCCCCGCCCAACATATTGCTGAGGCGCGCAATGGATTCTCCATATTCATTGCTGTCTTTGAAGGGTTCCGTAAAGGTGTTGGATACTAACAAAGCAAAATTGGTATTCTCCGTGTGTAACTTGGGGTCGGAATAACTGTGTCCATTGACGGTAATGACCCCATTGGTGTTTTCGGTTACCACTTCACCATAGGGATTCATACAAAAAGTACGGACAGCATCGGAATATTTTTTAGTCCGGTAAACGAGCTTGCTCTCGTAGACTTCATCGGTGATATGGCTAAAAACTTCGGCCGGGATTTCAACCCTGACTCCGATATCGACCCGGTTTCTTTTGGTGGTGATTCCTAATTTGTCGCAAACAGTGGATATCCACTTGGAACCTGAACGGCCTGTCGCCAAAATCAAATATCTACTTGGATAGTCCTTGGAACCGGCATTGACCGTAAAACCATTTCTATCACCGGAGATGGTTCGTACTTCGGTATCGAAAATCATGTCAATCCGGCCTTTTAAATAATTATAAAAATTAGCGAGGATTACCCGGTTCCGATCGGTTCCAAAATGGCGAATCTGGGCTTCCAGTAAATGAAGGTCGTTTCTTAAGGCTTCGGTCTTGAGCCGCGAATTCGCTGTGGAATAAAGATGGGCTCCTTCTCCACCCATTTTGCAATTGACTTCATCCACATAATGCATCAGGGCTAACGCTTCTTTTTCACCGACATATTTAAATAATTCTCCCCCAAATTGATTGGTAATATTGTATTTGCCGTCGGACATACTGCCGCTTCCGCCGTAACCGCTTACAATGTTACAAATATTACAATTAACGCATCTCTTTACCATTTTCCCATCGATGGGACATTTTCTGCCTTCAAGGGCATGTCCTTTTTCAATCATTAAAATTTTAATTTTGGGGTTGGTTTGCACCAATTCATAAGCGGCAAAAATTCCACAAGCTCCGGCACCAACAATAATTACATCATACATTGATTGATCACCTTTTATATAGTTTATTGGACATCTGTCTTAACTGCAATATTTTAAAATCAAGCCTGAATACTTACCATTTCTTCGCAATATTCGCTATAGGGGCGCAGTTTATCATAATTCCTCGAAAAATTCAGCCTGGGGTCGATTTGCTTCAATAAACAATCGGTTGAGGTTTCATTCAATCTTTTGCAAATATACCGGGTATCAAGGGCCAATATCCTACAGGCTTCTAAAGTGGGACAGAAATTCATGGAATGGAATACAATCTCTTGATCGGTTTTTTTTATGACAGGCGCTTCTGCTGCAGTAATATGGAACCGTTCCAGCAATAATTGATAACCGGAACCTAGCAAATCATCTGTAATAAAATGAAAGCGGTGCCGATTTGCTTGGAACCATTTTGTTCTACGGCAGATTGAGTCTTCGTTCAGCGCGTCAAGTCCCCTGTCATCCACACCCCGTAAATTTTCAATTTCTTTTCTTACATCCTCACGGTATAAAACTGAACACTCGGTATTTAAAATTCCCGCGGATATTTTGATATTGACATTTGATTGGTTAAAGACCTCGGTGCAAGGGAGGACAATTCTTTCTCTCCCCTGGGATAGGGCTTCATGAATTGAATATCCATAAGCTATCTCGGTAATACTTGACCAAACTATGGCCGAAGCGCACATCGGACAGGGTTCATGGGTGGATACTAAAATACAGCCGGAGAGTTTTTTCCCGAGCTTACGACTGGCTTCCCGGATTACATTCATTTCGGCATGGGAGGTAGGATCATTTTCGGTGTCTTCCTTATCATGCGCTGAGGCGATGATTTGACCATTTTTCATAATCGCGGCGCCGAAGCCGTGGTTGCCTTCGCATAAGCTGATTTTAGCTTCTTTGACGGCGATTTTCATGCATTCTTCGATATTCATTGGTACCCTCCTTGCGAAAAAATATCATTATAGAATAACATAAGGTTTTGACAAAATCAAGGAGAGAAATTCCATGGGCAGGTTTGCTCTTTTTTGTGATTTGGCGGGTATCTCCGAAAGAAGGCCGGGGGCTCGATGTTGGGAGGCCGCGTTTATTCTGGGGGTTATTTATATAGGATGAAATAATATTTTGAATGCTTGATTTGCAAAAAATTAGACTCTGAAGGCAGGCCTAACAAAAAGAACTGAGATAGGATTAACAGGATTTTATGGATTTACGGGATTTTTATTTTAGACCGCTAAGCCTCTGCTCCTGGATATCACATAAAAAAGCATAGATGGGCTGGAGAATATCAAAACCCGTTACTAACTCCCCGACTAATTTTTTAGAAAAAGTTGATTTCAAATTGGTTGAAGTATAGTCAAAATTAATATTTTTGCGGGTATACCAGTCTTTCACGGCTTCGGGGAAATCAGCAGACTGCAGTTTTTTGTATTTTTCGCCGGTAAATTGGAAGGTATTCTGCTGTTGATAACAGGCGAGTGCTCGCAAAAACGCCGGATGGTTTTTGGCGATATATTCCCGAAAAAGTTGCAAGGTTTCTTTGGATGCGGCATAGTAGCCCATCCCATAGCTAAAGTGCATGGGAGAAATATCAAAGTAAAAGGCGGGCCATTCCGGACCCGATCTTTTATTGCGCATGAAAACCAACCACATATTTTCCCGGAAAAGCGACTTATCCTTGGAAAAGCGGGTGTCCCGGTAAATACGGGAAATAGTTCTGCCGATAGCCGGTTTCACCTCCATCAGCGGGTCGAGTTCCAGGAGATGACTACTTAATTCACTGACCAGTTCTTTGAGGGGCGAGAGGACAAAATTGTTATACTCCGTTTTGTGTTCCTCAAACCATGTCTTACTATCATTAAGCCGGTTTTCAAAGAGAAATTCCAAAGTGTTGCTACAAAATCCATTAAAACTCATTTTGGTACCTCCGGGTCCATTGATGTCAACTTAAATCCGTTTCGAAAATATGATAGCGTTATTCAATATTGAAACTATGCTTTTGTAAAGCATGATAATAATTGGCGCTGGTGGCGGTAAACTTCAAAATACAGTAATCCGGGTCGGTCACGCCTTTTGGATAATATATTTTCCAGAAAGGACGCCAGAAACGCCGTTTTGTTTCATCATCGTTCAATACCTCGATTTCGCCTACCAACATCAATCCATGGATTTTGATTCTGCCATAGAAATAGAGACAGGCTTTGGGATTTTTCAAAAATTGCCCGACCCGCATGGAAGAGGTATTAGTGGATAAGTAAAAGGTTTTCAGACCTTCGTGAGTGGTTTTAAACATTGCCTTGGAGTTTGGGTAGCCGTTCTGATCAACGGAGCAAACAATAATGTTCCGTGTATGGGCAATCAATTTGTTGATTTTAGCCATAATTTTTGCATTCTTCATTTACTGACCCCTTTCATATTGTTTCAAGTTGTCCAAAATCTTAGCCAGTGTTTTTTCAAAGGCATCGATAGCTTCGCAGGAAAAACCCTGATAAAATATTCGGTTCATCTCCAGGGATACTGCTTGATATTTTTGATGGAGCGATTTTGATTTTTCGGTTAAAGTGATCCGGATCTGGCGCCGATCCTGGGAGTCAAAATTCCTTTTAATATGACCTTGTTGTTCCATGCGCTCCAACATACTGGTTAGGGTTGACTTGGACAGGGATGTCTTTTGGCCGAGTGCGCTGATGGCTAGATCGTCGTTTTGCCATAAAACAAAGAGAATACGGCCCTGGGGGCCATTAAAATCATCAATACCGTATTTTTTAAGGAGCTTTTCAAAAATCCGGTTTTGAACTTGACTTAATTGAGAAATCAAAAAACCGCCCTGCGTTTGGGTAGGAATTTATTAAACACCCTTTCAAAAGTTCTCTATAAAATAGTACTATATAGTACTACCGTTGTCAATCAGAGAATTTCCATTTCATCTTTTGATATTGTTGAATCTTGCACTTTGGTTACACTTGACAGCAAGGCCGGGATCCCCTATACTGAAATAAAAATTGGAAGTTTTCATGCAACTGGCGGGTCGTAGAATTAACCATCGGGAGCATGCACGAGAGAACGATTACTGATCGCCTGGGTTGAAATTTTTCCAGGCGGTTTTTGTTTTTGGAAGGAGAATCGTTGGAAGATCTTATCAATTAAACCTCGATCCGGCAAGTAAGTGACAATTTTTCTGCAATGACGCAGAAAAATTGGCCGGATCGGGTTCATTGTTTGAATCCGGCAAGTTTAAATACGACTGAGGTTTTGGGGTTACTTGCCGGATTCAAGTTAAAGTATGGACGCAATCCTCATCAAAAGCCGAAGGAGACAGCTATAATAATTCTTTTAACAAGGGTTGGTAATTTCTTGCGTCATGCAAAACACGGTATACATAAATCCGGTCATCGATTAGGCGGTAAAAAGCGATATAAGGGTCAACGATGACCATTCTGAAACTAAACTTAGTGAGAGAACGGCAGGCCAGCAGCGTTCCGGAGTAATGCAAGTCTTCAAGGCGGCGTAAAAATTGGATGATTTTATTGCCGGAGCGCCGGAAAGGCGCTGTTTTTCCGCAAATAATAGTTTTTCTCTTAAATCAAGCATAGCTTCTCTACGCTCAAACGCTTCAATACTCATTACTATCAAATCACCCTCGCCGTTTCGGGTGATATACACCGGTTCGGCTTTTTCATGGGCTAGTTTAGCGATAGTGTTGTAGTCGTTGCGGAGCGTTGTCGATGATTTAATAATCATGAAGAGGGCCTCCGATTTAATTATTCGATGATTATTATATGCTAATTTTGATAGAATAAAAATATTGGTTAACGAATCAAATGACTTTTAAGACGGTCCGGGAAGACATTGTAATTAAGGTTTATTATATGGTAAGGACGCCAACCGGACTTTAGGTTATTTTATCATTAAATGAGGAGATTGGTTGATGGACGCTATCGTTAACGCTAGATTTTATGGTGCGAAGCCTTATCAAGCGGCCGTCATTCACGGCGGGCCGGGTGCTTTGGGAACAGTTGCCGCCATAGCCCGGGAACTATCAAAAGATTACGGGGTCATGGAACCCTTGCAAACGAAAAACTCCATCGCCGAACTATTGCAAGAACTTGACGATATCATATCCGCTACCTGTGACGGACCGATTTCATTGATTGGCCATTCCTGGGGCGCTTGGTTGGGATTCATCTATGCGGCGGAATATTCGGAAAAAGTAAAAAAGCTGATCCTTGTTGGGAGCGGTCCGTTTGAAATAGAATACGTGGCCGAGATTGACCAAAACCGGATGAAACATTTGACGCAACCGGAAATCACCCAATATTATGCGCTATTGACTGCATTAGACGCCGAGGAAACCAAGAACAAAGATCAATTGATGCAGCAGCTCGGCGGGTTGGTGGAAAAGGCTGATAACTTCTGCGCCGTTGAAATTGAAACGGATCATGACGAATGTTTTCCGGTTTGCGGGGATATGTATAGCACTATCTGGGCAGAAGCTTCCGAACTGCGTGAAAAAGGTAAATTGCTGGCGCTTGCCGACAAAATAACCTGTCCGGTTGTAATCATTCACGGCGAACATGATCCGCATCCTTTGGACGGAGTGAGAGTACCCCTGGAAAAAAGGATTAAAGATTTACGGATTCATAGTCTTAAAAAATGCGGCCATAATCCCTGGAAAGAAAAGTATGCCCGAGCCCTTTTTTATGAAATCCTTCGGAAGGAAATGGGGTAAAAAATTGGTGAAGATAGACCTGAGAGCGGACAGGGCTTGGAAATTCATGTCGGGAAGAAGGGGGATATGGAATGACGGAATTGATTTTTAAGGGCACGCCGCAGTTGAAGACTGATCGGTTGATATTACGGAAAATTACCCCGGCAGATGCCGGAGATATTTTCGAATATGCCTCCGATGAAGAAGTATCCCGATATGTCATTTGGGATACTCACAAAACTATCGAGGATTCGAGGGAATTTATCCGATTGACTTTAGAGCGGTATGAACGGGACGAAGCCGGCGACTGGGGTATTGTTTGGCGAGAGAATGGCAAATTAATCGGAACGGCCGGTTTTGGATGGCATGATATGAATAATCGGCGGGCGGAAATCGGTTATGTGCTGGCGAGACCTTATTGGGGTCAGGGAATTATGCCGGAAGCGGCTAGACGGATAGTACAATTTGGTTTTGAAGAAATGGGTCTCAACCGAGTTGAGTGTTGTCACTTTCTGCCCAATGAAAAGTCGGGCCGGGTGATGCAGAAAGTGGGTATGAGCTTTGAAGGAATCGCCCGCGAAAGAATATTAGCCAAGGACAGGTTCTGGGATATTAAACAATACGCCATTCTAAGGTCGGATCGATCTATCGAATTATAACTAAACTATATTCCATTGATAGTGGATTCATACTATCATCATCCAAGTGACCGGGATTTGGAAAGGTTCAGCGGCTGACCGGGCTGGGCTGAGAGTTGGTGATATTGTTTTACAAATGACGGCGAATGAAGAGTCCGCGACTTCCCTTGAAGCGTGTAATCGGTTAATAGATACGAACAATACGGTTCATTTGTTTGTGCGGCGGGGCGCTAAGGAAAAAGAAATTATAATGGCAAAATCGCTTTTATTGCCCGAGGTTAAGGATTGATACCGGTAAAATCGTGATTGACGGCTTGTCTGGAACATCCGGGGCCGGAGCGGAAACGGACCGGGCATTGCATCATCCGGAAATCGGCAACAATTTATTACCCTATAATGTGGTGGATCATCGGCATACTTATGAAATTGAGCAAGAATTGGGGCTTTTGAGCAAAAACGAAGTTTCGGTGCATTTTACCACCACCTATGTACCGATTACCCGGGGGATATTAGATATTTGCCATTGCTTTCCTAAAACAGATATCACTCGGGAGGAACTGCTAGACCTATATAAAGATTTTTATCACGGGGAATCATTTATAAAGATCATCGATACGCCCAAAGAACAGGGGGCATCCTGGCAGTATATGCCCTACCCTTGGGTGGCTGCAGTTTCAGGGACAAATTTTTGTCACATTGGGCTGGATGTGGATGAAAAAAGAGGCCGAATTGTCGTATTCAGCGTGCTCGATAGTATCGGCAAGGGTGGAGCTCATGCTGCGGTACAGAATATGAATTTAATGTTTGGATTGGAGGAGTCTTTGGGTTTAAAAAGGTATGGGTTGCATCCGTATTGAAACAAACCAATTTCTTTATCATGAGAGGGGTTCAAATGGATAGGACAAATCAAAGGATTGGAATACTATATCTTGTTTTGACAATATTATTATTTAGTACCTTTGAAGTTACATCAAAATTTCTTTCCCCATATATGGGTCCGACGCAAATTACTTTTTATCGATTTTTTATCGGTGGTTTGATTCTTTTACCGTTTGCACTATTGCAAATAAGAAAGAAAAAAGTAAAATTAACGGCTCTTGATTTCGCGAAATTCTCCGTGTTAGGTATCGTAAATATTGTAATTAGTATGGGGTTGATTCAATTAGGTCTGGTCTATACAAATGCCTCAGTTTGTGCAGTCCTATTCAGTATCAATCCATTGTTTGTAATGTTTTTCGCACGAATCATGCTGGATGAAAAAATAACAATCACAAAAGTCATTGGATTATTATTAGGAGTTATTGGTATTGTTACATTATTTATCGATAGTATTTCGAAAAAAACATCTACGGTATTCGGTTTGGTATTAATTTTAGTGTCTTCGATTTGTTTTGCTTTTTATACGGTTCTAGGGAAAAAAATAATTACCAATAAGATTGATAGTCTTATTGTTACCACGTTTTCGTTTTTGATTGGAAGTGTGGTACTCATTCCAATTCAGGTTGGAATGAATATTTCTTTATTACCGGATGTTTCAAAAGTAATTCCCGAGCTATTGTATATGTCGATTATAGTGACCGGTCTTGCTTATGTTACTTATTTTGAAGGTTTATCAAGGCTGGAAGCGGGCGCCGGTTCAATGTTGTATTTTGCCAAGCCGGCATTGGCTTCAATATTGGCAACCTGTCTCCTTCATGAAAATTTGAGCCTCAATTTAGTATTTGGAATTGTTATTATCGCATTCGGTATTTTTATTGCACAGTCAAAATTACAGGGAAACAACTTCTTAAAAAACAAGGATAAAGGGCTCTGATAGGCTTTAATTGATTTCAAAGACTTGGTCCAAATCAACCGAGAGCTCTCCGGAAAATATCCCCACCGGAACTTGGTCACCGGTTGTAAATACATTCGGTTTGCCGTATTTTCCATTATTATCGAGAGTAAATACCATTACCGTAGCATCTAAAGGGTATATCAGCCAAAATTCTTTGATACCGACTTTTTCGTACAAGGCTAATTTTATTTTAGCATCCTTGGCGGCAGTATGGGGTGAAGTAATTTCAATGGAAAGATCCGGCGCGCCTTTGCAGCCTTTATTATCCAATTTAGCTTGATCACAGACCACAGTCAAATCCGGTTGTACAACAGTTTTAATCTGGTTATCTTCTTCTTGGGTCTGAGGCTGGGTCTCAGACCGGCCTTCCGGCAATCTGACATCAAAAGGGGCCAAATAAACCCGGCAAGGTTTTCCTTTCAGGTAAGTGGCAAATTGGAGATACAAGGCGCCTAATATTTCCTGGTGCCTGCGGGAAGGAGCCGGGGTCATATCATACGGCACGCCGTCAATCAATTCCCATCTTTGATCGTCGGACCAAGTTTCGTAATCTCCGTAGGTGTAAAATTCTTTGCTCGCCGCGCTCACGCGGGTTTCTCCGACTTGATACTTCATTTTTCCACCTGGCTTTTCGTTCCATATTTTAGGGGGATTTGAAGATTGTTTTATTAATAAATTGGAATATATTTACTATACCATAAACTCCAATCATTATCCAATTGAGATTTTGACGTCATAATCCGATAGAAATGGGGGCTGTTTTGAGCCCCCCATCGTTTTATTGTTGTTCCATGATACAATCGCCGTCATAATTATAAATACCATATCTAGACTCGCAATCCTTTTCACACTCGTTGCAGGTGCATTTCCGGATATCCAATTCGATCTTGTCCCATTCAATCTGCGCCTTTTGGTAATCCATCTTCGTTACCTCCCAGCCTCAATTTTGGGGTTAACCTATATATTATTTTCCATGTTTTCTCAATAAATCCTTTAGACTTCAGCCGATATTACCCGAGAAAAAACTATTTATTGGCAACACGTTATTGCCAATTATCAAAATTTTCCATAAATTTAGGCAGGAAAATTTTAGTAAACATCGAAACTATATGAATTGCAATAGTTTATGCCGAGTGTTTTGGGGGTTGGGCAATTGGAAGAAATTAAATTCATTAGTATCTATAAATTTGACGGTAAATCAATTATCGTGAAAAAAATACCGGTTCCAAAAGGTAAAAACAG
>DNPP01000456.1:16878-17732 GCA_003501365.1 Bacillota bacterium
GATACCAGACAAAATGATAAGAATAAAATCGAGTTTTAGAGAGTCCAAATGGGACTCTCTTTTATTTTGATCTCATGTCCGGGGAAGTACTTCATTTGGCCTAAAGCATACGATATATTCTAAAGATACATGCAGCTAATGAATAAAGAAAGAAGGACATGGGTAGGAGCGACGGAATTGATTTATGTAATGTATATGTCAATAATATTAAATTTTATTTTGGATTTAGAACATTCTGGCTGGGCGAACTAGGATGTTTAGCGGCTTTTACCGCTTTAACTTTAAAAAAAGCCAGCATAAAACATAAAAATCATTTCAGACCAGCCTTGATTGGGAGCGAGTAAGATGATAAAATACTTTCATAAACATTACACTAAATTTCCACGAAATGAAATCAATATCAGAGTTATTAGCCGGCATACAATTTTACATGATAAATAATCAACAATGCGTGGGAGGCGCGCAATGATAACTTACAACACCGCACCTTTTGTAGAGATGAAGGGAATTACCAAATATTTCACTAGCGTAAAAGCTAATGACGGCATCAGTATCGATGTTAGGCACGGTGAGATCTTGGCGATTTTGGGAGAGAACGGCGCCGGAAAAACGACTCTGATGAATATTTTGTATGGCCTCTATACACCCGATGCGGGACAGATCTTGATTGACGGGGCGGAGGTTGCTATTTCTTCCCCCAAGGAAGCTATTCAAAAGGGGATTGGCATGGTCCACCAGCATTTTATGCTGATTCCCACCCACTCGGTGGTTGAGAACATAATCCTGGGAATGGAAGGAAATCAAGGGCTCCTTCATCTTAAGAAAGAAGCCGCTAAAGTGGCACAACTGGCTGA
>DNPP01000003.1:0-1786 GCA_003501365.1 Bacillota bacterium
ATGAGGTAAGTTATGCGCTTCCGGCATCCTTAACTACGCCTGTCGTAACGGCGTCTTCAAGCGATCCGAATGTAAAAATAACAATCACTCAGCCGCCTTCGCCCAGTGGGGTAGCTGTGGTACGGTTTAATAAAGACGGCGTGGAAAAAACATATCGAATCGACCTTTCGACCAATGAAAACCCGTCCTATTCGGCGGATACCTGGAACGTTGTGACTCCCAAGGATCCGGAGAATCCCAAGGCTGATATTACTTTTTCGGGGAATACCGTGACCATCCAGAGTAAGCTGAATGAGAGCACTAGCTATAGATATCCGCAATGCAGCAATATACTGCAATTACCGGATTCAATCCAGGGGGATTGGACAGCTACCGTGGCGATGACCTTGAGTCAGAACCTCAATAACACCGCAACAAGCGTCGCGATTGCCACCAATGCCGGATTTGGGCTGCGCGACCCCGAAAAAGGAACCGTAGAAGCAACCGCCGAGTATTGCAGCGTAAATGCGGAAAAAATGAACACCACTTTAGCGGGCGCGGGCTCTCGCTCCTATGGAAGAGTGAACGGCGTACAGAGTTCAACTTCGTCCAACAGCTCATACTATTTGAGCACCGGTACCACTTATTCCGTCCGTCTGGTGAAGAGCGGAAACACTGTTGCGGCGTCTTATTTACGGAGCAATGGATCTTGGACCAGTTTGCGCTCGTATACGTTTAACGAGGATTTCTTTAAAAACGCCAAGTTTGAGCTGTTCGTACAAAATCCCAGTGACACCACACCCATCTCGGCGCAGTTTACCGTGACCGTTGTCAGACAGGATCTTTATACTAATCGATCGCCGGTAATGGATACGCTTCCAAATTATATTGTTGATGCCGGAAAACTGCTCAGCTTCAATGTCGGCGCCACTGATCCCGATGGTGACATCTTAACTTGTTCCGCGCTCAACTTGCCGAAGGGCGCCATATTTAATCCGTTTACCAGGAAGTTTAGTTGGACACCGTCTAAATCGCAGACTGGAACCTATAGTGTACAATTCACCGCCAACGACCGTTTCTTAAGCGACAGCAAGGCCTCTACGATTATGGTCAATTACGTTAACCAAGCGCCGGTAATGACCGTGTCCAATTATAGCGCCACCGCGGGACAGACGCTGAGCTTCACCATTAGCGCCACTGATGCCGATGGCGATGCCTTAAGCTATTCCGCTCCCAATTTACCGGCGGGCGCCAGTTTTGATCCGGCCACCAAGCTTTTCAGTTGGATACCGGATACCGCCGGAACTTACACCCCGCAATTTACGGTCAGCGACGGACAGGCGACCGCGTCGGCCACAACCACGATCATCGTTTATCCCAGCAGTAACCGGCCGCCGGTCATGAGCGCTATTCCCAGTTACATTGTGAAGACTGGGAAACTGGTCTCCTTCACCATCAAGGCCAGTGATCCCGATAGTAGTGATGTTTTGACCTATTCTGCCGTTAATCTACCGGCAGGCGCGACCTTTAATACGAGTACCAAGAAGTTCAGTTACACGCCGACTATCGCCGGAATTTACACTGTGCAATTTACGGTTAGCGACGGCTGGCTAAGTGATAGTAAAACAGCCACTATTATTGTGCAATAGCTTAAAATTAACCAATTTCATGTAAAGAGCTCCCGGCTTGTAGCCGGGGGTTCTTTAAATCAAAAAGCGGGAAAATACGATTAAGGAGGAACCAAAGATGAAAATAAAGGTTTTAACTATATGCCTGGTGTTTGTCTTAATGGCGACCTGCGTCCCAA
>DNPP01000003.1:1857-3162 GCA_003501365.1 Bacillota bacterium
TCAAAAAGGCGACAAACTTCAGAATGATGCTAACAGCAGCAAGAACGAAAATATCGCCGATTGTGTTGTGAAGTTAGTTCATGGTAAGCCAATTTCAATGATGTACCCTGAAAATACGATTGGGGAGGAACCGAAGATGAAAATAAAATTTTTAGCCATATTCTTAGCTGTTGTCTTAATGGCGACCTGCGTCCCAATGGCCTCAGCCGCCTGGCAACCAAACCTACCGTCACTATATAAAACTTTTACCGACTATTTTATGTTCGGAACATTCTCGGCGATGAGTAACTATTTCTCGACCAACGCCGAAACCAAGGGATTGACCCAGCTGCATTATATCAGCTGGAGCCCGTCGAATGAGTTCAAACCCCAATACCAATTTGGGCCGACTCAATCCCGCAACGCCTATAACGCGATTGTACGGAGCAACTATGATAGCGATGAAGCCTATATGGCCGCCCGCGACAAGGCGAACCGGACCGCGGTACTGGCGCCGATAACCAGTCAAATGACGACTTTTTTGAATAACGTCCGTACCGAAAACGCGCGCCGCGCTCCCGCAGATCAAATCAGGATCAAAGCGCATACGCTGGTATGGCACAATATGACCGACGCCTCATTTTTCCGCAACGGGTTTGCCGCCAGCGGCAATGACTGGGCTGGCCGGGATGTGATGTTGGATCGTCTGGACTCATACATCGGACAGGTTTTTGCGCGCTACGCTCCGTATAGCGACATCATCTACTCCTGGGACGTTGTCAATGAGGCCATTGATGACTTTACCGGCTATATTCGTAACGAGAACGACTATCAAACCAGCAACTGGGGTCGTATTTTTAAAGCTCCGGCCGGAATGACCGGCGATGAGAAACTCTTGTATGAGAGTGAATATGTCAGGAAAGCTTTCGAATCCGCCCGTAAATATGAAAGGCTGCTGGGTTTGAATTGGACTCTTTCCTATAATGATTTCTTCGACAGCGATAAGTCCTATGAACCAAAACGGACTGCCACCGTCAAGATGCTGACCCCTATTTATCAGGAAGGCAATATTGACGTTTTCGGCATGCAAGGCCGGAATTCAACAGCGCTCAGTCTGGATCTTTTTAAGGCGACCTTCAATATGTACAGCACGGTCTGTAATGAGATCCAATTCACCGAAGCCGACACCCGTTGCGATTTAGAGATAAATCCGGATTATGATCCCAATGATATTCACGCCAATTATTATTTACCGAACGGTGACAAGAATCCCAATTGGGACCGGAATAATATCCACTCCTCGCTGCTGCGGGTTATTCCGGGATG
>DNPP01000098.1:0-2303 GCA_003501365.1 Bacillota bacterium
AATGTGAGACTCCATCGGTTGGCAAACTCCCGGTGTGGAATGCTTTATCCGGGAAGGGCTGCCTTTTGTCCGTGAGTACGAGACGCCGGTGATAGTCAATGTTGTGGGTAAGACTATCGAAGAATATGTCCGGGTGGCCGAGGTCTTAAGCGATTATCCGGAGGTTGCCGCTTTTGAACTGAATATCTCCTGTCCCAATGTGAAAGAAGGCGGTATCGCTTTTGGCACCGATCCGGAGATGGCATACCGGATTACCAAAGCGGTAAGGACGGTCACCAGACACCCCTTAATCGTTAAATTATCGCCCAATGTAACCGATATTACCTTAATCGCCAGAAAAGTTGAGGAAGCCGGGGCGGATGCGGTAAGTTTAATCAATACTTTATTGGGGATGGCGATCGATATCCGGAAACGTCGCCCGGTATTGGGTAATTTGGTGGGTGGACTGTCGGGACCGGCCGTTAAGCCGGTGGCGTTACGTATGGTATGGCAGGTATATCGGAAAGTCTCCATTCCCATTATTGGTATGGGAGGAATAGTCACCGCCGCGGATGCTTTGGAGTTTATCATGGCCGGAGCTACTGCAGTTGCCGTAGGTACCGGAAACTTTAAAGATCCAACCACAGTTAGCCGAATAATAGAAGGAATTGAAGAGTTCCTTGGCGAAGAAAAAATTTTTGATATAACACAACTAAGAGGTATTGCCCAGCAGGGATTTTGATATATATAAAATGGCGAGGGGGAACCAGCGTGCTTGAAGAGAAAGAGATTTTAGAAATATTTCGGGAGACCAAGGTATTGCGAGAGGGGCATTTTCGTCTGACCTCCGGTAAACACAGTAGGAAGTATATGCAATGTGCCCAGGTTCTACAGTATCCGAAGTTTACGGAAAGATTATGTGAAGATTTGGCGCGCCGTTTTAAAGGTCAGGAGATTCATGCCGTAGTTGCTCCGGCAATTGGCGGAATTATTGTCGCCTATGAAGTTGCTAAAGCCCTTGGGGTAAGAGCCTTATTTACCGAACGAGAGGATGGCAAGATGACTTTCCGGCGCGGTTTTGATCTGGAAGAAGATGAAAACGTCCTGGTAGTTGAGGATGTAATCACTACCGGCGGTTCGGTTTTCGAAGTGATCGACGCTGTGAAAGAGCGGGGTGCCAATGTCTGCGGAGTCGGAGTCCTGGTGGATCGCAGCGCCGGGAAAGTCCACTTCGGAGTGAAGAAAGAATCTCTGATTTCAATTGAAATCGAAACCTGGGAACCCGAAGAATGCCCGCTTTGTAAAGAAGGGATCCCGATTGTCAAACCGGGAAGCAGGAAATAAAGGGGTTGATTGTATTGCCATTGGTTGGAATTGTTATGGGGAGTGATTCGGATCTGCCGATCATGAAGTCGACGGCTGAAATATTGGAAGAGTTCGGGGTGGATTATGAGCTGACCATTATTTCCGCTCACCGTTCACCGAAACGGGCGATTGAATATGCATCTACCGCTTCTGAGCGTGGTTTGGAAGTAATTATCGCCGGAGCCGGCGGTGCAGCGCATTTGCCCGGTGTCTTGGCCGCGATGACTCCGCTGCCGGTAATTGGAATTCCGATTAAGACCAGTACCTTGGATGGAGTGGATTCTCTTTATTCCATCGTTCAGATGCCAAGCGGTATTCCGGTAGCGACCGTCAGCATCAATGGAGCGAAAAACGCCGGAATTTTGGCGGTCCAGATTTTAAGTGTGGTGGATTCCGCGTTACGGCATAAAATGATTGAGTATAAGAAGCGGCTTGCTAAAGAGGTCAATGATAAGGCGGTTATATTGGAAGAAATCGGCTATGAGCAATATTTAAATCAGAAAAAGTAATATTTTTTTGCTAAAAATATTTTGAAATCCTAAGACCCTAGAAATGGGGTTTTTTTTTGTTTAAAAGTAGGTTAAACCCCATCAGCGGATGGCAGGGTTCTTCTGAGTGAGGGCGTTTCCTTAACCGCCAATTATATTGACGGATTGCGGGATTTGGGTATTATGTCGTTATATATTACCGATCGTTTGGTCGGCAAAGGTTACGATATGCATTATCGACGGACCGGATTTANNATAAAATGATTGAGTATAAGAAGCGGCTTGCTAAAGAGGTCAATGATAAGGCGGTTATATTGGAAGAAATCGGTTATGAGCAATATTTGAAGCAGAAAAAGTAACATTTTTTTGTTAAAAATGTTTTGAAATCTGGCAAGACCCCGAATGGGGTTTTTTTTTGTTTAAAAGTAGGGTTAAACCCCATTTAGGTCCGGCAATTATTATCGTACAATT
>DNPP01000098.1:2312-3339 GCA_003501365.1 Bacillota bacterium
CGGTTATCCTCGAGGTGTTAAAGGTAAAGAAATTCATGAATTTGCAAGGGTTGTAGCCATAGCAGATGTTTATGATGCATTATCGACGGACCGGATTTACCGGAAACGTTGGTTGCCCCATGAAGCGCTTGAATATATCCGGGACAAGGATAAAGAAGCCTTTGATCCTGAATTTGTCAATTTGTTTCTTTCGAATATTGCGCCGTTTCCCATTGGAAGTACGGTACTCCTGAATAACAATGAGAAGGTACGTCCAAATAATTATTTTTACCATAAAAGATATGAATTTGATTTATATAGTAGCGTAATGTATCCAAAAAAATTGAATCAATAATAAAGTACCCTGATATTTGATATGGTAGCTTAAAATTGATTATCGGAGCGGATGTGAGGGGGGATTCTGTGATTACGGTTGTCGTCGTTGATGATCATAATCTGGTCCGGCAAGGGATCAAGGCCATATTGGAAAAGGTTGACTATATCTATACACTGGATGATCTCTGCCGGGAATTTGCCAAGCGTTCCCATATCGCTGTTGAATATCGGGGTGAAGACGTACCGTTATTATCCGATGCCGCGAGGATATGCTTTTTTTCAATCACAAGCCGGGCAAGGAACTCAGCTGACGGCCTGTATTCTTCGAGGGGACTCGACTCAATAATAAAAATGAACTTTGTAAATATTCTTAAGACCCCAATTGGGGCCTTTTTGATATGAATAGGATATTTAGCGAGCTTCGCTCATAATTAAAGTGCTCTCAGTGGTCTAGTAGACTCAATAATCCGAGAGAGTCTTTTTCAAATAGTCAATTAATAAATTAAATTAACCGAAAATTTATTTATTAAACGCAAAATATAATTTATTTAAAATATAAATACAAAATTTTTACTTTAGTCTCTTTTTATGTAAAGACATGTTAAAATACAACCGATATTTAACTAACGATAAGAATAATTTAAAATTATAAAAGTATATAGTATAAACCCTGAGAGGGGTGATAAGATAAAAAATAATTAAAATTTAATTT
>DNPP01000158.1 GCA_003501365.1 Bacillota bacterium
GGCAGTTAAAACACAGAAGAATGATAAACCACATTTTTGTCGATCAAAAAGTTATCGGCACCATGATTGTTGTTGAAAGTGAAAAACCTTTCCGAGAAACCGATTCCCCCATTGTCGGGATGATTGCAAAAGTTCTCGCGCTGGAAATGAAGAAAAACTCCTTTATTCTTTACTCCAAAGCTCTGGCCGAGGAGCACTTTTTTAAAGACTTACTGGACGGAATGCATGATAAAGGCCTTGTCTCCGAGAAGCTCAAAACGCAGCATTTGGTAATCAAAGACAACTTATACCTGCTGACCATCGATATCAGCGAATTTGATCGGACCTATAAGACACTTCAGTATTTCCGAGAATTGTTGGATAAAATGATTTTTGATTGCAAATCGATCCTCTATAATGACTATATTGTCATTATTATAATGCATGATAACGATATTGCACTGTCGGAGGCTGAGCTTGAAAGGTTAACCGCTTTTTTCAAAGAAAACAATCTCTATGGGGGCATCAGCCGGTGCTTTCACGATATTCTGGATATTCGAGTCCACTTTGATCAGGCTGTTACTGCCGCCGCTCTGAGCCGGCGGCTCAAAAATGAAAACCGGCTTTCATTCTACAAAGATGTTAGCGTTTATCATTTACTCGATCTAGCCGCCCAAAAAATTGACCTGAAGCAGCTATGTCATGAGTCATTAGTAAAGCTTATTGAATACGACCGCCGAAACAATACCTCTTATACCCAGAACCTGTATCAATATCTCATCCACGAAAGAAACCTGGCCCATACCACACTGGCACTGCATGTCCATAGAAACACCTTGGTATACCGTATCAATAAAATTATCGAGATCATCCAAGTCGATCTGGAGGATAGTGACGTCCGGTTTCAACTGCTGCTTACCTATAAAATCCTCGATTTGCTTTATCATTAAGTTAATTGCAGCTACGTTTGTGGTTGAACCATCGCAACAGAGGTATGTTAAAATGTATGGTGAAGAACGCCAAGTTTTTAGGGGTTGTGGGATTCGTAAAGTTAAGTTTGTTGGTTATAAAACAAACCACCTGGAACAAGGAGATTATTAATGTAAATACCCTTCTTAATTTGGAGGATTATTTTTTATTATATATCGTAATTAAAATGTTCTTTAACCAGCCGTAAGAAGAGTGCCATCGAGGGGCTCACCCATTTGTTCTTATGATAAGCGCAGACTGCTTTGATAGTTGTATTTGTACATCCCGCTTTTATCTCCACCAGTTTATGGTTTGCCAATTCTTCCTCCACTACAAAACGGGGTAGAAAAGAAATCCCCAAATTGCTAGCGACACATTTCTTGATAGTTTCTAAACTCCAAAGTTCGATGGTATTATTTAAAAGTATTTCATGATCCCGTGAGTATTGTTCAAATATTCTTCTGTAAATGCAATCTTTCTCATTAATAATAAAGTTAACATTCAATTCTTGATGGGGCTTACAAAAATCATATTTTTCAAGTTCGAAAAGAGGGGAACATACTAAAACTACCGGGAACTCACATAAGGGTATCGTTGTCAAATTTTCATCTAAACCTCCAATGTCATAAAATAGGCCTATATCTGCATTATCTTTCATTAAATTGTCTTTAATCACAAAACAGTTGAGCGACATCATTGACAGCTTTACATTGGGTGCTTGTTGCTTAAAAAGGCTCAAAATATTTTGTAATTTATATGACATTAAGGATTCCGCAATTGCGATTCGAATTTCACCCGAAATATGCTCACTACTTTTCCCCATATTCTTAATCTTTTCGATGGTGTTTAAAAGCTCTTGTGTATATGGTACAAGTTCTTTTCCAACGGGCGTTAAAACCATTTTTCGCCCGATTTTCTCAAAGAGTTTTATTGATAGTTCTTGTTCCAATTGTTGAATTTGAGAAGTAATAGTTGATTGTGTATATCCTAATTTAAGAGCCGCGTTCGAAAAACTTCCATTATCAACAATACTTTTAAAAGTAATCAGATGTCGAAGATCCATTTTATGTGAAGTCATCTCCTATAACATCAATAATATATCATTTTTTATGAACTGTAAATTCGAAAACATTGATTTAACAAATGTATATATTGGTGATAGAATAACCTTCATCAAGGAAGACGAAGGCAACATCCCTGATAAAAAATAATTTTTGGTATGGTAACGAATTTTTTGGAGGAAAATTTGATGATCAATTGGGGAGCATTTTTAACGTATAGCCTTTTAACCGCATTTACTCCTGGTCCCAATAATATTGTTGCAATGTCCAATACGAGCAGTTATGGATTTAAAAAGAGCATAAGGCTGATTCAGGGAATTTTTATTGGATTTCTTTGCGTTATGATATTGTGCAGTATTTTCAGCGTTATGCTTGCTAAAATGATTCCGAAAATCAAGTTTATTATGGCTTATATCGGTGTTGCATATATCTTATGGCTTGCTTGGCATATTATCAAAAGTAAACCGACAAATCATAATGAAGCTATTAAAAAAACGAATAACTTTATAACGGGTTTTCTACTTCAATTTACGAATGTAAAAATTATACTTTATGGCATAACGTTAATATCAAATTTTGTGATACCTCATTATAAGCAACCGATTATCATCTGTGGTTTCATATTATTGATAACAGTATTTGGATGGAGCGGTACATTTACTTGGGCTATTTGCGGCGCATTATTTCAGAGAATCTTTGAAAAAAACAAAATAATTCTAAACATAGTAATGGCGATACTCCTGGTGTATTGTGCAATTACTTTGATTATTTAGAACCGTTTATGAATTATCCTCATAAAGGAATAAAATGGATAAATATTGTAAATTATTTTTGACGATTGGCGCCAATGATCCGGTCCCGTAAACAATCCATGAAACGGAAACGGAATGTACAGCTTTACAACTTACTTAAAGCTTGCACCACCCGATTGTAAAGTGTAAATGGGAGCAACCCTCTTAAAAAAAACACCATTTTGGTATCGGGGCCCGATGCATAACGAAGTCTGAAATTATTATCCGAGGCAGCCTTATAAATGGTCTTTGCAGTAACATCCGGACCGTATCCGTTGATGAGTTGATTAATATCCTTTTCTGAAGTCATTTCCAGTGGATTTGTGGTATAAACCCCGGCATTGTTGATAAGGACATCAATGCTCCCGAAATCGTTGATAGCGGATGCTAGACTTTTTTGAATCGAATCAATATCGGTTATATCTACTGGATAACAACGGATATTTTTTAAACTGCTCAGCGAGGTTTCCTTTTGGGGATTTCGCATGGTTGCTGCGACATTCCACCCTTTCTCTTGAAATAAAATAGCGGCAGCCTTACCAATTCCGCTTGAAGCACCTGTGATAAATACGGTTTTCATAAACGCTCTCCTCTAATGACTAATGGTCATTTAATAATCAAAAAAATTACCTTTTATTGAAAGTCAGATAACCGATTAAGTGGGATGTAACCATCTCCCTCAAAGTTTTTCGAAACTCCCTATTAAATAGCTCCATGCCGGGTTTTTGGACAACTTGCTTCACTATAGCAGAAGGTTTAGAAGCCTTATAGGCCCCAATAAAGCAAATGAAGAATTGATTCAGTATAAGAATGCCATCTCCCTTATGAAGCATTGGAAGGATGATTTCAATCCCAGCCCCCAGCTCGATCAGGATTTCTTTAAGAAAAGTCTTAAATTGAAGCGCTCTTTCGAAATTAATATTTTGCTCCAGAGTGTCGGCCAGAATGGCAAGAAGTNNAAAAAAATTACCTTTTATTGAAAGTCAGATAACCGATTAAGTGGGATGTAACCATCTCCCTCAAAGTTTTTCGAAACTCCCTATTAAATAGCTCCATGCCGGGTTTTTGGACAACTTGCTTCACTATAGCAGAAGGTTTAGAAGCCTTATAGGCCCCAATAAAGCAAATGAAGAATTGATTCAGTAGTGTCGTCCAGAATGGCAAGGAGTTTAACCAATACTTCATCATGGATGGAGCCGATAATGAGGTCAATAAAATCTTCAATTTGAACACAATTGTCCATAATTAACATCATGTATTGACCATACGAGCATTTTTTAATATGATACTCTCATCAATTACAAATCGAAAGTTGGTATTCATGCAGAACATCATATTTGATATCGACGGTACCTTATGGGATACAACGGAAGTGGTAGCCAAGGCCTGGAATAAGGCGATTTCGGAAGTCGGCGGCACGGGAGCGATGGTAACATCATCAATGTTGAAAAAAGAGTTCGGCAAGACGATGGATGTAATTGCTGATGATTTATTCCCTGATGTCGGCAAGGCCCAAAGGAAGTTGCTATTGCAGCGCTGTTGCCAATATGAGCAGGCTGCCTTGAGAGAAAATACAGATAATTTGTTATTTCCAGAGGTAAAAGAAACCCTGGGTAAACTTTCTGAGCAATGCCGCTTGTTTATTGTCAGTAACTGCCAGTCCGGTTACATTGAGCTATTTATGGAGAAAGCGGGAGTTGAAAAGTATATTACAGACTATGAATGCTTCGGAAATACCGGTAAATCCAAGGGTGAAAACATCAAGCTGGTTATCCAAAGAAACAATTTGAATGATGCAGTATATGTTGGAGATACCCAGGGAGATTATGAGGCAACAGTTTTTGCCGGAATTTCTTTTGTGTTTGCAAAGTATGGTTTTGGTGAAACGGAAAACGGTTATTTGGCTATCAGTCAGATCAAAGAATTATGGAATCTGTACCAGGCGGGTAAACTATGCAGATAAGATGTAATCGTTTATCTTTGTTAAAGACGAACCGTTTGAAGAATTTTTCAATTGGGAATTCCTGAACAGCCAGGGATTCCTTTTGATTTTTCTGATCCAAAACCGCTGCCGGAAATGATTAAAGCGGATTGCAATGAAGAAGAGAATCCGGATATTAATAACCTCTCAACCCCTTTAGAATGGCTTGACGAACCTCGCTTGGACACGTTATTTTAACGATGACGATATCTTGGAAAGGAACTTTACAGCAATATGTCGGTAGGCTTCACAGATTATTCGAAAATAAAAAGGAAGTGCAGATTTATGAAAGCGAAGGCTGAAAGCATTGCAGCAGAGTCCACGGACCTCATTTTTAAGACCGTATTTAATCTTGCATGATTTTTTGCATTACCTCGACCATTAAAAAATTAATCTTATTTAAAAAAAATATGATTACATTTCGATAATGGTGATTTATGATTGGTTATGTAGACTCCCAAGATAACTAATATTCCACCCAAAGCAATACATATCGTCAATTGCTCATGGAAAACAATGAATCCCGACAATGAAGCCATAACAGGGTTAAAATAGTTGAAAGTTGCTGTTTTGACAGCTCCGATTTTTGAGACGCCTAAATACCAGATAAAGTATGAATAAACCGAGCAAAAAATAGTCAGATACGCGGATGCTAAAACGGTAGTCCAGCTAATTGCCTGTAGTTGCCGACATAAAGAAATTTTAACCATTGCAGTAGAAAAAAAGCAAACGGCAATAATAAAATTGTGCCGAAAATATGAATATATGCCATAGCTACAAACGGACTATATTTATTTAAAACGATTTTACCCCTGAGAGTAACCCAAGCCCACATCAAAGCATTTATGATAATCAAACTATCACCGAAAAGAGTTTTTTGTTGGAAAATGCTCTTTAAATCTCCATGACTAATTATGAATAGGACTCCAATAAAAGCAATCAATATCCCTAAAAAGATACGTAGATTTACATTTTCTTTTTTGGTGATGATGCACCGTAGATATGAGAAGATGATAGTGGAAGCATGCCAACAAGAAGGGTTTGAACCAAGAATCCTTGCTAAAATAGATGATACACGGGCTATATTATTATGGGCCAATACGGGGATGGGGGTGGCAATTGTACCCAAAGATTGGCTAGGACTTATTTCAAGTACCAATTTAAAGTATAGGGAAATTGATGAAGCAACCTTGTTTACAAGAACTGCAATCGCATGGAAAAAGAATAAATACCTTTCCGCTTTGGCCAAGCACTTTTTGGAGACCTTTGAATTGCTGTATAACTTAAATCGGAAAGTGAATTAATTGCCATCTTCAAAGCTTATTGCGCATCTTCTCTTCTTCTTTTTTAAAGCATATTTAAACAATAGCTACAAAACTCAACATTTGTATACACATACACGTTGATTGGCATGAAATATGTTCTTGTACATCAAATGAAATTTTGAGAAACAGATTAACTTTTTAGGGATTCACAGATTGATTGAGTATCCGGCATAGGATATCCAATGCCTTTGGTAAATCATCATCAGAAAGGTTAGTCCAGCAAATGCGGAGGTGATTTTGTTCTGGTTCTCCAGGATAAAAAATAGATCCCGGCAAGAAATGTATACCCTGGTGATGAGCTATGGGAATTAAATTGTCCGCGGAGATTGAATAAGGTAAGGTAAGCCATAGATGCATACCTCCTTGTTTTTTTTGATAACGAATTAATGGGTTAAGGTCTTTCGAGAGTTTTGCAGTAACCAGTTCACTACGATATTCTAATCTTTGGATTAATTTTTTAATATACTGTAAAAGTTGAGGATTGGAAAATAAAGCTATGAGCGCCTTTTGAAGCCATAAGGGAGAACCGAGATCGGCTATTGATTTTATGGCGAGTAAACGGTTAAATATGGTACCATCCGCAGCCACTATTCCTAACCGGAGCCCTGGGAAGAGAAATTTGCTGAAGCCTTTTAGGTATACGACTCTTCCTGTTTGATCCAGAATTTTAAGCGGCGGTGGCAGTTTGTTGAGACTTTGGCTCGGGGGTAAAGCTAATTCTCGATGGGGATCATCTTCGAGAATAAGGACATTATTATTGGTTGCAAATTCCAATAACTCCATACGACGTTTCAATGACATGATGGATCCGGTTGGATTTTGGCAGGTTGGCACAGTATAAATGGCTTTAATTTTCATATGCGTCGATAAATCTTCCAATACATCAATCCGTATTCCATCATGATCGATAGGAACCGGCTGAATCGTTGCATGGCTAAGCCGAAACGCATCAATTGTACCGGGGAAACAAGGGACTTCCATGGCGACAATATCTCCCGGTCCGAGAAAAGTACGGGCAAATAAATCCATCCCCTGTTGGGTCCCGTTCGTTACAATCAATTGATGGGTATGTATTGGTATTTTCTGCGCTACCAGATAATTGCTGATGGCACTTAAAAACTCTGAATCTCCTTGATATGGAGAATAGATCCCTAAAGAGTGCGGATATTGCTGTAAAGACTTTTTTATCGAAGTTTGCAATAATTCAAGCGGCAACAAAGTGTAATGAATAGAGGCGGTGGCCAAATCAAGAATTTCGGGAGATAAACGAATAGCGCTTTGACTCCAGAGACTTGCTCGCGGAAGATAGTCTGAAATAGCAAGTTGCCAATCGAAAGGATTTTGGATTGCCTGCGGGATATTTTGTGGAACTGCAGTAGATAAAGATTTCGGATATTTGACGAAAGATCCTTTACCTCGGATTGACTCAATGAGTCCATCAATTTCAAGGCTATTATACACTTTGTGGGCGGTAACCAAACTAATACTTAATTGTGCCGATAACTGACGGACCGAAGGTAATTGAAAACCGTTCTCCAGTAAACCGGAGCGGATTCGTTGGGCAAATTCCAGCCTGACCTGCTCTTTTACAGAAATTTTCGAAGAGCGATCAATGACAATATGCAACTTTTAGTTCACCTCCGTATACAACTGTTATAGTTGCCAGTTGACTGTTATATATAAAAGATGATTTTATTAATATAATACAACGCTAGAATATAACACGCAAGAAAAATTCCGAACCTTAAAACCTGCTCGGAATGCTCTGCAAAAGCAAGAGTTTGATAACCGCTTGCAATTTAGAAAGGATGATAATAATGTATGGTATTCGACAAGTTCGATTAGTAGATCCTGAACTGGCAGATGCTATTGCATTGGAAGCAAATCGTCAGAGAAACCAAATTATCCTAATCGCTTCGGAAAATTTTGTCAGCCCCGCAGTAATGGAAGCAATGGGGACCCCGTTAACCAATAAATATGCGGAAGGATACCCCGGTAATAGAGAATATGGTGGATGTGAACATGTTGATGTTGTAGAGAAATTGGCTATTGAAAGGGCTAAAATAATTTTTGGCGCAGAACATGCCAATGTTCAAGCCTGTTCCGGTTCTCAAGCAAATATGGCGGTTTACTTCGCAGCTTTGAAGCCAGGCGATACGATTTTAAGCATGGATCCGGAATGTGGAGGACATCTTAGCCATGGGGGTCGATCCAATTTCTCAGGAGTTTATTATAAGATAGTATCTTATGGGGTGGATCAAAAAACCCAGCTCATTAATTATGAAGAAGTAAGACGAATAGCTAAGGAAAACAAGCCCAAACTTATTATTGCCGGTGCTTGTGCTTATCCCCGGTTAATTGATTTTGCAGCATTTAGCGAGATTGCCAGAGAAGTTGGCGCTTATTTTTTGGTTGACATGGCGCATATTGCTGGACTGGTGGCCGCAGGACTACATCCCAATCCAACACCTTATGCCCATTTTGTTACTACAACGACCCACAAGACTTTAAGAGGTCCCAGAGGGGGCTTGATCTTATGCAAGAAAGAGTTCGCCGAAGCTATTGATGAGGCAATCTTTCCGGGTCTTCAAGGAGGACCCAATATGAATATAATATCTGCTAAAGCTGTGTGCTTAAAAGAAGCGTTAAGTGAAAAATTCAAAGATTATCAAAAACAAGTTATTGCCAACGCTTCAGCATTAGCACAGGCGTTGATAGACGAAGGCTTTGAACTTGTATCAGGAGGTACCGATAATCATCTTATTCTGATAGATTTAAGAAATTTGGGGGTTACGGGAAAGACTGCCGAAGCAAGATTGAATGAAGTTGGTATGATTGTCAATCGACACACAATTCCTTTTGACCCTCAGCATCCTTTTATAACCAGCGGGATTCGTATAGGCACTCCGGCAATTACGACAAGGGGCATGAAAGAGGATAATATGAAGGAAATTGCCAATTTGATTAAATTGACTATTACTGAGTTTGATGATAAGAAAGAAGAAATACTTACGAAGATTAAGGCTTTGTGTATTCAATTTTAAGGCCCCACGCGCCGGTCTCTTTATCTGGATACTCGGTTGTTGGTGCGTTGGTTGATTGATTTAAGGTGTGTTTCTATACTGGGGCTGTCCCAAAAATAAATTTATAGATAAAGAAATACAATATATTGGAAGAAACATATTCAATGAAGCTATATATTTGTATTTCTTATTAATTTTAAATTGCTTTTTAGACAGCCTCGTTCGCTTTGTCAACTCCCCCTAAAAACGTTATTCCTTTTAATTTTAGTAGGCATGGTTTTCTTTGGGTTTAACTACTTGAACCGTACCGAAGGGATGCTGGGGTGGCGCATAGATAGAGTATAATTTAATCGGTTTATTACCTGTATTGATTATATTGTGCCATGTGCCGGCAGGTATGATGACCGCAAAATCATCATGGACATTTCGCTGAAAATCCAAGCAGTTCTTACGATCCCCCATTTGAACCAGTCCTTGACCTTCTTCAATCCGGATGAATTGATCAAGATGCGGATGCACTTCTAAACCGATGTCTTCCCCAACATTGATGCTCATCAAGGTAAGCTGTAAGTTGCGTCCTGTCCATAAAGCGGTACGATAATTATTGTTTTGCTTTGTAGCCTCATTAATGTTTACGACAAATGGTTCCGGGCCATAGTCTCTTAATTCAATACAATATTTATTACCTGTTCCAAAAGGATTATACTGATATGGAAAGGGGCACCAATTATTGTAATGCATTGGTGCATAATATGGGCATAGGCACGTTTGTTCTATATCATACATTTTACTCATTCCCTTCATAGGCTTTAATATTATAATATTTTTTCTATGATGAAATGTGCAAAACAAGATAGGCAAAGAGTATTTATGCAAAATGTACTCATTAATAGGCAACGAGTCTGTGGATAATTTTAATTCCGATGAAAGCTGCGGGTCAAGACTGGTTGCTGAAAAATACTACCCACATTTTCCCGCACGTTTTTCGATTCCTTTTCCACATCGTATCCGGCGATTTTAACGCTGCCTGATGTCATTGAAAGCGTTGTGGTCAGAATGGATATTGTGGTGGTTTTACCCGCGCCGTTCGGGCCAAGGAATGCGAAAAATTCGTCCTCGTTCACCGAAAGCTTACTCAGTCCACCGCCGGGGTTTTTGCTTTGTTATATTGTCTGACAAGTTTGTTTGCTTCGATCAGTGCCATAAAATAACCTCCGTTTCGTTTGATGCCCTTATGCTATGGTGTTAAACCGAGTGAATGACGCGGGGAAAGATTAGGCCTTGCGCTTATACGCAATAAGTGTCAGCGGAATGAATACGACGAGTATCGCCCAAGTGACGAATAATGCGAACCAAAAATCCGTCCCTATCGTGCCATAAGTCAACAACTGCCGTACCGCTATTACGACGCGGGATAGCGGGTTGATATGCAGGACAAAATATTGCAGCCCGCGCGACATCGTTTCGACCGGAACAAAAGCGTTCGACAGGAATACTAACGGGAACATTACGACTACACCAATCGCAGATGCAGTTGAAATAGTCTTTGTGCACATACTAATGAACGCAAATATCCAGCTCAGGCCCCAAGCAATGAACATCATGAAAAGTATGCTGAAAATGACCGCGGGAATGCCTGCTTCGGGTCGGTAACCGAGAATATATCCCGTAGTAAAAACGGTAATTCCCCCCATTACGTATCGTACAAGGTCGGCAATCAAACTCCCCGCCAACGGAGCAATTCGTGTAATCGGCATGGATTTTCGTCGTCAGCACATCGGTCAGTTTGTCGGTATTGTCTATCGGCGCGATCAACTCAGATGCTTCCGCAAGATGAACCTTCGCATCGAGTATGTCCTCGATGATCTGCGCCGCGCTCACGGCGTTATCCGCGTCTTTGACCCTCAAGCGCAACGAACTGCTTCCCACGGCGCGTTTCAATCCGTCGGGTGTATCGTTGGCAACAACTCGTCCCTTGTCGATTACAACAATGTTGTCGGCAAGTTGATCGGCTTCATCAAGATACTGTGTCGTTAGCAGTACTGTCGAGCCGCCTTTTACAAGTTTGCGTATTGTCTGCCACATCTGCGTCCGAGTCCTTGGGTCAAGCCCTGTTGTCGGCTCGTCAAGGAAGATTAGCGGCGGCTGGGAAATCAGACTTACCGCCAGGTCAAGTCTGCGCCGCATACTGCCGGAAAACTTTGACAATCCGCGTCTCGCCACATCGCTAAGCCCAAACTCTTCCAAGAGTTCATTCGCTTTACGCTTAGAATCTTTGCGGGAATATCCATGCAATCTACCGAAAATCATCAGGTTCTCCAAAGCAGTTAGATCCTCGTCGATAGAGGCGAATTGCCCTGTCAACCCAATCAATTGACGCACAATTTGCGTTTCCCGCAAAACATCATAACCGAATATTTTTACATTCCCCGCATCCGGTTTTGACAACGTGGCAAGCATATTTATTGTAGTAGTTTTTCCCGCGCCGTTCGGCCCAAGTACACCGCAGATACTACCTGTCGGGATAGTCAGACTCACTCCATCAACAGCTCTGTTATCACCAAAGGTCTTTACCAAGCCGTGAGCTTCAACCGCTAAAATTGCGTTATTCTTCATCGTTGGGTTTCCCTCCATATTTACCTGAATGATTGACATTCTGTTATCCTCGTTGTGTTTGTCATAAAAAATACCCTCCGTTTCGTTTACAGCTTTATCATAAGCCTGCAAAATAAACGGAGGGTAAACGGAATATAAACCAATATAAACTCAAAGGGTGACGATAAAGGTTGTTCCTTTTCCCTTCTCGCTTTCTACACTCACAATACCGCCATGCAACTCTACAATTTTTTTACAAGCGACAGCCCCAGACCATTGCCGCCAAGGGAGCGGTCACGGGATTTATCCACTTTGTAGAATCGCTCAAAGATATGGATTTGATCCTCCGATGAGATACCCATGCCGTTGTCGGCAATCGCGCAGATAGTTTTCCCACCATTTGTGGTAAGCGTAATGTAAATCGTACCACCCTCCGGTGTAAATTTGATTGCGTTGTGCAGGAGATTAATCCAGACTTGGGAAAGAAGTTCCTCGTCAGCGGAAACGATCACTTTGTCGAGTTCGGCTGTTATCGATATATTTTTCTCCGACCATTGCGGGTCAAGTAAAATCACCGCTCTTTGCAATTGTTTGTCTAAGCGGAATTGACTGACGGAAAGCGGGGCGACGCCGGAATCCAGTGAGGAAAGTTTCAGTAAATTTGAACATAACTTTGACAGGCGGGCGCTTTCGGCTTTAATAATATCAAGGTAATGCTTCCGCTGCACAGGCGCAAGCGCGTCATTTTCCAAAAGTCGCGCATAACCGCCGATAGATGTGAGCGGGGATTGTATTTCATGGGAAACATTGGAAACAAAATCCCGCCGCAAGGTTTCCATCGAGCCAAGCTCTTTCGCCATTGTATTTATGCTATCGACAAGTTCATGGTGAGCCCCGAAGTCTTTTGGGTCGAGGAACACGCTAAAATCGCCACGCGCAATTCGACTCATGGCGTGGGAGGCAACCTTCAAAAAGCTATCATGCAACCAGTCAGGCTCTTTTCCTTGCTGAGCATGTCGGAGTATAAAGAAAAACACGAAACATTCCAAAGCTAACATTGCAAGTGATATGAGTCCGTAAAGCACATACGATACCGGCTCCGACGGGCGGCCTATTATTTTGTAAATCAACATCGTCAGAAAATACCCCACCGTGAACGCGCCAACAATGATGAACAGGCACCAAAGCAGCCAGCCAAGTGTTTGAGACCATTTTCGTTTTTTCATAGCGTCGCCTCCAACCGATAGCCAATGCCGCGAATGGCGGTAATTTTGAAACCGTATTGTTCCGTAGGAAATCTCTCGCGTAAACGATTGATGTGAACGTCCAATGTCCGTTCGTTTCCCTCAAAATTATTACCCCATATGGCCTCAATAAAATTATCCCGGGGGATTATTTTACCCTGCGAGCGGGCGAGTTTATAAAGAACCTCAAACTAATAAGATCTGCCGGTTCAAACGGCATGGTGAGGTAATCGTCTGTCCCAAGTTCATAGCCCTTGACCTTTTGACTTATATCATCCATGGCTGTCAGCATGAGTATCGGCATGTCCTCATAATATTGCCGAAGTTTCCGGCACAATTCAAAGCCGTCCATATTCGGCATCAAAAGGTCAATGACACAAAGGTCGGGGCTGGTGTCGGTCATTTTTCGCAGAGCGTCCCGCCCGTCGGATGCTTCAAAAGTGATAAAACCTTCGTTTTTGAGTACCGTGCTTACAAGTTCGCAGATATATGGGTCATCATCAACAATCATGATGGTATTCATTTACGCGTCTCCTTTTCTCAAATCGTTGTTTTTATTTTAACACGCAAATATAAACGGACGATAAACGGATAGACAACTATTATTATAGGCCAATTTGAGGGGAAGGAGGGGCAGGAGGGCGAGGTGGGGGAAAAAATGAAAGGAAGGTTTGTGAAATTGGATGGGACGGTTTTTTTTTAAAGAGTAAAAGGGATGGTATATCAAGGAAAGTAGGTCGGTCCTTTGCGGTTATTTGATTAAGTAGAATCTTTAGAATGGATGACGGGATTGATGGCCGGGGGATTTAGGCGGTGGATGACTTTTTATGCGACTAGATAGTATTTGAGCATTGAAATAGGGAATGAATGACGATTTTGAGGGTCCACGGATTCCACCGGCTGGGTCACTTTTGGAGCGCCCCAAAAGATGTCATATGGTTTGTCAAG
>DNPP01000081.1 GCA_003501365.1 Bacillota bacterium
GCAATCATATAAGTAAATTGCTCTTTCTCCTGTTCCATATCCATACAAATACCCAATAGTTCCTGCGCTTTATAAACTGCACAAAGTCTTTCGCATACTCCCTCCCGGTTGCATTCCGTCCAAAACGCGGGAATCCTTTTTAAATTTTCACCATCTCTGGTGCTGACTTTAAGCACTTTTCCTATGACCTGAAATGCTTCTTTCTCCACTATTTTGTAGTCCATTTGTTGATCTCCTCTTAACGATAATTGAAATGAGATTCGCGGGAACGCTTTCAGTTTTTGACCGGACACCCGGGCTGCGGTCGGACTGATCCCATGTAACTGCTTAAAAGCTTTGGCAAAGGATTCCGGTGTTTCATAACCGTATTTTAAGGCCACATCAATAACCTTGACTTGCCGGACTGCTAATTCCTGTGCAGCCAAAGTAAGCCTGCGTTTGCGCAGATAGTCCATGACCGTAATGCCGGTAAGCATATGAAACATCCGTTGAAAATGAAAGGACGAAGCATAGGCAATTCTGGAAACCTCGGCGATATCCAAAGGTTCTTCGATGTGTTTTTCCATATAATCAATAGCATCCGTCATTCTTTGCAGCCACTCCAAAACGTTCCCCGCCCCCAGTCAAGATTAAGCTTATCATTTTATATAAAAACAATCCTGTCATTTTGTGCTTTGATTCGACAGGAATTTATCCTCATCTTGTGATACGATTCTTAATAAATATCATATTATCCTAGAAAAAATCAATCAAGGAGAATAGACATGAGTGAAACTAAAATTCAAGAAATTACATTTCAAAAGGTTATATTGGAAGGGACGGCTTATGAAGTTGGTAAGACTCAAGGTGAATGGATCCAAAAAGATTCGAATGCAGTTAAGTTCTTTACTTCACCACTTGAAGGAGGATGTTATCCAACTCTTAAAGAAGCGGAACAAATGTTGAACTTCTTTGACCACTATTGCCCCGGATTAAATGATGAACTCCAGGGATTTGCCGACGAACTTTGTGCACCGGTCGAGCATATGGTTTATTATCCCTTTTCATACTCCCGCGGCAACCCTGGTTGCCGCGGGAGCAATTGCAGCCATATGGCGCTTCTCCCCTCTGCCGCTTCGGACGGACACATTTATGTAGGCAGAAGCTATGAATGGAACCTTCAGGACGATTTCCGCCTCTGCACCACCCGTATTCATGGGAAAGCCGCCCATCTTGGTTTTTCCTTGCTACAGTTTGGCCGTATCGACGGAATCAACGAACACGGCCTATGTGTCACCATGTCCGCCGGATGTCCCCTTGTCCAGCCGGTCGAGGATGGATGCCGTTTTTGGGCGGTGATCCGGACAGTGCTTGATCGTTGCCACTCGGTGCCGGAAGCTTTGGATATTATCCAAAGTATTCCGATTTCGTTCCATCTCAACCTGATGATCACCGATAAGCATGGTGAAGCGGCGCTCATTGAAATCTTTTCTTCCAGACGTACCATCAAACGAATCGGACCCAATACCAAAGAACAAACCCTATGGTCCACCAATCATTATAATCTTCCTGAAATGATTGAACACGATCACGGTCGAATGTGGATGTCGGTCGTTCGTTATCAAAAAATCGCATCGGTTATCAAGAACCCTAGCGCACCCATAAGCAAAGAGCAATTACGCGAACTTTTATCAAAACCCGTTCCGGAAGGTCTATGCTGTCATTATTACCATGATTACTTCGGCACCCTCTGGTCGGAAATTTTTGACCTTACTACCGGGAGTGTCGAGGTTTGTTTTGGTTCTCCAGTGGTTAATATTTGGCATACCTTTGATCTAAGCGGTTTACCCGGTTTACAAGCCTACCCCGTCAAGTTTTCTTTGGAAACTCCCGCTCATCCCGAACAATTCTTCAAAAAAATGGCGCCGGGAGTTGAAGAATAAACGGTAATCAATCGAGATGCTCCGTCAAAGGGTTACTGCCGACCAATACCGCTATCCAAGGTTACCACTGTCTGCCAATAAGCTGCTTCACCATTCCGGCAAATTACGGTTACTGATAGACGGAGAAGCAAATTTGCATTAGCCCATAGATGGCAAAATAACGGTTCCAGACCAATCACCTATGCCCTCTTGGTATTACATCCGGTTTACAAAGCTACAACTCGTCTAGTATGTTTTTGGGCTACTACTTGGGATTTATCAAGCGTGATAAAATGGTATCAGAATCGATTGCGAGATGATATCGGATATGTTTGATTCAATAGAAGGTTTACCGGGACTCCGTAGGATCTATCAACAGATCGATAGGGAAGCCCGTACTTTTGTGGAAAAAACAGCTCTGAAATGTCCCGAATGCTGCGGTCAATGTTGTTATACTTCCTCATCCAATATTGAGGTTACTATCTTGGAAATGATGTTGCCTGCCCTCGAACTTTGGAGAAAGGGAGAAGCACTGGCCATTATTGACAGGCTCACTAAAATATTCCCGGACTCGCATTGCATCTTTTTCAGCCCGCAAGAAGACCCGGGTAACGGGAGCGGAAGATGCAGCATATATCCAAACCGGGCACTCATCTGTCGACTTTTTGGAATATCCGGCAATCTGGATAAATATAAGAAAATAAGATTTTCCCCATGCCTTTGGATGCAAAAGGAAATGCCGGATCAAGAGATGCGGCTCAGGAGGATGCTTAAAAGCGGGTTAGTAATACCGGTATTTTCAACATACCGGTACCGGGTTTTGAGTTTAAATCCACTACTTGCAAGTGAATTATATCCCATCAATACCGCACTTGCCCTAGCCCTGCAAAGAGTGGGATATTATCGGCAATATAAGGGGACTGCATGAGCTCAACAATCAATAAATTAATTCAAAACAAATAACCGGTTGCCGAAAAGCATAGTAAAATAAATCCCCTGCCCTATTTAGTTGAGTGCTGTTCGGTTTTGGGTGTAACGCCTTTGAGTTGATCCGATTTCACGCTCAAGGCGTAGGCGGCGTAAAAGAGCGGAATACAAACAATAATCAGGCCGATGGCTAAAAATTTATTTTCTTTTTTCAATCCGGCGATTCCGGTAATGAGACAAAAAAAGCCGCCAATCATCGCGAATGCCGCGATAATACCATACAAAACAAAAGGTTTCATGGGTCTAATCCTCCAATTATGCAGTAAGATGATAAAAACAAAATGTGAAATTAATCGTCAAAGATGGCATAATATTTTGCTATTTCGATAGTATCATCATCTTTTCCTGCCAATTTTGCTATTTGCTTCGATAGTTTCACTACAGATGGAATCCGCCAGTTTTAACCGGGTGCTTTCATTTATCGATAAACGAAAGCACCTGCTCTAACGTTGGCATGGCGTTTTGAGCTCCTTTGGCCATTGTGGAAAGCGCCCCGACCGCGTTGGCAAATCGCACGCTTTCCTTTAACCCGTTTTCACGGGCCAAGGAAACCGCCAAACCCGCATTGAAAGAATCTCCAGCCCCAGTCGTATCAACGGCTTTCACTGTAGAACCCGGACAATGAATAACATCCTTATCTGAGATAATATAGGCACCATCCTTGCCCGCTTTTACGATGATGGTCCCTACTCCTTTTTGTTGTAATAATGCGGCAGCTTCTTTTATATCGGTCAATGTGCCAATCTTCCTGCCGCTGACAATCGCCATCTCCATCTCGTTGGGTGTAATATAGTCAATATATTTAAAAATCTCGACCGGCAAAATCCGTGCCGGGGCAGGATCCAAAATTATTGTTTTACCGTGTTCTTTAAGCTTCTTCATGGCATAAAATACTGTTTCCAAAGGTATTTCGAGCTGAAAAAGAAAAATATCGTTTTCCAGCAACGAATCCAATTGCCCATCGATAAATTGGGAATCAACTCTCCCGTTGGCACCGGGAACAATCACGATATGGTTTTCCCCCATACCATCCACTTCAATCACAGCTATACCGGTTGAAACACCCGAATCAACAAATACGCCGTCCGATTTGACTCCATTTTCCCTTAAATTAGCAATTGACTGTTGGCCATACATATCGTCACCAACTTTACCCACCATCCTGACGTCTGCTTGTAATCTTCCGGCAGCAACCGCTTGATTGGCTCCTTTGCCTCCCGGATAAGTGTGAAATTCCTTGCCGTTTAATGTCTCACCCGGCTGCGGAAAGCGATCGGTTGTAACAACCAAGTCCATATTGATACTGCCGACTACACAAATCTTTTTCATTTTCGAAAGCTCCTCCCAATGTAATCTCCTAAAAAGTGACTCCGGATTTTAATATGATATTGGCATACGAAGTGCTCTCCCCGGTCCGGATACATGCCTTGGCGTTCTTGGTCATACTTTTGAATTTTTTATTGGCGGGTGGTTTCCCGGAAAATCAATTCCGGTTTCAAATAAATATTATTTTGCTGTAACTCTTGACCTTCAATCAAGTCAATCAACATTTCCGCCCCCAAAGCCCCCATATCGTAGGTGGGTTGAGCCACAGTTGAAAGGGCCGGTTCAATCAAGGCCGACAAATCGATATTATCAAAACCGATAATTTCCACACTGGCGGGCACTTTGATATGCTGTTTTTTCAAAGCCTTCAACGCCCCAATCGCGATCATGTCATTACCGGCAAACACCGCGGAAAAAGGGATATTGTCTGTCAATAACTGTTCGACAAATTTCCTACCACTTTCAAGATGATACTCACCCTCCCGGATTAATTGATAATCAATTGGAACACCCCTATCAAAATGAGCCTTTTGGAAACCTTGAAAACGCTGCCAAGCGGTAGTGACCGAAAAAGGGCCGGAGATAAAAACAATACGTACATGCCCGTTTTTTAACAGGTAACTTGTTGCCCGATAAGCTCCTTCTTCATTATCCAAAAAAACGCCCGCCTCCTGTTCCATCCCTTCAATATAACGATCCAATAAGGTAAACGGAATGTTGCTGTCTTTCAACATCTGACACTGGATGTTTGATCTGGACATACTGGAAGTTAAAATCACACCGTCGACGCTTTTTTTAATAAATGCATTGATATAATTCTTTTCCTTTTCCAAACTATTGTCCGAGTTACAAAGAAACAAATTATAACCGCGTTTTAATGCGGCATCTTCGGCACCCCGTGCTAACTGCGGAAAAAAAGGATTAGCGATATCGGGGATAATCAGACCGATGGACTGAATCCGTTTGGTGACCAATCCTCTAGCGATCAGACTGGGTTGGTAATTCATTTCCTTGATAATATTTAAAATCTTTTGTTTAGTCTCCTCCCCAACCCCCTCCGATTTATTATTAATCACTCTAGAGACGGTGGCCTTGGAAACATTAGCGCATTTGGCAATATCAGAAATCGTCGTGGCCATAATGGTCCTCGAGCCTCACTTCAATTTAAGTAACCGGTTTACTAAACCGGTTACTTAAATTGTAACATGCCGGTAGCATTTTTACCAGAAATTTTAGCAATCATTGGTTAATGAGAAACAATGTAAAAATAGCCACCCCTAAAATTAAATTCCTTTAGGAGTGGCTATTTTTTTAAATACAATTTTCCAGGATCAACCAACCATCAATTTACAAATATTATTGGTGAACTCCACCGGGTCTTGGACCGGAAGCCCTTCGATCAAGAGCGCCTGATTATACAATACATTGGTATAAAGGCTCAGTTTGTCCGGATCCTTTTCGTAAGCGGCCGTTAAGGCCTTAAATATCTCATGATTCGGATTGATTTCCAAAACTTTATCGGCCTTAATCTTTTGTTCATTATTGGGCATTGCATTCAGCACTTTCTCCATTTCGATGGAGATCTCGCCTTCATTAGTCAGGCATACCGGATGGGATTTGAGTCGTTTGGACACCCGGACCTCTTTCACCTTGTCCGCCAAAATGGTTGTCATCTTCTCAAACAATTCTTTATGGGACTTCTCTTCCGTCTCCGCTTTCGCTTCATTCTCCTTGTCTTCAATGCCCAGATCCTGGCTGGATACCGATTTAAACTCTTTTTCTTTATATGACATCAGCATCTTGACGGCAAATTCGTCGATATCGTCGGTTAGATAAAGAATCTCATAGCCCTTTTCAGCGACCAACTCGGTTTGGGGCAATTTTTCGATCCGGGCAACCGATTCCCCGGTAGCATAATAAATATATTTTTGATCCTCCACCATTCTGGAGAGATATTCGTCCAGAGTTACCGGTTTCTTTTCTTTCGATGAATAAAACATCAATAAATCTTGCAGCATGTCCTTATTGCCGCCAAAGTCACTATAAACACCGTATTTTAATTGCCTGCCGAAGGACTGATAAAACTTTTCATAATTCTCGCGATCGGCCTTTTGAAGTTCCAGCAACTCACCCTTGATCTTCGTTTTGATATTCTTGGCGATCAATTTCAGTTGCCGGTCATGTTGAAGCATCTCTCTGGAGATGTTGAGGGAAAGGTCCGCCGAATCCACCAATCCCTTGACAAAACTAAAATAATCCGGCAGTAAGTCCGAGCACTTATTCATGATCAAAACCCCGCTGGAGTACAATTCCAAACCCTTTTCATATTCCTTGGTGTAATAATCAAAGGGGGTTTTTTCCGGGATATATAAAATGGCGGTATAGCTTACAACGCCATCAGTACTGATATGAACGTGTTTTACCGGCTTATCGAAGCCGTAGTGCTTCTCTTCATAAAATTGTACATAGTCTTCATCTTTGAGCTCATTTCGGTTTTTACGCCAAATCGGTACCATGCTGTTGACGATCTGCTCTTCGACATGCTCATCATACTCATCCTTACTGCCTTCTTTGAGCTTGCTGATCGTAACATTCATCTTAATCGGGTAGCGAATGAAATCCGAGTATTTCTTGACCAGGTTCTTTAAGCGATATTCATCCAAGAACTCATCATAGTTATCATCCTCCGTATTTTGCTTCAATTTTAAAATAATCTCGGTACCGACAGTATCTTTTTCACAAACGGCGATTGAATAACCATCCGTTCCCTGGGATTCCCACTTATAAGCCTCATCACTGCCAAAAACTTTACTGATAACTGTAATTGTATCCGCCGCCATAAAGGCGGAATAGAAACCAACTCCGAATTGTCCGATAATATCATAGCCTTCTTGCGATTCATTCTCTTTCTTAAAGGACAGGGAGCCGCTCCTGGCGATAGTTCCCAAATTATCTTCCAATTCTTCCTTGGTCATGCCGATTCCGGTATCAATGACCCGTAATTCACGGTTCTTTTTATCGGGAATGATCCGGATATAATAGTTGTCTTTCTCAAATTTGATGGCTTCGTCGGTTAATGCCTTATAGTACAACTTATCAATCGCATCACTGGCGTTAGAGATCAATTCCCGTAAAAAGATTTCCTTGTGGGTGTAAATGGAATTAATCATTAACTCCAATAACCGCTTCGACTCTGCTTTAAACTGTTTCTTGCTCAAAAATATCGCTCCCTTCAGATATGAGACCACACCAGAATTCTGGCGCAGTAGAATGTGTTGTTAGCACTCTCCAACTTTGAGTGCTAACCATAGTTTTTATATACTACAATTTAGTGAAGATGTCAAGGGACATACCATAAAACTAATTTCACACCAACATTTTCTATGTTCATAAGGATTTAACATTTCAATTGTAATATTTATGTTATTATTTATTAAAAGCTTACATGAGTTTAGCTATTTTATACATATATTTTTGTTTCAACGGCTTATATTGTTATATAAGTGTAAAATTTTATGTCATACATTCTTACAGTACTACAAAATAATTATGGGGTTGCTTAATGTTTAAAAATATCAAAATCAATCGGATCAGTGATGAAATTTCATTTCAAATCAAGCAGATGGTTTTAAAAAATG
>DNPP01000243.1:0-10341 GCA_003501365.1 Bacillota bacterium
CAAAGCGGTGTTGCTTTAGAAGGTTATTATGTGTGGTCTTTATTGGATAATTTTGAATGGGCCCACGGTTGTAGTAAACGGTTCGGCCTGATTTTTATTGATTACCCTACCCAAGCAAGAATATGGAAAGAAAGCGCTTATTGGTATCAGGATGTGATTACGAATAACGGTTTTAATGCATAAGATGATTGGCGTCCATGGAACCGACCGGTTTGGCCGGGATCAGTACTTGCGGCCTTAGCTTGGAAAACAAGTTAAAATAATCACAGGCCGCAGCTTTTTCGATCATTGTCAAATGCACTGGATCCACTATTCCGCTTTGATGAACCCTGCTGCCCAAGAAATGGACACAAAACTGCCCTGGAAAGTCATTCCCGACAATTGATTTCTGACCATGGGGCATTCCATTGATTGATGCAGCAATCAAAAAATTGCGGAGACAGACCACAACCGCCCGACGCTTCCAGCTCCATTTGCCATCATACACCGCCAACATCGTTTCCGTGTCTTCCTTGGTCAAAGGTTCCACATCAGCATGAAGATAGCCGTAAAGTCTTCTGGCTCGAAATGATTGACCGGTTTCAACATCAATAATCAATGCGGTCTCTCCATCTTGCCATAAGTTGTTTACAATAGACCAAGGAATTGCCTTAACGCCGTTAACCCGCCCTCGCGAAGCAAATTGAGTCATCACTTCATCACTACCGGGCACCATCTTCTTTAACTCTATTTTTTTATCCGCATTCATAGCGACTCTAAACCCCGTCATTGTCTCAGGACCAACAATACCGTCGGCTGTTAAGCCGTGTTCGAGTTGAAAAGATTTAACTGCCTCAGCGGTGTCTCTGCCATAGAAACCGCTGGGTTTTTGTCGTAAATAATTCAATTGCTTTAAGTAACTCTGGATCTCGGTTACCCGGCGTCCCTGAACCCCTATCCTGATAAGGGTACCGCTACCAAAGGTAACACCCCAACTGACATCATGAATACACAGAGTTAAGCCCAAAGTCAATATCAGTATATAGTATAAACTTCTAATTTTAGCCATTTTGGCTATCCTTTCATTATTAACTTTTCTTGCCTTTAAATAAGTTGAAAGCTAACTCCCAAAAAGCGCGCCACCAACGAATAATTAGGTTGGCAGGCTTTACTTTTATCATAGAATAAACTGCGACGCTCGCTATTTCCTTGTGATTAACCAACGCTTTCAAAGTGCCAATCTTTGTACCCGCGTTGATCGGTAATTTTAAGTTTTTAAGAACTTCTAATCTTGTTTGGATGACCTGTTCCGGACCCCGCGCTATAACTGTCCCAAACTCAGTCTTTAGTCTAACCGGGACATGACTGGGCCGGGCATCCTTGATATATATCTTTCCCACTTCACCGGGTCTCCCAATCTGTTGCCATTGAAAATTACGAAAACCATAATCTAGTATGCGTTTACTCTGTTCTACTCTTTGATCATCACTGTCGGCGCCAAGAATTATGCTTAGGAGGCGGAAGTCGCCTCTTTTGGCGGTTGCCGATAGACAAAACTTGGCCTCATCCGTATGCCCCGTTTTTAAACCATCCGCACCCCTGTAAAGCCTAATTAATTCATTGGTATTTCGTAAAACAAACTTGCCGTTCCGAAAGCTATCAAGCCATATTGAAGTAAATTTCAATATTTCAGGATATTTCAGCAATTCCCGTGAGATAACCGCCAGATCGTAAGTACTGCTGTAATGAGCCGGATCAGGCAAACCCGTCTCATTATCAAAATGGGTGTCCTTCAAACCCAGTTTTTTGGCCCTTTGATTCATGGCCTCCACGAAATCATCCACCGAACCATAAAGATGTTCTGCAACAGCGGCACTGGCATCGTTCGCCGAAACAACCGCAATTGCCTTAAACATCTCTCGGAGCGGAAACTCTTCTCCTTCTTTCAAAAACACCTGGGAACCACCCATCTCGTATGCCTTAGCCGATGTTGTGATTGTCTCATCCCATTTAATCCGGCCCTGGTGAACCGCTTCCAAGATGAGCAACATCGTCATAACCTTGGTAACACTGGCAGGTGGTAGCCGTTGATGTTCATTCTGAGCATATAATACCCGACCGGAAATCGGGTCCATCAAGATAGCTGCCCTGGCGTTGATTGAAAAACCATGAGCGATTGAATTTGGTAGTAATAACAAACCAAAGCAAAGTATGATAATACCAAGTTTGTTTAAGCGCAAATAATCTTGCCCCCTCTTTTCTTAAGGATTCCCAAAATAGTTCCATATTATAACTACCACATTATTCAAGAAAGGGTTGGAGGTACCACCTGATTAATTAGCAGAGTATAAGTCTGCGGCCGGTGGAGAAATTAAAAAAATCAATTCGCCGTGATTTCAACCCAAATTTGTTACTATTGAGATGCGAATTTCATCCTTTCGCTTATCTATCATTTTTCAAAATTTTTTCCACCCAATTTAATGTTTTCCTTTGAACCAAATTTGTTACTAGAAGATTAAATATATTAAGGAAAGATTAAATATTTTATTTGGTAATTAAGCTTATGTTGTATTAGTATTAAGGGTGTTATATAATCAATTACGGATTTGGTAATTTGTATTATTTAGCTCCACTTTCTACTATTGTAACTGGATTTAGAAATGTTTATTTTAAAAATTAACGATGTTTGCTGTTGATTGACAATTGTCTCAGAGCCGTAACCTTGAAAGGGTGAATATAATGTTTAGAGTAACTGCAAAAGAAGAGATATTTTTCGATTTATTTGTGGAAACAATTGAAACATCCTGTAAAGCCGCACGAATGCTGGAAGACCTTATGTTCAATTATTGTGATGTCACTCAAAAAATTAAGGCCATCGAAGAAACCGAACATTTATGTGATCAGTCGGTCCATCAGATATTGAAACAATTAAACAAATCCTTTATTACCCCCATTGATCGTGAAGACATTCATGTATTGGCCAAAGAGCTGGATAATATTACGGATTTTATTGAATCCACCGCACATCGTTTTCACATGCTGAATGTTAAAACCATTCATGAAGAATCAAAATCCCTGGCGAAATTAATCGTGCAATGCACCGCCGAGTTGCGGGAAATTATGGCGGATTTGAAAAATATGAAAAAAAGTACCACCTTGCAAAAACGAATTATTGAAGTAAATCGTTTGGAAAATGAAGGCGATGAGATATTTCGTTCCGCTATCTCCCGACTCTTTGCTTCGGAGACCGATCCGCTGGAAGTCATTAAGTGGAAAGAGATTTATGAGTACCTGGAGAATACCTTGGATGCTTGCGAGGATGTTGCAAATATCTCCGAAGGGATCATAATGAAAAATGCTTAGCTTAACCTTAATTTTCATTATCTTGTTGGCGATAACCTTCGATTTTATCAATGGCTTTCATGATACCGCCAATTCGATTGCCACTTCGGTATCGACCCGGGTTCTTTCTCCCAGAACTGCAATTATGATGGCAGCTTCCTTAAATTTTCTGGGTGCGCTGATCAGTGAGAAAGTAGCCAAAACCTTTGCCAATGGTTTGGTGGATAACAGCATGATAGTCGGCAATGTAATCATTGCCGCCCTTATTGCCGGTATCATCTGGGATCTTTGTACTTGGTATTATGGTATTCCCAGTAGTTCTTCCCATGCGCTTTTCGGTGGCCTTATAGGAGCTGCCGTGGCATATTCGGGCAGTTTTAAGATAGTCATCTGGGACGGTGTTATCCGGGTACTTAGTTTATTTCTGATCTCCCCCATTCTTGGATTCTTACTCGGCTATTTATTTATGAATATCTTAAATTTCCTACTCAGGTCCGCCACGCCCCATTTTGTGAACCGCTGTTTTTCAAAACTGCAAATCTTCTCTGCCGCTTGGATGTCCTATTCACATGGAGGCAATGACGCCCAAAAGTCTATGGGAATCATTACTTTAGCATTGATCAGCGCCAAGTTGGTTGATAAAAATGCTTCAATTCCACTATGGGTAATGGTTATATGTGCAATGGCAATGTGCTTGGGGACTTCTATCGGCGGCTGGAGGATTATCAAAACGATGGGGGTTAGTATGATTAGGTTACAGCCCATCAATGGTTTTGCGGCAGAAACAGGGGCAGCCCTGGTCATTGAGGCTGCTTCAGCTATCGGCGCCCCTCTAAGTACAACTCACGTTATTTCTTCCGCTATCATGGGCGTAGGTGCATCGAAACGACTTTCCGCTGTAAAATGGGCTTTAGCCAAGAATATTATATGGGCTTGGATACTAACCATTCCTATTACTTCCTTACTTGGCGCCGCAGTTGCCCTTATTCTGAAATTTTATCTTCACTAAGGAAGTCTCCACTGGACCAAGCCGGGACACGTGGTCTACGCCCAAGTTTCAACATAAACATATTTTCTAGTTAGTCTCCAATTTGTTCTGAATCGGCAGGCTGAATGTGAAGACCGACCCTTGATGTAAAGAACTTTCTACTTCAATTTTCCCGCCATACGATTCCACAATATGTTTTACAATGGATAATCCCAGTCCGGTACCGCCTTTATCCCGGGACCGGGCTTTATCTACCCGGTAAAACCGTTCAAATATCCGACCCAGGTCAGCTTGGGGAATCCCTATCCCATTGTCGGCCACTGCAACTTTAATGCGTTCCTCTTCCTGCCAGGTGGAGATTTTAACCTGACCGCCCGCAGGAGTATACTTGAAGGCATTATCCAAGAGATTAATCAACACCTGTTTTACCCGATCGCGGTTAGCGTCAACCAAGGGTAATTTTTCAGCCGCCAAATCCATTGTAAAATGAACCGTATCATGATTCAATGTGATGAACCGTTCCTGAACTTCCCCTATCAAGTCGGCCATATCAAACGGTTCATCTGTCACTTCGACCCGGGAATCGAGTTTTGCCAATTCCAGCAGATCATTAATTAAGTTGGCAAGCCGGTCGCTCTCTTGGTCGATAGCTTTTAAATACCGCTCTAACATTTCTTGATCTTGCCAAGCGCCTCCGATTAAGGTCTCGGTCATCGCCTTTACTGAAGTGATGGGGGTACGTAATTCATGGGAAACATTGGCGACAAAATCTTGCCTAATCCGCTCCAATCGTCGCAATTGGGTAACATCATTCAAAACCACGATCGACCCCACTAAATTCCCCTGATCGCCTTTGAGCGGGGCCAGGAAAACTTGGATCTGTTTTTGATGGGGATAATACAAAGATAATTCACTCTCAAACGCCTGCCTAGCTATGTTGACCTCTTGAATCAGTTCCAGTAAATGGTGATTTAAGACGACCTCTAAAACAGGCCGACCTTGAATATTTTTAAGATTTAAACCTAAAATATCCCGGGCCGCCGGATTCGCCAGTATAATCTTTTGTTCACCATCAATTACTAAGATCCCATTCACCAAATTCTCCAGGATCACTTCTAATTTGCGCTTTTCATCTTCAATAACAGCAAAAGAAGCGCTTAGTTTTTCAGCCATATTGTTAAAGGCCAAGCCTAAGTCCGCCAATTCATCATCACCAAAACATCGGACCCGCCCCGACAGATCGCCCTTGGAAATACGCAGCGCGAGTAGTTTCAAATCAAGGACAGGCTCTGTTAACCGCCGCATCATAAAGCCGCCGAATGCCAAAGCGAGAAATGCCGTTACCATAATTCCACTGATAATTACCACTCGCAGTCGGAGCAGCAGGTGGTCTAGAGTACTTTGTTGCTTGGCGATACGAATAACACCGACAATTTCCCCGTGTAATCGTAACGGGTATGCCACATAAATTAAGCGTTTCTTCAAGGTTGCGCTGAATCGCGATGATGACCCGACCATCCCCAGCAACGCTTCTTTAATCTCCGGCCGATCACTGTGATTGGGCAGCTTGGAATAATCCTCCGAAGAATCACCCAAAACCTTACCCTGCGCATCAACCACAGTAATACGCCCATCTGCTACCCGGGCAATTCGGGCTACCGTGCGCGAGACTTGAACCGCATCCTTAAACTGGGCTACATCAGTAAAATAGGCAGCTACTAATTTGGCTTGAATCAATTCATGCTCGTGCCACGAAGTCCGCACCCGGTTCTCTTCGAAATTGACAAAATAGGCTGCCCAAAGGAACGTCATCAAGCCTACCCCAATAATATAAAAAAGAAAGAGCCGTGTTCGAAACTTCATGGCAGTCCATAGCCCCCTGTTATTTCCCTATTTCTTAAATTTATAGCCAACTCCCCGGACCGTAAGAATATATTCAGGCTCACCGGGGTCATGTTCGATTTTTTCGCGCAACCAGCGGATATGGACGTCAACTGTGCGACTATCGCCATAAAAATCATTGCCCCATACCAGATTAAGCAGTTGCTCCCTAGATAAAACCTGACCCGGGTGGCTTGCCATAATTCGAAGCAATTCATATTCTTTACTCGATAAATTAATCACCTGGTCCTTTACTGTTACTTCATGACCCATCAAATCGATTTGCAGCTCTCCGGTTCTGATCACTTTGATTGTTTCACTGGTTCCGGTCCCCGCAGGAACAATCCGCTTTAAGACCGATTTGATCCTCGCCATCAACTCCCGCATACTAAACGGCTTAGTCACATAATCATCGGCGCCCAGTTCCAATCCTAACACCCGATCGATTTCGCCTTCCTTGGCAGTCAACATAATAATCGGCACACTGGATTGTTGCCGAATTTGTCTGCATATTTCCAATCCGCTGATGCCCGGCAGCATTAAGTCCAGCAAAATCAAGTCAATATCCTGGGTCTGCGCCAATTGCAAACCAGTTTCGCCATCGAGTGCCGTGAGTACTTGATAACCCTCTTGCTTTAAATTATAACCAACCGATTCCACAATCATCGGCTCATCGTCAATGATTAAGATCTGTTTAGCCATCATTGTTTCACCTCGTCCATGGGGATCAATTCATTCCAATTACCGTTAGCATCGGGATCGGGATCAGAATCAAAATTAGTATCCTCAATACTCTTTCAAAAACTCTAATACCTTTCGGTCCGGCCGGTAACCAGATAAATAACCCGTTCACCGATATTGGTGGCATGATCGCCCACTCGTTCCAGATATCGGGCGGCAAATAAAAGATTCATCGCCTGAACAACCTGGGGTGCCCCTTCGCCGGCCAGAATAAATCCGCTCAACTCATTGAATAGCCCTTCATAAACTTTATCGACTTCATCGTCGCGTAAACAAGTGCTTTTAGCAAATTCCACATCCCGGTCGACGAAAGCTTTTAAACTGTCACGAACCATCAGCTCTACCAACTTTGCCATTTTAGGAATATTTTCTAAGGGTTTGATTAGAGGCGCCGTACCGATCCGTTGAACAATTTCAGCGATGTTGGTACCATGATCGGCAATACGTTCTAAATCGGTAACCGTCTTCAAAACCGAAGTAATTACCCGTAAATCGCGAGCTATCGGTTGCTGCAGAGCAATTAAGCGGATACAATCTTCTTCGATCTTAAGTGACAATTCATCAATCGCATCATCACCGTCAATAATTTTCTGCGCCAAGGACATATCTTGCTTAGCTAACGACTCTACCGCCAAATGGATGGCATCTTCAACCATGCTTCCCATCAATAGCAATTCTTGCTGCAAATCACTTAAGGATTTGTCAAGTCCTTCCCGTGTCATAATATATCACCCCAATTTCCTAATCAGTTTTTAGTTTTTAATTTTAAGTTTACAGTTGATCACTGACAGTTAGAACTATATTTAAAAACCTTACTACTTACACTAATTATCATGTATTTATTATAAACTGTCAATTGTTAACAGCTCTCCATAATTCTCCGTTACTTTATATCCGGTAACCTACGAGTTGTCAACTGGCAACTGCCAACTGCCTACTGGTAACCTTTATCAACCAAACCGTCCCGTAAGATAATCCTCCGTCTCTTTTTGGCGCGGATTGGTCATAACTTCCTCAGTTGCCCCATATTCCACCAATCGTCCTAGTAAAAAGAAACCTAGATTATCGGAGATCCGTGCCGCTTGTTGCATATTATGCGTAACAATGATGATGGTATAATCTTTTTTTAATTCGGCAATCAAATCCTCAATTTTCCCGGTTGAGATTGGATCCAAGGCCGATGCCGGTTCATCCATCAACAGGACCTCCGGCTCGACCGCCAGCAAGCGGGCAATACATAATCTTTGTTGCTGGCCGCCGGAAAGGCGCAATGCCGGTGAGTTAAGACGATCCTTGACTTCGTTCCAAAGAGCGGCCCCCATCAAACTTTTCTCCACCATCTCGTTTAATCGGTTCTTATCTTTCAGTCCGTGAATCCGTGGACCATAGGCGATATTGTCATAGATTGACATCGGAAAAGGATTTGGTTTTTGAAAAACCATACCCACCCGTTTCCGCAAGGCTACCACATCGGTTTTAGGTTCGTAAATATCGACGCCGTCTAAAGTGATTAATCCTTCCAGGCGAACCCCGTCAATCAAGTCATTCATCCGGTTTAGCGAACGCAAAAAAGTACTTTTGCCGCAACCGGACGGCCCGATAAAGGCGGTAACCGTTCGGGCATATATATCCATGTTAATCTCGTTTAATGCTTGAAAATCGCTGTAAAACAAATTGAATTTATCAGCCTTAATCGTTATATCCATTAATTAATCCTCCTAAAGGTCGTAAGCGGAGCAATCCGCTGCCCTTCTTTTTGAGACTATTTTGCCCGCAATACCCCATTGCCGTTTTAGCTTTTTAGGCTCTTAATCGTAATGCAAAGCGCGTCATCAAGAGATTTGCAACGGTATTAATAATCCCGATAGTAATAATCAACACGCTTGCCGTGGCATATGCCCTTGGTAATGAAAGCCCTTCCGCAGCCAACGTATATAAATGAAGCGTCATCGGCCGGGCTGAATCCATAATCGATATCGGAATCTGCAAAGCGCCTCCGACAGTTAACCAAACCGCCGCAGTTTCACCGATGGCTCGCCCGGCTCCCAATACCAACCCGGTTACAATACCCGGTAAAGCTGCCGGAATCACGACTTTAGCAATAGTAGTCCATTTGGTGGCGCCTAATGCAAAGCTGCCTTCACGGTATGATTCGGGAACCGCCTTGATCGCTTCCTCAGAAGTACGGATAATAGTCGGTAAAAGCATCAATGCCAATGTAATCGCACCGGACAAAATGGAAAATCCAAAATGCAAGAAGGTTACCAGGAAGGCGAAACCGAAGAGTCCAAAGATAATCGAAGGTACTCCCGCCAATGTCTCGGTACCAAAACGGATAATCTTGGTTGTCCAACCTTCCCTAGTATATTCCGTCAGATAAATCGCCGCACCGACCCCAATAGGCGCGGCAATTATTAGTGAAACTACAGTTAAATAAAGCGACCCAATAATGGTTGGAAAGATTCCCCCTTTTCTTCCCATCGACTCCGGGGAAGCGGTTAGGAATTCCCAGTTAATTGAGGGCAAACCTTCTCTTAAAATATAAAAGACAATCAAAACTAAACATCCGATAGTAATTAATGCCGCCATCCATAAAAGCGCAAAAGCCAATCGTTGGGATAATTTTGTTCTTCTGCTGCTCATGATCGTACCACCTTCTTTTGAGAGAACAGTAAGGCGAATGAATTGATGATGATAATGAATATAAAGAGGAAGATTCCCACTGCGAACAAGGCCTGGGCATGTTCGCCGGAAGCATAAGACCATTCCTGACCGATCGTGCCGGTTAATGTCGGACCCGGTTCAAAAATTGATTTGGGGACGAGTGGAGTATTGCCGGTAATCATGATCACCGCCATGGTTTCCCCAAAAGCTCTTCCCATTCCTAAAATAATAGCAGCCATAATTCCCGATTTGGCTGCCGGTACTAAAACTTTATAGATAGTTTGCCAATGGGTGGCTCCCAGTGCCAGCGAGGCTTCTTTATAATCACGGGGTACTACCCGGAGCGCATCTTCCGAGATACTGATGATAGTCGGCAAGATCATAATCGCCAAAATCACCCCTCCGGCAAATAGACTAAAACCAATGCCGCCAACCAGCTCGCGCAAAAGCGGCACCAAGATCACTAAACCAAAAAAGCCGTATACCACTGAGGGTATCCCGGCAAGCAGGTTAATCGCCGGACGCACCAGCCGGGTGATCCACTCCGGAGCAATCTCCGCCATTAAAATTGCACAACCTACTCCCAGCGGTACCCCTAAGATCAAAGCAGTAAATGTCACGTAAGCCGATCCGATTATTAACGGCAATAATCCGTATACGTGTGAAGTGGGTTGCCATTCTCTCCCGCTTGCGAGCGTAGTCATTCCGTATTTGGTTAGCACCGGCCAACCCTCACGTAACACAAA
>DNPP01000243.1:10675-19073 GCA_003501365.1 Bacillota bacterium
TGCTCTTTCTTTTTAGCCCACACATGAGCTTCCATCGTAATTCCTCCATGGCCGATCTACTTCTTCAAATTCCTTATATTTTCATGATACGAAAAGTAATTTAAGCCCTGTTGAAGTTAATATTAAGACTATATTAAGAAAGTTGTCTCTTCTTTTTTGAATGAATTTCAAATTTATTAACCGCCTGCAAAAGGTTATCACCCCAATACGCCAAAACCTCACTGGCGCCGATAATCTCCTGAGTAAAACTATAATGTTCCTCGGCGACATTGGAGACTTGTTCGGTTCCGGTCTTGTGTTGCAAAGCGATATCCGTTATCTGTCCGGCTGTTTTTAACAGTTCGCCTTGTTCTTCACTGAGTTTCATGGTGGACTGACTGACTTCACCCAGTTCCTGATTAACTCTTTTGGCGCTGACAATAATTGATTCGAACAGCTGATTTAAATCGGCAACCGCTTGTTCTCCCTCAACGATAGCCGTATTTTCAGTCCCAATCATCTCCGAAAGCTTACTATACGACTGCTGAATTTTGTTGACTAAGTCTTGAATTTGGATAGTAGCGATTTTGGTTCTCTCAGCCAGCTGGCCGATAGCTCTCGCCACTACGCTAAATCCCCGGCCGGCATCGCCGGCCCTGGCGGCTTCAATGGCAGCATTTAAAGACAACAAGTTAATCTGTTCGCCGATGTCTTTAACGGTTGAAACGATCCCGCCAACTTCCCCGGATAATGTTTGCAGTTCAAGCATCATCTCATTGGAAATGATCATAAACTTTTGCACGCTCTTCATCTTGGCAACCGCCGCCAAGGCTACTTCTTCGCCTTGAATCGCCTTCTCCACCGAATCCGATGACAATTCCGCAACCCGGTGGGTCACCTCATAGACAACTTGAGAAAAGCCGGCCATTCCTTGGATGGCATCATGAATCGAAGTTACTTTTTGTTGCTGAGTCCCCGCTCCCTCAGCCACTTGAGACAACGTCTCCACTAATTGATGCGTGGCGGCGTTGGCATTGCTTGTCCCATCCAGCAACTTTTGGCTGTTTTCATGGACATTATCCGCGGCAACCTTTATTTTTTCAATTAATGCAATCAGTTCTTGAATCATTAAATTAAAACAATGGGCCACATCACCGAGTTCGTCTCGCCGGTTCTCTTCCAAGGTAACATTTAATTCCCCGGTGGCGATCTTGCGGGCGGTGCTTGCCATCTTGGCTAGTGGTGTAACAATTTGCCAAGCTGTGATTACGCAAATCATTACCGCCAAAATCAAGGCTATGGCCAATAAGAGCCCGGTATATATCTGTTGCTGTTTCAAAGCCTCCTGCGCTTCAGTCTTCGCTACAATCGCTTGCTGCCGGTAGTAAGTCTCAATGAAACGGTCGATACCACCGACTAAAAAATAACGTAACCGTTTCTCTTCTTTCATAAAAGCCGGATCGCCGGCTAAGGATGGATTCTCTAACATCGTCTGGTAGGTATCGGAATACTTTAGCCAATAATCATACAACTCTTTGAGAACCGTTTCCGGCTCTGTAGCCATGCGTTGATCGGAGTTGTTGGTATATTTTTTAAATCCCAAGAACCAACGGCTTTTTTGCGCCTGCTTTTTAGCCTGGGATATATTATCCAAAAGCTGTTTAAAGGAATAATCAACGGTGACCCGGACCGTCTTCGGAAAATATTGATTGCGGACGTAACTTAAGGCGGCTTGATCTTTATTCAGCAACGCGTCTTTGGTGCTCACTTCCAGCTCGCCGATGGATGAGCGGATATCTGCTAAGTAAGCCAGTGGCACTAATTCGTCATCAATTATCGAACTGAAGTTTTCGTTCATCTGATTGATGTGTGATTGATTAACCCATACAATAAAAAGAGCGGCCACTAGTACCAATCCAAAACCAATAACCAATTTCCAGATGATCTTTAAATCCAGATAGCGCTGATAAATCTTACCGAGGAAATTCCCGCCCACTACGCGTTTCATATCGGATACCTCCAATTACTCGTTAGACTTTTTTAGTCTAAGGAGAATGAATCGTTCAAATGTAAAAAAAAAACTTTCTATACACTTTGGTTAGAAAGTCCAAAACAATACTTTGAGCTTACTTTTTTTGGCATTTCTTTGAGCCTGGTGTAAATCGGCCCCGCACTTATTGCAATACTCCGCGAAACTCATCACTTTAGTCCCGCAATCCGGGCATACCATCTCATTTCACCTCCCTTGGCTTTGTATTTCCTTATAATTCATTCCTTTTGATAAACCTAGACAAATGCAGCCGCATTTGACAGCCCTTTGGCTTCAGGGGACTTTCGGTTCAGTGTCGCCACCGGTAAATATTACCGTCGAAATCACTTTACCACGACTGCGTTAAACCGAAATTCAGAATAGATTAAGCTGTGGTAAATTTCCTTACATGATTTTGGGGCAAAAAAAAGGCTGCCCGGGAAAATCCCGGCAGCCATTCTCTGTAGAACTTAGAAGCTAACCATTAATCTTACCGCAGCGGCGGTTTGGTCTGCGTTATCATTATCTACTGAAACATATTCAGCTTGTAAAGCGGTATTGGGTGCCAATTGGTATTTAGCACCAATGACCATCCAATTATTCTTCGCTTGGAAATCACTATCGGCATCGGTAAACTTATAACCGAAAGCATTACCGAAGCTGGTTGCTTTAGTTGAATCCAAACCCGAAGTCCCGCCAACATATAGAGTAAGGGGATCCATTACTTTATATGAAAGTTCTAAATAAGTAGCAGCATCCAAGTCTGTATCTGTTCCAGTAGAGGTGCTCGTTCCGGACAGATATTCCGCATAGGCGCCAAAGGGACCGGCATTATAAGTAGCATCCACTGCATAAATAGTCTTGTAGGTATCTTTGCCTGAACCGATGTCCTTTACATAGCCCATACCGATTTTTAATTGTGAAATCGGGGCATAATTGAAGCGAATTCCATAGTCATAGCCGTCATAAGTGGTATCATCCTTGTTGTACTGGTTCTTAGCACTCAATACGGCAAGCGCAAAATCAAATTGCGGAGTAATTTTGTTGGAATACTTAATACCTGTACTATTGCTATCTTTGATTACAGCATTAGCTAAGCTCTCAAGTACGATCGCATTGTAAGCGCCTTTAAAGGGAAGTTGTTGGATATAACCGATATCCATCTCATCATCTTCAAAGAACATCCCTTTTTGATAATAGTAGGCGTTATCGACCCGGATGTCGGTGCCAAATTTGGCGCTAGTACTAGTACCAGAATTAGCATCATTTCTTGGCTGACGGAGTTGAACTTCACCCTTGAAACCATCTACTGCGCTTAACTCGGAAGCAAAGGTGAGAGCTAAACGGTCAAAACGGAAGGTATCAGAGGATTTGTTCGTAGTATCAGTTTCGTCGCTGGTAGCCTGATACCATACCCGTAAATTGCCGCCTACCGTCACAGCGGCGAAAGATAATGAAGCAAAAGAAGCCAGTAAAACTAGGGATAAAAGCAGAGATAATAACCTTTTCAAATCTTTTTCCTCCTTTAAATATTTTTTGCGGCAGTCCATAGGTTTTTGATACTGCTCGATTTGTAATTTTATCCGTAAATAATTAAAGGAGTCCTATTGATAGATTAAACCGTGATTAAGAAAGGTTAACCTTTGGATAATCAAGCTGTCTCTGGGAATTCGTACATTATATATAAAAATATCGGCTTACTGAAAATTTGTTGTCGCAGAAGTCCAAATGATTTAAACCCAAACCTCTCTCTCGCTCTCCCCCAATGAAGTGTTTCAAAGCAGCGGATTCAGTGGGTGAGTAACCGATACCTCTGTGGTCAAAATGCTTTTGGAGTTCATAGTCTAGGGTTACTCTTCCCCTGAACCATCTATCCAGAAATGACATCTTTGGGGAAGAGCAAGAGTTAGGTCGCTTTTGGGCCTTATTTGATAAACCTCTTTTTTTCCCGGGATAGCCTGATGACATTAGAGCCGCATCTACTGAACACGCGTGTTAGCTAAAATTAACAATTCTTAATCTAGGGTTAATAATTCTTGACTTAAGATCTTAATAAAAAAAGGCTAATTTATAGTTAAATCAAACAAAGGAGGCTTTTTGATTATGAAAAAAATTGCTTTATTAGTTCTTGCTTGTGCATTTCTCTTCTCAGTTGTATGCTTTGCCGCTCCCGGCGGTTCCATCACTCTGGCAGGTTCCACTTCGGTTCAGCCGTTGGCTGAAGAATTAGCCAAAGCATATATGGCGAAATTCCCCGATGTAAAGATCGCTGTACAAGGTGGCGGTTCCGGAGCCGGAGTCAAAGCTGCCATGGAAGGCACCGCCGATATCGGAATGTGCTCCCGGGAACTCAACGCTGATGAAGCCAGTTTGACGGCCACCGAGATCGCTAAAGACGGCGTCGTAATGATCGTCAACAAGGCCAACTCACTCTCCAATCTCACATTAGATCAATTACAAAAAATTTATACCGGCAACTTTACCACTTGGAAACAAGTCGCCGGTCCCAAAGCCTTAAAAACCAAGATTGTGGTTGTCAATCGTGAAGCCGGTTCCGGTACCCGCGGTGCTTTTGAGGAATTAGTACTTGGCAAATTAAAAAATACCAGCAATTGTATTGTTCAATCTTCCACCGGTGCCGTACAACAGACTGTCGCCGTTACCAAAGAGGCCATCGGATACATTTCACTCGGTTCATTAGACACTCAAGCAGTAAAACCGCTTACATTAAACGGCGTTGTTTGTAATGTAAAGAATATTGTAGCTAAACAATATCTGATTCAACGTCCGTTCTTACTGCTTACCAAGGCCGCTCCCTCCGGCCCCGCCAAAGATTTTATGGAATGGATCTTAAGCCCGGAAGGTCAGAAAATCGTTTCCAAAGAGTTCATCAGCATCAACGCTAAATAAATTACATCATGATCAAAACGGGGCTGTCTCAAAAAGAGGCAGTCCCGTTTTTTGGTTAGTGCAACATAAAATGAAATAATTGATTTCAATGATGCATTCCATCAATAACCCCCGGAGCAGATATTTTATCATTGGTTAATCAATATTTAAACTTGTTTTGATTCCCCAATAAACTTAAGTTTGTATTATATAAGTAACAAAAATGATCAAGGAGGGGCGGCGATGAGTAACCTAATCCAGGCAATAAATCGTTTTGACCGCAATCTGTTTCTGACTTTCAATCAATCGCAATCCGTTCGCTTCAATAAATTAATTTTTGCTATCACCAAGCTCGGCGGATTGTGTTTTCAATCTTCGATAGTGATAACACTTTTATTGATTCCCGCTACCCACAGATTGGGTATGCGACTGGCCATTGCCCAGGTGGTAATTGCCGCCGTAGTCCAGGTTATTAAGGCAATCGTAGCCAGAGTCAGACCTTATAATGCTCTGACTGGAATCATTCCTTTTAAAATGGAAAGAGATTACTCCTTCCCCTCCGGCCATACGGCAGCGTCATTTGGAACTGCTTTGATAGTCACCGCTACCTTCGCAATAAGCGGGATCTTGTGCTTTGGACTTGCAATGTGTATCGGCCTCTCCCGGATTTATATCGGAGTGCATTATCCGACCGATGTAATTGCCGGAGGGCTAATCGGACTGGGGATAACGTCGGTTTTAATCTGCGGTTTGATATGACTAACAAAGAGGTAGCCAAATGTTCCAGCGAGTTATTAACGATAAATTAAAAATAATAAAATTACCGCTACCGTTTTTAACCTTAGGACAGCGCTGGTTCTTGAAATCTCTTTTACTCTGTTGTGGTCACCTGGTAAGGACCGAACACTTTAATCCCGAGGCCATAACCAATGATCCTTTAATCTTTGCCTTTAATCATAATTCATCTTATGAAACCATTCTGGTACCGTCCTATTTAATCGCGTTACGGCGTGGCCGCAAGATCAGTTTTCTCATTGATTGGATGTTCGGATACTTGCCCGTTTTAGCTTGGATTTTTCGCCAAACCGAACCCATTTATGTCTACAATAAAAAATCAGATTTGAAATTTTTAAACCGCTTCCGAGTGAAACCCAATTCGGCAACCGTTTATGAGCAATGCTTACATAAGCTCAATAACAATCAAAGTATCGGTATATTCCCGGAAGGAACGCGCAATCGCAATCCGGAGTCTTTAATAAAGGGCCGCAAAGGCATAGGCTATATTGCGCTTCATTCCCAAGTGCCCGTGCTACCCATTGGGATTGATTTCCCATCCCGTCTCAAAAAAGGCCGGATCCCCAAATTCGGGCCGTTAATTTTAAGGACCGGTTCGATGATGCATTTTGACCAAGAAATTGCTATTTATCAACAAGTCAACCGTTCTCTTTTCATCCATCCCTTGCTTAAGCGGAAGATCACCGATTATTTATGTGCCAAAGTCACTTATGCCGTAATGAAAGAACTCGCCAATTTAGCTCACAAGCAATACCCGTTTCCAAAGCCGGTCCCGCCGGTTGCCATGAACGGGTTTTTCCTTGATCCGACCCTTACGGAAAAAATACTAATTTGAAAATTTGAGAGGAGTGATACCATGTCCACCATTAAAGTTATGAAAGTAGTCAATGAAGAAATTCGGGTCCAAGCAATTGAGGTTATTACCAAAGTCTATCAGTTGGAGAAGAACTGGATCTCCATGCCGGAAAGTGAGATTTCAAATGATATTGGTTCATCTCAGGAATATTCTTGGTTTTTGGCTTTTGTAAATAACGAGCCCGCCGGTGTCATCCGGTTAACCTATGATCCCTCGCTGGATTTCCCGGCTGAATTGGGTGTGACCCTCAATCAAGGAATCGATCTGGATAAAATGGCTCGGGAGTGCCGGATGGTTGAGATAGGCCGTTTTATGATTCTGCCGCAATACCGCAAGAACATCCGGGTTGCTTTACGGTTAATGCGGGCTTCCATCAAAGAAGTGGTTGAACGGGGTTATAGCCATTTCTTAACTGATGTCTTTGAAACAGACCCTCATTCACCCTTGCATTTTCACACCAAAGTTCTGGGTTTCGAACGTATCGGCAGCCATATCCGGGGGGAATTGCATTGTAGCAGTACTCGGATTATCCTAACTCTTGATATTCTAAAATCCTACCAGCGGCTCAAAGTTGGCAAAAACAAAATATATCAAGAAGTAACCGAGGGAATCCGGGAATTACTCGATGAAAAATTGGCTAAACGTTTAAACTCCACGGTAAATCCGTTATAAACATGAGGTACAGCAAACCATGAGAGTACATGAGAACAAATTGGATAAGTCGCTGACTAAGCTCTTTCAGGAAGCCCCCAATCTTACCATTACCGATCATGATAAAATCGTGATCTTCAGCGACTTGCATATGGGGGATGGCGGTAAACAGGATGATTTTCTGCCTAATTCCGATTTTTTCAAATATATCCTGGAACAGTATTACTTAAAAAACCACTTTCGACTTATCTTAAACGGCGATATTGAGGAGTTGCAAAAATTTTCCTTCAAACAAATCTCCGAACGCTGGTGCGACCTTTATAAACTGTTTGAACGATTTGCCAAAACCAAATCCTTTTTAAAAATTGTCGGCAATCATGACCATGAATTACTTTCTAAAAAACTGAGCTATTTAAAAACACCGCTGTACCATAGCGTCAAACTAAATTATCACAATAATCAGATTGTAGTTTTTCATGGTCATCAAGCCTCTTTAGTAATGGAGCGCTTCCACTTCCTTTGCACCATTATTTTAAAGTATTTGGCGGGTCCCGTCGGGATCAAAAATTATTCGGTCTCGCACGACTCTACCATAAAGTTCAATACGGAACGAAGAGTATATAACTACGCCCGCGATCATAAGATCGTTTCGCTGATCGGCCATACACACCGGCCATTGTTCGAATCTCTCGCCAAGATTGAGTACCTTAAATTTAAAATTGAACAGTATTGCCGTGATTATTCTTCAGCCGATGAAGCTAACCAGGTAAAATTAGCCGCCAAAATTAAGAAGTTCCATGAAGAACTCCGTTATTTATCCACCAAAAAGAATAAACGCAACAGCTCTCGCAGCAGTCTTTACAATTCGGATCTGATGGTTCCCTGTATCTTCAATTCAGGCTGCGTTATCGGCAAAAAGGGTATTACCGCCATTGAGATCACTGACGGTAATATTGCCCTGGTTCATTGGTTTGACCGCCGCAAAAGCCAGAAATATCTGGATTATAACGGCTATATCCCAGTTCAAATGGAAGGCAGCGAATATTTCCGGGTGGTGCTGAAAGAGGATGACCTGAGTTATATTTTTGCCCGAATTAATTTGCTGGCTTGAGGCCGCCTTATGTCAATCCTCATTCTTCGCCTTTAGAAGAAGCCCCCTCATACTATCTTTCTCCTAATACTGTATATTCATTTTGATA
>DNPP01000345.1:0-1099 GCA_003501365.1 Bacillota bacterium
ATCTTTGATGAAAACTTTTTAATGGGCCTAGCAACCGTTGGTGCTTTTGCCATTGGAGAATTTCCCGAAGGCGTGGCGGTAATGCTTTTTTATCAAGTCGGTGAATTCTTTCAACAGTTGGCAGTTCACCGATCCCGACGTTCGATCGCCGCTTTGATGGATATCCGGCCTGACTTCGCCAATTTAAGAACCGGTGATGAGACCCGTCGCGTCAGTCCTGATGAGGTTGGAATTGGAGATATCATTATCATCAAACCGGGGGAAAAAATCCCGTTGGACGGAAAAATTATCGATGGAAATTCTTCGTTGGATACGTCGGCCTTAACCGGTGAATCAGCATTGCGGGAAGTAGCGGTAGGAAATGAGGTTTTATCCGGTTCTATCAATAAGAACGGCTTGCTCACAGTGGCAGTAACCAAAGAGTTTGGCGAGTCCACTGTGGCGAAAATCCTCAAACTGGTTGAAAACGCCGGGGCCAAAAAAGCGCCTACCGAAAATTTCATCACCAAATTCGCTAAATATTATACTCCAGCCGTGGTTGTAACCGCTGCTATATTGGCATTCATCCCGCCTTTGATTATTCCCGGGGCTACGTTTGCCTCCTGGATCAACCGGGCTCTTGTATTCCTGGTCGTATCATGCCCCTGTGCCTTGGTAATTTCCATTCCGCTAAGTTTTTTCAGCGGCATCGGCGGGGCTTCCAAAAACGGGATTTTAATCAAGGGCGGTAATTACCTAGAAGCTTTAAACAATGTGGAAACCGTAGTTTTTGACAAGACCGGCACCTTGACCAAAGGTGAATTTAAAGTAACCAACATTCATACCAGTGGTCTGTTCTCCAAAACCGATTTACTGAAATATGCTGCATATGCCGAGAGTTATTCCAATCACCCGATTGCTCTCTCCATTCTTAAGGCTTGGGACCAGGAAATCTCTCCAAACAAAATCACGGATTATAGCGAGATTTCAGGCCGGGGTATTCAGGCAGTGGTGGAAGGAAAAACTGTTTTGGCCGGCAACAGTCGGTTGATGGCTACGGAATCAATCTCCTGTGAAGAAGTGCAGGTTACCGGCACAGTGGTTCATATCGCCATTGATG